>PEBX01000011.1 GCA_003050645.1 Candidatus Carbonibacillus altaicus
CGGCGCGGATACGGATGATGCTTTCTTTCTGTAGATATGCACGAGACGCCTTATGTAGTTCCTTGAACGTGGACGCCCCTTCATACGCAAGCTGAAACCCTTGCCAGAATACATCTGGCTTAATAGGTTGACTCATTTTTTGATAAGGCGTCTTTTGGGTCAAGTAGCGAAACAATTGCTCAGCAGTTAGAATTCTTCCCTTGACCGCTTGACGAATCATGTAGGCGATTGTTTCTGACTGGAAAACTATGTCTTCCTCAAAAGAAGTCTGTGAAGATTGGGGCGTCCGATCTTCTGTTTTTTTCTTGGCGATAAATAATGAATGTTCATACTGATTAAGCCAGTCGAGACCTAAGCGTTCATCAATTTCCTTAAGGGACCGACGAATGAACGCCTCTAGCGCGGATGTTAATTCACTATTATGATCAAGGGCAGGATCGCCTTCTAAATCTGTTGACTCACCGTCTATCGCAGCCTCCGATCTAATGCCATTTACATTTATATGCTGATCTATATGCTGATCGTATGAATTCAGCTTACCTACCAGCCATTCAGCCAAAACAGCCGGAAGGGGTGGCGAGCACCAGAGTGCTCTTTCCTCACAGCCAAGGGCTAGATGAAAAGACCGATCGCCTCGAACGACGTAAAGACGTTTTCCCATGAACGGCGACACCCTTTCATTCCGTGACCTCCTCCCACTTTTAAAAGGAGGCGTCCCCGGCGGTTTTTCGTAAGCTGCCTTCACCCGCCACGATGACCACGCGTGCTAACAACTAGAATTCATCGTCCCTGAAAAGCTTCGCCAAGTCTTCCTTGGTTGTAAGCGCCTCCCGGTTCGTCGCTTGAAGCTCCCGGTAAATCTCCTCCCGGTAAACGGGAATATCACGAGGTGCCTTTACCCCAAGGCGGACCTGAGAGCCTTCCAGACCGAGTATCACGATCTCAATTCCATCGGCAATGATGATGGATTCCCCGACTTTCCGCTTCAAAACAAGCATCATGTCACCTCGTTTCGCCGTGATCCATACCGGAGGCGGGGAAATCCTGAATCTTAAGAGGGTTAAGAGGAGCTCGCGTATCGTACGGGGACTGTTCTAGGACAACCTGTTCGGCCTGACGCGTGTAAGAATTAAGGATAATCGGCGCTTTAAGATTCATCGTCGAAGCTTCTAACGGCTTTCTTAAGGTCACCACGACCAACACAACCCACGGGTTCGGATGGTCTTCAAGGTGATGAGCATCGAGGACCATTTCGTCTGTGTGATAATCGGTATAATGATCGGTATATTCATCGGCATGTTGATCGGTATAATGATCGATATGGTGATCGGTCGCAGGGTGTTGAGCTATGAGCACCTCTCCGGCCACAGATGAATCAGCCGGACCTTGTCCAATATCAGCACCTTGCCCTTTTGTAGATCGCCCTTCAGACAAACGCTTGAGCACATCAGGCGCAATGCTTACCTTGTACTCGGGATAAAAAACATAAGGCGAGACAACCGGCAGGGCTATTTCCGACCGACCGCTCGCTTCCAACAGGTAAAAAGGTTTCGCAAGTTCATAGAGCGTCCAATGCTTTTCCTGATAAAAACCGGGAAGTCCACGCGGGAAAAAAATCTGGCCCACTGAGTATCCGCCTTTCGCTCAAACATATCGTCATTGCATCTACATGATTAACTCTACATAATTGAATTGACTCTACTTGCGAGTGAAAAATGTACTTCCTCTCTTCGTTAAAGACGCACATCCACTCACAGCGTTAAAGACGCACATCCACCCATAGTCCTCGGCGCTCCGTATCATCCACAAAACGTATCGAAACCGGCACGAGCGGCGGTTCGAAAAACTGCCCAATTGCTGTTTTTTCAGGCGGCAGCGACCGGTCCCGGGCAATCTCCTGGATCGCACGGTTCGACTTTTCGACGGATTCCAGACGGTGTCCTTCTTCGACGCGTCGCGCGATACCGGATAAGAGCGCTTCCTTCCCCCGCGCCGCTTCTTCACGACTGGCGCGCAGCACGCCGATCGAGCCAAGGCGGGCCCAGGCCTCACTTTGATCGATGATCAGCATAGGCATCACCGCAGGAAGTCCATCAGGGTCGGCATGAGTATGCGCGCACCGGTCGCAAGCGCTGCCCGATGCACATTTTCTTGCATAGAAAGTCTCGTAACGATCTCCGCAATATCGACATCACTTTGCCTCGATAACAGTTCTTCGGTAATACCCGCTTCCGAAGATAATCGTGAAAGCATAAGCTCCAGACGTCCTTCGACAGCACCTAACGTCGTATGCGTCGTTAAAAAGCGATCTTCATGCTCATCCAGTGCACCCAGGAGATCGCCTACCGGTCGACCTTGCTCAAGTTGATCGGCAACCTGATCGAGAAAAGCAAAAAACGTTCGGCCATCTTTGTCTTGCGTGTTAAAAAGTGTTTTGCCGATGACGTTTAAAGGAAGATCGATCCCCGGTTTGAGGGCCACATCGATGACAGCATCATTGCCGCCATACTTTCCGCTCCCCGGATCGTTTCCCGTTGCCGGTCCATTATCGGATGTCTCCTGAAAAGCGCCTTCCACATAAGGCGGATCCAGCGTATTGGTACCACCGAACACATAACGACCGCCGATCGACGTGTTAGCAATCGCGCCAAATTGCTCTTTAATCTGTCGTATCTCGGCAGCGAGCGCCTTCATGGCCGTCTCACCCAGAGTATCGCTGGAAGCCTGTACCATCTTTTCGCGCAATGTTTTCATCAGATCTTGTGCCTCAAATAACGCCGCATCCGTCGTCTGTACCCAGCTTAAAAGCGTACTTGCGTTTCGTTCAAACTGTGCGATACCCCGAAGTTCCGCCTGGGCGCGCACGGTCATCACAGCCGTCACCGGGTCTTCGGATGGTCTCGTTATTTTTTTCCCAGTCTCAAGCTGCGCCTGATAACGATCCAGACGTTGCATGGACCGTTCATAGTTCGCCAAAAATTGCCGGGCCATCATCCCCTGTGTAATGCGCACGCCTTAAACCCTCCTCCCTGTCATAACACCTATCCTGAAATAAGATATGCATTTCATCCTTCTGCTGGTGCCGCCCCCTCGGCATGGAGGTCTATCCTAAAAAAACGTTCAGAAGATCAACATGATAGAGATCATATTGAGCAAGGTAAAATTGTAACTTGTATCATCACGCACGTTTTAGCGACTTAACGCCCGACCAAGCCCGTACCGTTAATGAGCTTATCCAGCATCTGATCGATGGCCGTGACCGCACGGGCTGCAGCGCTGTACGCATGCTGATACTGCAAGAGAAGCGTCATTTCTTCATCTAATGAGACCCCGTGCACGGCATCCCGCTGACGGTCAACTTGCTGAACAAGCGTCGTTTTCATTTCCCGCAGATGATCGACCCGCTGCGCATCGATGCCGAGCCGCCCGATGATGCCGGCATAAGCCTCGGTAAAAGATTCTTGCGTCGCAAGCGCCGGAAGCGGCTGATAGCGAAAAGCAGCGAGTGCTTTCGCAACTTTGCCGTCTGCCACTCCGGAAGGCGGTACCCCGGCCGCTGCCAATAGCTCCCGATCGCTGATGATAAGCGGATTAACGGCAACATCTCCCATTTCTTTAGGTTGCCAGATATAACCTTTTTGAGGATCGGCAGGATCGACCAGGAAATCTTGATCTAACCAGGAAAGGTTACCGTCCGAAAGATCCTGCCAGAGGTCTGGATGCTCCTTTGCAAACGTCTCGACCCAAGAAGCACTCACGAAAAAAGGAATCTCGCTGGCTTCCGTTCGTCCCTTTAAAATATCTTTGAGGTTAATCCCGCCCATGTGGATATCATTAACCGCCTGAACAAATGCAACGGCTAAGGCGTCATAACGGCTTTTTGTCTCGGTAAGCACCGTATCGCGTGCTTCAAGTGAAGCACCCAGAGCGCCTCCCTGACCTCTAAGTACCGCCCCGCCTAACATCGGAATACTTCTCCCCTGATCATCCGTCGTAAGCTCTAGGGCCGTCTGATTCACGCCATCGACGAGCACACCGCCGTTTGCGGTTGTCACGCGGATACTGCCATTCCCCAAGTCAACAACGGATATATCGATGAGCTTGGACAGATCATCTAAAAGTTTATCGCGTGTATCTTCCCAGTCGTTGGTGGTGAGCCCGTGCGGTTTAAGCTGGGTGATCTGGGCGTTCAGATCGGCGATGCGCGTCGTAATCGAGTTAATCTCCGCGACTTGCTGACGCACCTCAAAATCGAGATCATCGGAGATACGTTTTAGCGATTCAAAAATATGCCGGAAAGCATCCGTGACACTTTCTGCCGCCCCGATCACCTGTTCGCGAACCTCACCGCGTTCGGCCGCAAGCGACAAGTCATCCAGTGCCCCCCAAAAGGCATCAACAGCCCGGAGCACACCGGCGCCGTTAAGATCGCTATCTTCTTTTAACACGGCCTGCAGCCGATCGTACACCTTGCTGAGCTCATCGTAGTACGAAGACTGCGCCGACTCTTCCCGGTACTGCCGATCGAGAAAGGCATCTCGGAGTCGCCGAATTTGTTGAACGTCTACCCCCATGCCGATCTGCCCAGGAAGCGCGCCTTGCGTCAGTCCGGGATAAGGAAGCGGACGAGACGCGATCAGTTCGGTCCGCTGGCGTGTGTACCCTTCGGTATTGGCATTCGCTACATTATGTTCCGTCGTTGTAATCGCCGTTTGCTGGGCAGTGAGCGCGCGCCGCGCGATCTCCAGACCGGTAAAAGTCGAACGCATCTTCTCACCTTACTTTCACATGAATTAATCGTTTAAAATGCTCCGCTTAAATTTTGCACTCAGAGTTTGCGTTCAAAAAATGTCGGGGGAATAGGACCTTTTGAATTGGAAGAGGAGGAAGAGGAGGAAGAAGACGAAGAAGACGAGGAGGAGAAAGAGGAGGAAGAAAAATTAGAAGAGGAAGCAGAAGGGGTGCGGGAGGGAGAAGGATAAGCGGACCCGGGATAGAGTTCGACAAACAGTCCGACATAACGATCGATCGACTGCAATGCAAACTCAATAAGCGCTTGATTCATTTCATTTTTCCAACGCAGGGTAGCCATTTTTAACGCAAGTTCATGTCCGAGCGCTTCGATCGTTTGTCGCGTTTCGTCCCCTTCCGACCAGAGCGAAAGCAGTTCTGAAAAGGTCCGCGACGTTTCTTGAGCTTCTTCCTGCCCCATCTGGCTCATCCGCTCTCCCAAACCGTGCAGTTCAAAAAGCGCCGTCACCTGACGTAAGCGTTCGTCTTCTAAACGCCGGGTCACCGTCAGTAAAACCGTCTCTTCCTCCACGATCTTTTTAAGCACGTCGATCTTTTGCTGCATGAGCGCTTGACGTTTGCGCTCGGCCAGATCGATAAACACATCGTGAACAGCTAAGAGATCTTGCAGTGTCTGAAGAAACGAACCTATAAGTGCTTTTTCTTCCTCTTCACGCATGGGTCTTCTCCTGCCCGGAAAGACGCGCGAGCAAGGCATCGGCGATACGCAGGGGATCGACCTTGTACGTTCCCGATTCAATGGCTCGTTTCAGCACGAGAAGTTTGTCACCCTCGCTCGTTTCCCCACCCTGATAAAGTTTTGCTGCTTCCTGTGAAAGCTCCAATCGATCAGGACGGGCGCGACTTTCTTCTAATGGTTTTTGCTGTACTGCTGGTTTTTGCTGTACTACCGGTCGTTTGAGCGCTTCTTTCGGCTCACTCTGGTAGGCTTGTATATGGGCATCGGTTGGCTTGATATTCATCCGCGTTCCCTCATTTCTGATCCAACTTAAAAAACGCGACAAGCATCTCTTATAGAATATATCGGCAACCGATGAAAGAAGTTTAGTATGAGCGGTTCAGATCGTCCTTCTTTTTTTGCAAGTAACCTTCACCCGCCGAAAGCGATGGTTTGGTATCGTCTAGCATCTCCTGAAGCGTCGCGGCCGTCTCTTCGAGGATTTTCTGACAGCTACTGCAAAAACGGCCCTCCGTGATCAACACCTCGCCGCATCGTTCACACGGATAAGCCATATTCGGATAATCGGCCACGCGAATCCGGCCTTCCCTTATAAACTCGGTAATCTGAGCAACACTTACACCGGTGCGCGCACTGACCTCGTAAATCGTACTCTGACGATTTTCTTTTTTACGCAAAAACCGGTAAACCTTTTCAAAGTCGTTCTCGATCTCTCGCATGCAAGAAGAGCATACTTTTTGCGTCGAACTGCGTACAAAGAGCTTGCCACACCGTGGACAATTCGCCAGTTCAGCCATCGCACCCGTCTCCTTTACGATCGTTTGACCCTATTATACCGTGGGTCCAGGGGAACCTACCAGCGGTCTACACCCTTTTTGGACGCATGAGAACGAGCTTACAGCCGTGACTTGTGCCGAGCGCCTGACAGATCGGACAAAAAACATCTTTTTCACCGCAATCAAAGCAATCCCAGATCGCGGGTTTTTTAACCGCCGTCTGGCATCGTGCACAGTAGAAGGACGGTTCCCCCTCATGTTTAACAAGCCGCATAGACGGAAGAAGCAAGATTTCACCACGTAAACTTAACCATTGAAGCGCGATCCGCTCTGCACGTCTTTGATCTTCGTCCGTCTCGTTTAAGTCCACCTCTCCCTCGGAGTGAGAAAACGTCCATATCGCATTGTTTTTAACAAGCTGCTCGCGATACATAGGAAAGTCGGTCAACGCCCGGCGGTAGTGCTGAAGCCAGTTCTTAACGTACGGGATGTCGGCGAGAACCCTTTCATAATGCTCTTCCGGATCGGTCCAAAGTTCCGGTAGAACGAGCGCCAACCGTTCACGCCAAGGTTTTGTTAAGGATGCTCGTTCGGCAAAAGAAAAGAAAGAAGGCGTACGATCCGAACAGTATAAAAGCTTCACAGTACGCTTCGTCTCATATTGCCACAGCCAGGTTAGAGAATATGTCTGATCGATCTTTTCCAGAAAGGAGACGAGCGATGCTTCCAGATCATCCCAGGAGAGTTGATATAAAACGTCGAGCGTTTGGATATGCCCTGTTGGATCGACCGATAGATCAAAATCGTGTGTGACATGATCGGCACGAATGAACGTGTCTAGAAGGCGTGGATCATGAAATATATTTTCCAGTTGATCGATGAGCGATAGCACTAAGGCAAACGGAAGAGGTTTCGTTAGCTCGGCAAGACACCCTGTGAAGTTGTCCCGATGTAAAAGTTTGGTCATCGATATGTCGTCAAACATGGGGAAAAATACAATCGTTTTTCCCCATATAACACCCAGGCGGGCGTGAAGCGTCATCCTCTGTCCCCTCCACACCACAGAATTCTTTTCTGTGCTAGAAGGTATATTCGACAATCTTCGTGAAAATCCTGTAGTTTTCGCCAGGATATCCATAGGAAAATCATCTCATTTTAAATGCACCGGTACGCCCATACCTACCCGCAAAAAATACAACCATCGTTCATCCACAGGCCGCCGGTAAATTTTTTCTACGGCATCGGCATATAGATCGAGCTGGTGCCGGTAACGCTCCACCGCTTGCGCAATCTCTTTTTCACTGACGCGATCGGTTTTATAGTCCAAAAGGAAAAGCGCCCCGTCTTCAAGTTCGGCCAACACATCGATCATACCCTGAATGAGGACAACATCATGATCCTCCCGGGGAGAGGCATCCGCATGAGCGCGAAGTGCTCCAGCGCGCTGCAAAGATTCGGTGTGTTGCAAAGGCTTAGTGTGCCAAAAAAAAGGGTGCTGTAAAAATTCATGGTGTTGCAAGGAGTCGGTATGTCGCAGTGGTTCAGGATGCTTATACGTTACGATGCGCCGCAAAGGTTCAGGGATCTTTTTGTTGTCCGTCAGCAGTGCATAAACCTGTTCCACCGGCAAGGCATAGGTGAAAGGGACCTCGCGCTCGAGCCAGCGAGACGTGCGAAGGCGTGCAGCCAGCGGGGACGTCCAGAAATCAAGGATCATCTTAAGATCAACGGCCTCTGCTTCTTCTCGGCGGAGCGAAGCCTCCTCGATGAGGCGTTCACGTAAATCGACCAACACTTCCAGCGAAGGCGCAAGAGAAAAATCGAGAGCCTGCAAAAGACGATGGGCAGCGGTTCCCACCCTTTCCGGTGTTATCGTTTGCGCCGTCTCACTTAACCAGCGGGGCTCACGCAACCGGCGGGGGGGTCGAAAAAGCGGCGCCGACTCCTCGGCGATCAAGGCATAGCGCCTTTTGAGTTCGCTCACCGATAATTTGGCCGGGAGCAGGCGGTAAGGTAGGTCAGCGGGCGTATATAAAAGCGCTTCTTTCAAATCTTCTACCCCGCCAACAGCTTGAGTGTCATCTTGAGCTTGGTCCGCACCCATCTGTCGATGTTCCGGCGTCGCCTCACGCCATTCGCGCATAAGCGTAACGTCCTTCGCATCCATCGTATCCTCGGTCACAGACGACAGAAGCTCGGCGGAGCGTGTCAAATAAACATCGACTTCGACCTCTCCGGCATACTTAAGCTCTTTTTTTCGCCCGAGCGGTGTTATTTCCCAGGACGTCGGCGTTCCATCTTGCAATGTTTTTAAAAACGCCTCCCCCCCAGCGCTCATAACCCACGTTAACATCTTGTCTGCGTTGCGTATATAAGAAGGCTCGCGATAGGAAATCACAAGCTGTTTGAGCCATCTATCAGGCTCTTTTACTGATCCTACGAGTGTCAACTTTTCCCTTGCCCGCGTCATCGCCACGTACAGAAGTCGCATTTCTTCCGCCTGCCGTTCCTGATGAAGACGTTGTCCGATGGCTTTTTTTAATAAAGAAGGATAACGCAGGCGATTTTTTACGTCGACGGTATCGATCCCCAGCCCTTCATCTGTGTGAAGCAAGAGACGTTCGGTCGTATCCTGCTTGTTAATCATCTTACCCAGGCCGAGTATGAAAACGACAGGAAATTCTAATCCTTTACTGGCATGAATGGTTAAAAGCTGAACCGCATCGGCTGCTTTCTCGCTATCCGGTACCGCAGGGGATAGCTCCGTCTCGCGAATTTTTTCAACATAGCGTAAAAAACGGCTGAGCCCGCTGAGATGCGACGCTCTATACTGGCGTGCAAAGGTAAGGAGCTTTAGAAGCCTCTCTTCCCGCTCACGACCGTCCGGAAGGAGAAGAACGTGTTCCAAATATCCGGTGTCCTCATAAATACGTTCAAGCAGCGCGTCAATCGGCATCCACTGCGACAGTGCGCGCCAACGCTCAAACTGCTCCCAGAAACGTTCCAGCTTCACCGGCTTTGAATCTCCGTCTTTGCGAGAAACGTTCAAAACCGCTTCATGGAAAGGAAGATCGCGATACTGAAGACGGATCCTCGCCAGTATTTCATCGTTTAGTCCGACAATCGGGGAGCGCAAAACGGTCGCCAGCGGGATATCCTGACGCCGGTTATCCAGCAAACTTAAAAGCGAAAGAATCGTCTTGACCTCGACGGTTTCGAAAAATGTTTGTTGAGGAGGGGTGATAAGCGGTACACCGGCCTCCTGAAAAACCTTCGTGAGCGATTCTACATAACCGGGCGTAGAACGAACAAGGATGGCCATATCCCCTAGACGAAGCCGGCGCGTGTGACCGCTCATAGGATCCACGGTGACACCCGGACCTTCCTCATCAGATGGATACGCGGTTAAAAGCGCCTGAATCCGTTTTAACACCCAGCGCGCTTCCGCTTCCGCCGTGTTCATCTCCTCTAGAGAAACGCTCGCAACATCCAGATCATTCGCCTCCATACTTTCACCTGTGCGCGCGGCATCGTCTCCGTTTTCATCATATTTTGCAGATGGATCGCTGCGATCGATCAGAACGAGCTCGGGTTTGGTCCAGTTCGCCGGAGGATACGGTAAACCAGGTTTTAAACGCGCATCGTCATCATAGGTTATCTCCCCGATACCCGCTTGCCATATATGCTCAAACACAGCATTCACCCACGCCAGAACTGAAGCGCGACTGCGAAAGTTATCGGTAAGGTCGATTCGTACGAGCGCATCCGCTTGAACCGCGCCCACCTGAGACGGTTCTAAACGAGGGAGTGCCTGATATTTTTGCACAAACAGGCTCGGATCGCTCAGTCTAAACCGGTAAATACTTTGCTTGACGTCACCTACCATAAAACGGCGCGCACCGTAACGGGACAGCTCGCTTAAAATCGCTTCTTGCACGCGGTTCGTATCCTGATATTCATCAATCAAAATCTCCTGAAACGACCGACCGATCATCTCTCCGTACCGTCCGTCGTCGAGTTTAAGGAGTGCTAAAAAATAATGCTCTAAGTCGGCAAAATCGACAAGGCGGAACCGTTTTTTTTGCGCCTGATATTTTTCCGTAAAATCTTTTGTCAGCTGAAGCAATGCTTCGACAACCGGTTTGGCTGCCCGGATATGTTCCGTTAAAACCGGCTGATACGCTTTAAGCGTATCTAATTCGTTCTTGATTTTCTTTTTGACATCATTGCGTTCCTTTTGTATATCGTCTTTGATAGCTTTGACCGACGCGTCGTCGGTACGGATCGCTTTTAAGTTCGAAAAGTTATTTGCCATTTGCAAAATGTCGAGCAGACGCTCATAGGTCAGCGCAAAATCGCGTATGATCGGATCCGTAGTTAACAAAGCGGAACGTTCATCCCTGAGCGCGACCAGAGCCATACCGATCCGCTCATGATCTTCAGCCAGGGTTTCCAGGTAATCATTAAAACCGTTTTTTTCAGCCAATGAAAGCGCGTATTGCATCTTTATGTTTGCTTCCGTCAGCAGTTCTTCTGCTGCCACCCACAGTGCCTGGTACCATGTTTGGGCAGAAAGCGGCTCGTCCAGGGCCTCATAGGGTCTTAACAGTGCCTTATAAGCAAAAGAGTGATCCGGTACACTCTCCAGTAAACGGTGAATCTTAAACACTGCTTGCTTGAGCGACGTCTCATAAACCGAACTGTCAAACCATTCGATGAGCATCTGAAAGGACGCATCCTGATCCAACCGCTCATAACGTTCCAGAAGCAGCTGATCAAATACTTCATCTTTTAGCAAAAGAACAGTCGTCTCATCGGCAACAGCGAAGTCGCTGTCCAACCCCATATGGTGTCCGTAACGGCGGAGCATACGTAAAGCAAAGCGGTGAAAGTTCGTGATCATCGCTTGAGGTAGAAGTTGCAACTGCTTGCGAATGAAAGTCTTTAAACGCTCATCTGTAACTTTATCGAGTGTCCGGCGCAGCTCTCTTTCTAACCGTTCGCGCATCTCACCGGCAGCCTGATTGGTAAAGGTCAGCACGAGAAGGTGGCGTATAGACACCGGCTCTCTATCTTCACCTTTTATCGTACGGATGAGCCGTTCGACGAGGACGCTCGTTTTCCCGGAACCGGCAGCAGCAGCGACGAGAATCTCTCGGGCCTGCACATCTATCGCCGCTAACTGTGAAGCTTGCCAGCGCTTTTTAGAGGTCACGGCGCATCCCCTCCTTTGATAAAAGCATCTGTCTTTCAGCCTTCGTTTTGATGACATCTAACGCCTGATCCTTTGTTTTCGAAAGCGGGCGAACATGTCTTAGGCCTTGATCGGGCTCAAACCGGCACACCCCTTGATACGGACAGTGCTGGCAGGGCATAGAAAGCGCACTGCCGGAACGATCTCGATACGGACTAGGTGTAAACTGACCGCTTATAATCTGTTCTCCCGCTTCGATGATTTTCTCTTCTACAAACGCGGTGAGCGTCATCCAATCCTTTTCATCCAGTACACTCGAACGACTTTTGTGATACGACCTTTTTCCGTCTTTCCCCGTGGAAGTAAATTCAACCGGCAAATACGGTGAGCGCTTCTCCTTCTCCAGCGTCGTATCCATGGCCAGAAGTACTTTTTCATCCGCGGTGAGAAGACCGCGCGCGCGGTACTTGTCCAGAAACCTTCTGGATAGGTCTTGCTCCGCATCATCCGTATCCGGTGGAACGTTCACACGCTCGATCTGATCTTGAACGGGTAGATAGAGGACGGCTGCCGGACGCATATCCGGGTGTTCTTTAAGAAAGGTTAACAAGTAAAGGAGTAGCTGTAGCCTTAGACCACCCGCAATATACGGCCAACGCCAGTCGTATTGTGAAGATTTGTAATCGATCAGCCGGATATACGGCTTCCCTTCAATGACGGCCACATCATAACGATCGACCTGCCCTTCCAGTACAATTTCCGGAACTTTAGGATTGGCGGTCACAAGCGTGTAACGAATCGGATGTTCAAAGCCTTGCGGTACAAAATGACTCTTTTTAAGGTGCGCGAAGTAAGCGCGACTGGCCCGCTCCACCACATCAGAAAGGCGCGAAAGCATCGACTGATGGCGTGCATCGTGTGAAAAAATGCGGTACTTGGGCTGCATGCTCGTCTCTAGAAGCAGACGGGATGCTCTTTTTTCAATCTCCTCTAAAGAAAGTTCCCGGTACTTTAGATCAGCGCCTGCGAGTGAGCGCCCCAGGTTTTTAAGCGTTTCATGATAGAGCACGCCCGTATCAAGTCGATTTATTTTAAACACTTTCCGCTCCTCCAAACCGAGACCGTAACGCGCCCAAAAAAGATACGGACAGCTATAAAAGCTTTCTAAATAAGTCGCCGATAACTTTGGGGGCTGACCGAAGAGCGCGCGCGCGAGTTCTTCCGGGATCTCAGCCGTTACGTCCACCCAGGACGATTGTTCGCGCAGCTTCTCAACAAGATGCTGTGTTTCGGGAATGGCCAGCAGTGCTTTTTCTAACACTTGCGAAAAAGAGCGCGTCCCTTCCGCCCGCGTCGCCTCTTTCGTCTCAACACGAACCCTCGCATCGTTCGCCTGATGCCTTAAACGGATGAGTTCACGAAAAGCGCGTCGCGGCGTCATGGCATCATACCATGCCACGTCCAGGACAGCATGTCCGGGAAAAAGACGTTTTAACATATCCAATACCGGCGCCGGTGAAGCGCGTTCACCACTTTCGTCGAAGGTAAACGAAGCAAAAACGATCTGCTCCCGTGCCGTTCCGAGCCACTCTAAAAAACGCCCGTCCAGGATGTCCACCGCCTCATGCACATCGGGTGCAAGCTCCAAACCACGTCTTAGCAAATAGCTCCGTTCCGCTTCTAAAAGAAGCCCGTCATCGTTCAAAGAAGGCGGGAGTTCGCCAAAGATAGCATTGGCAAAGATGAGGACGGGAACGGGGAGCATACGACTTTGCTCAAAACTGGCTACCACCACGGCATCTACGGTTTGTGGTATGGTTTTAAAGGTAAGTGCATCGACTGCCGAAAGCATGATCTCTGCAAAGGTGGCGCCCTCCATCGGTACATCACCGAGCGCCTCTACAAACTCATCGAGCACATCCACAAGGCCATTCCAGGCCTGTTCATGGCGCTCCAGTAGCATTTCATCACCCTCTGCCGCCGCATCATCCATCCAGCGCGCGAGCACTCTTCCGACGTTCATCACTGACAAAGTCTCCCAAACGGCAAGCGCCCAGGTCCGACCCGTAAACTCAGCCGATGCTTCCTTTTGACGCCTCCGTTCCATAAGCGGGCGGAGCGCATCGGTTAGCGCTTGACGCAGCATCTCAAAGGGCGTACTCTTCTTACGCGCCGTCTCGTCCTTAAAACCGAAATACGGTATCCACCAGTCACGGCCACGCACACCGAAGGATAGGCAAAAGTTTTCCAACATCTCGACCATGTCCGTGGCATACGTCTTCTGCAGCGTCCCCAACTGCTCTGTGAGCAGACCGGTTTTCAGCATATCGATCAGCAAAGGTGTATCGAGCTCGCCGTCTGCGAGCTGCTCTAACCACGCCGTAAGGAAGCGCATGAGCGGATGATGGCGCATCTCTTCCGCTTTATCCATAAAAACCGGTATGTCCAGCATCCCGAAGATGCGTTCAATCACCTCGCCGTCCGTTTCAATCCGCCCAGTAATGATCGCAAAATCACGAAACTTTCGACCGCGTCTTACTTCCCGGCGGATAAAAAATGCAATGCGTTCATACTGTTCGGCGCGATCCCGCCCGATCACCTGCAAAACTTCAGGCACATTCTGTGATCCCTCACTCACTTCGACTGTAGGAGGTGTCCTTCCGTTTACGGCGTGGGATAGAGGCGCTCGAGTCGACGCCCAGAGCGTATAAAGCGGCCCGGCACTTTGATTGACGTCCAACGGCACGACTTCATGATGAACGGGAACGTTCAGCTTTTCAGCGAGCTCAAGCAGTTTTTGCTCTGTTCTTACGATCTCCGGATGCGTACCCTCTGTGCTATAACCGTTTAATAGAATGTTGACGCGCTCGGCATGCTGCATAAGCACCCCTAAGACGCTGCGCTCTTCCGGCGTAAAACTGCTAAAACCGAGCACAAAAAAAACAGCCTTCATCTTCGATACATACTCGGGAATTTTTTCGGCGAGCAGCTTAAGCGTCGATTCATGATCAAGGTAGGCATCTTCCAAAAGTCCGTGAACGTCTTGGTAAAGGAGGTAGAGATCTTCTAACTTTGCGGCAAAGCTTTGTTTAAACATATCATCCAAGTCTTCATCCGCGAGCCCGGTACGAACCTTGAGCAAAGCTTCGGGTTCTAGACTGTAATGGCGAAATTCATTGAATAGGCGGCTTATTTTATCGAGGAGACCACGTGTTTTTAAGGCTCGCTTTAACGTTAAAAGTTTTTCGCCATGCCTGTGAATGGCGCGCGCCACGATCAGTCTCTGTCCGAGTGACGTTAAAGGAAGGCGCTCGCTTCCACCCAAAAGCTGAAAGACGCGCCAGGCCAGGCGTTTAAAACTGTATACTTGCAAAGTCAGACTACCCGGCCTATCTTTTTGAAAAAGCGCCTGCTCGACCTGAAACGTCATCTGATCGGGCGTCAGCACAAGGGTGAGAGGTCGATCACTCAGCGCATCGTCGGGCACAAGACGCTGATACGCGGTTAATACGTCGAGCAATCGCGTATACCCATCCAGCGGCCGTGGCGCTTTCCAGAGGGATAATTCGGGCACGATACGCATCCTCCTTTGCCGGGTTACTTTTATCATTATGGCACAGCGCCACCGCGCCGACAACTTAAAACCCCATACAAAAACCGCTTCTTCTCCTCACCCTGCTCATGCGAGTCGCGCTTGATGAAGAAAAAAGCGGTCTTATCAGCCATATCATTCGTTCATGTGTTCGACCGATTATATATTCTACCGGTCATGCGTTCGAGCGATTCGTTCTTTCCTCGATCCGTTCTTTCCTCGATCCGTTTTGCAAAAAGCCTGACAGACGAAAGATGCGAAAGGCACATTACAGCGCCTGTTCAATCCGTTCCAGATTACCGTTCGGATCCATCTTAAAGACCGGCTGCGTTTCAGCCAGTTCCTCATCTAGCATTTCTTTGGCTACAAGTTTGCGAGCGCGTTCCATTATTTTAAGCAATGTTTGATAGTCTTCCTGAATTTTCTCTACTGTTATTTTTTCATTTTTAACTGCTTCAAGTTCTTTTTGCAAGCGTTCGATCTGTAACGCGTGCTCCTGTGTTTTCAAAAAGAGTTGATCGCGTTCCTTTTTAAGCTGCGTCCAGCGCGCTTTTTCCTGTCTTAAAAAACGTAAGACGTGATCCCAGGTAAGCTCTCCCTCTTCCCCTGCGCGTTCACCATGAACTTCTACCGCCTTTACTTCTTTAGCTTGATCACCGTTATCCGAAGTGGCATACTCTCGGAAAGAAAGTCGTCCGGTCGATGTCCTATCCCGCGTGCTGAAAGATGCATACGACTGACGCATGTCTTTTTTACGTTTTTGTCGGGTAAGCTTGGCGAGTGCGATCGCTTCCGTATAATCTTTGCGCACGACACTGTTCCACCGAAATCCGCAGGCTGCAGACGTCCGCCCGAGTTTTTCGGCGCACTCTTCGAAGGCTCTAAGCTGTGTACTCCCTTCTCGAATGTGTCTGAGGACGGTCTCCGCCAGTAAGAGATCATGTTCTTCCAGCCAGGCATCTTGACGATTGGCAACCATGAAGTCATCCTCCCTTTTTTAATTCAACCTAGGAATCTTCTTTCTCCACAGCTAGCATATGGTCATCTGGTAGCAGTGTGCTCAAAAAATCATAACTTTAAACATAAAAAAACGTTCTACCCAGCAAACGTTAGCAAACCAAACGTTAGCAAACGTTATTTCTACCGGTAGAACGTCTTTTTTCATGCGCTGCGACGATGCTTAACGATTGCCGGCGTCGCGCTTTTTAACAACCCAGAGGTAGATCCCCAAAGCGACGACAGCCACGATCAAAAGATACGGCATGTACACCGATGCGTACTTCTGTACGTCTGCCCAATTCTCGCGAATGGTAAAACCTAGAAAGAAAAAAAGAAGTGACCAGGGGATAATAGCCAGTGCCGTATACAAGATAAACGTACTGTGCGGCATACGGGCGAGCCCAGCAGGAATAGAAATGGCATGGCGGACGACAGGGACAAAACGTGCCGAAAAGATCACACCCGGACCGTATCGTACAAACCAGCGCTCGGCGACATCCAGATGATGCGGCCGTATAAAAATATATTTCCCGTATTTTAAGACGGCCGGACGACCACCGTAACGCCCCAGCCAATATAAAAAAAGCTGGGACATCACCCCGCCAAACAAGGCGGCCAAAAACGCCGGAATAAATCCGACGACACCGGATGCAATGAGATATCCGCCATAAGCGAGGACGATCTCGCTCGGAATAATCTCGATCATGAGCGCAAGCGCAATTCCCCAAGCTCCAAGATTAGAAAGTCCCTGAAAAATGGTTAATGCAATATCATGCACGTTCAATTTATCTCCTTTGGGTACACTTTAGACCTGTCTTTCTATGTGCACACAGGATGTGCATATAGACCCACACCTGAAACGGCCTTCCATTGAAACGGCCTTCCATTCGCGCACCCCTTACCAGGCCGCCTCGTCTAAATGTTCCGTCTCCCCAGATGAAGCCGGTACTTTTAAAACAGACAGCCGTAAAATACGTAAATCTTCCATCTCCGTCACGGTAAACACGAGTTCCTGAGTTTCTTCCTGATAACGTACTTTTTCTCCCACCCGCGGCGTCATCTCGACCTGCGAGTAGATCCAACCACCGATCGTATCATAATCTTCATTTTCAATATGCGTGCCGAACGTTTCATTAAAATCATCGATCAGCATGCGCCCGTCAACGGAATGAGATCCATCAGGCTGTGCTTCAACGAGCGGACGTTCCTCATCGAATTCATCCTGTATTTCACCGACGATCTCTTCCAACACGTCTTCCAGCGTCACCAACCCGGCCGTTCCGCCATATTCATCGATCAAAATACACATCTCCGTCTTCTCACGTTGCATGACTTTAAGCAGGCGGCTTAAAGGAATCGACTCCGGCACTTTGGCGATCGGCCTTAAGAGCTGCTTTAAATCACGCTCTTCCGGCATGCGCCAAAAGTCTTTGATGTGAATGAGCCCAATGATATGATCTTTATCCGGATCACATAGCGGGTAGCGCGTATGCATCTTTTCTTTGATGATCGCTATATTCTCATCATATGAGAGCGATGTGTACAAACATTCCATTTCCGTCCGGGGAATCATAATCTCCCGGGCATTCGTCTCGGCAAATTCAAATATGTTATCAACGAGGTCATATTCCGATTGATCGATGAGCCCGCTTTCGTGGGATTCGCGCATCAAATAACGTATTTCTTCTTCCGTATGGGCACTTTGATGATCGGAGAGCATCTGCATCCCCATAAGTTTCATAACACCTTGCGTCCCCCAGTTTAACAAAACGATAAAAGGCCGCGTCAGCTGATAAAAATAAAACATGAGCCCCGATCCCCACAGGACGATCGTCTCGGCGGCCTGGATGCCCATCATCTTCGGCACTTGTTCACCGAGGACGATATGCACGGCCGTGATCAGCAAAAACCCGAGCACAGTGGAGATCGGTGCGATGAGCTCTTCCGGCATGTGGACCCATACGAACAGAGGATGAATGAGCGCACTCACCGCCGGTTCACCGAGCCAGCCTAAAGCAAGCGAAGCAAGTGTAATACCGAGTTGCGCCGCCGACAAATAGCGCGGCATATCGTTCATAAGAATGAGCGCAGCTTTTGCTCGTGCGTCACCCTCTTCCGCTTTTGTCTCCAGTCGTCCATGACGCGCGCGCACCATTGCAAACTCAATCGCTACGAAATAAGCATTGACAAGCACGAAAAAAACGACCCACAAAAGGTAAAACGGTGAAAAAGTAGGGTCTGGATCGTCCAAGCTGCTCCTGCCTTTAACGGGTCGCGCTGTGAGCGCATCCGCCATCGCTATCACCCGTCTAAAAGCAGGTCACACCTCCTCGATTTAAAAAATGTTAGAACTTGATTCTATTCTAACGTATTTTCTTGTCCGGGTAAAGGTTTTTTACCCGATGGCCACTCCATGGGCCGCCATGTAGATGATATAAGCGTTCAGCACGATAACGATCGCTGCAATGACAACAGCAAGACCGATGGTCCAGGGACCATTTTTAAGCGCACCCATCCATTTTTCCTGGCTCGTGAGAATAATGAGCGGAACAAGCGCGAAGGCAATCCCAAAGGACAAAAAGACTTGACTTAAAAGAAGCGCGAGCGTAGGTGAGATGCCGCTTAAAATGATGGCAAGCGGTGGGATGATGCTCACCGCCCGGCGCAAGTAAATCGGAATATGCCGGCGAATGAACCCCTGCATGATCACATCGCCGGAGAGAATACCGACGGATGAGCTGGAAAGACCGGCGGCAAGAAGCCCCAGCCCAAAAAGGAGCGTCGCGACCGGTCCGATGAGTTCGCCTAACATGCGAGCAGCGTCATCGATCTCCGTGACGATAAGCCCGTTCTGATGAAACAAGGCGGCGGCGACGATCAGCATGCTCATGTTGATCACGCCGGCGATACCCATAGCCAACCATATATCGATGAGTTCGAGACGATACAGTTTCTTTTTATCTTCTTCATGACGAATGCGCACGCGTTTTTGCACGAGTGCCGAATGTAGATAAATAGCATGGGGCATGACCGTCGCCCCGAGAATGCCCGCACCTAAAAGAACGCTTTCGCCATCGGCAAAACGCGGAATGAAAAGACCTTTCAGCATCGGCCCGACGTGAACGCCGGAGAAAAACATCTCCACAACAAATGCAAACACGACGACCATCACCAACGCTGTAATCGCCGCTTCCAGCGCCCGCACCCCGCGCCGCTGTAACTCCAATAGCAAAAAAGAAAGTACCGTCACGATCAGCGCCGCATCAAACAGCGACAGATTAAAAAGCAAAGAAAGGCCCAGCGCCCCCCCTAGAAATTCGGCGAGATCGGTCGCTATTACGATCAGTTCCCCCTGGATCCACATCAAAAAAGACGCGACCGGACCGTATTGCGCGCGGAACACTTCCGGTAAGTTCATTCCCGTCGCAATGCCCAGTTTGGCAGAGAGCGACTGCACTAAAATGGCCATAAGATTCGACCCGAGCACGACCCAAAGCAGCATATACCCGTACGTCGAACCTGCGGCGATATTGGTCGCAAAATTACCCGGATCGATATACGCAACCGAGGCGATAAACGCCGGCCCTAAAAAAGGAATAAGACCGCGAAAGCCGCGCCTTCCTTCATAAAGCGCCCGCTCGGCTTCGACATGTCGTCTTTTATCATCATACAACGCTTTCCCCTCCTCCGACAGCAGGTATAAAACTCATTCTGTGCGCTTTCTATAACATCGACCTTGCCGTTAGAACTTGCTCAAAAAGCCGTATTGAAAATTTCCTAACGCAAAAACGATTCTCGTCCAACAACAAAATTGTTTCATCGTAGAAAATACGTTGTCATTATACATCTATGTCGACTCTATGTCAACAAAAAAAAGCTGCAGTCATGATACAACGCATGACTGCAGCTTGAATTGTATAGACAACTGGCATATATTGGCATATTAAGATGAAATCGTCGTATCTGGATGATCGGATCAAAACTCAAAGGTTTTTTAACATAAAAGATATCTTTAATGATATCCTTTTGCCTCATCCGGCGTAATTTTAGCACGGAAAAGTGAGTAAGCCCACAGCTGATAGAGAATTACGATAGGAACAAAGACCATAGCCACGAAAAACATGATGGAAAGCGTGAGATGGCTTGAGGCTGCTTCGTACAGCGTGATCGAGGCAGCTGGATCTGTCCGCGAGATGAGCATACGCGGAAACATCCCGATAAATCCGGTCGCCATGGTCAAGACGATCACGAGCGCGTTGGAGAAGAAAGCCAACAAGTGTCTTCTCTTTAAGACAAAGTAAATGACGAGGAGAAGGCTCACAACAGCCAATGCCGGTACGATATACAAAAGCGGATAACGGTTAAAGTTGTCTAATATCGTCGTCTGATTGGCCGTGGCTGTCATAAAGATGCCGAAAAGTCCAGCTGTCACAAACCAGATCACGGGTGCCAGGCGCTCTGCCCGTTTTTCTAAGGGGCCGCTCACTTTGTGGGCAATCCAGTTCGTACCGGATTGAACAGCAAACGCTAAAAAGGTAAGACCACCTAAAATTCCGTAGCTGTTCAGAAGCGAAAGAAGCGTTGTTTGTGACCCTTCTGCCGTAAAAGATAGACCGTAGAACATATTGGCAAAAGCGACCCCGAGAAGCAGTGCTACGGCAAAACTCCCACCGAAAAAGGCCCACTTCCAACTCCATTTCCAGAAACTTCCGCTGTCCTTACTCATAAATTCAAGGCCCGTCGCCCGGTAAAAAAGTCCGAAGAGGATGAGAAAAAGCGGAACGTAGAGGTAGCTAAACATATTCGCATAGACGAGCGGAAAGGCGGCAAAAGTAGCACCCCCGGCAGTAATAAGCCACACCTCATTTCCGTTCCAAAACGGCCCGATTGTTTCTTGCAGTTGTCTCTTTTCTTGTTCCGAACGCGCAAGAAAAGGGAATAGTATACCGACGCCAAGTGAATATCCATCAAGCACAAAGTAGACAATCCAAAGCACAGCCCAGAGCACAAACCAGATCACGGCCAGCGTCTCATGTGTAAACATCCAAATCCCTCCTTATAGACGTATCATAGACGTATCGTATAGCCCTAACGCATCAACATATTGTTCATCCATCCTTCTCATGCTTCGGTCAGTTTCATACCCGATGGACCTTGTTTGGTCATGTCTGTCACATCCGGCGCAGCCGCTTCCGGCCCGGCGATGGCATGCTTGCGCAAGAGATACACGTCGGCCACGATGAGCGAGGTGTAGAAGACGACGAGACCGGTTAAAGAAAAGATAATATCACCGATGGCGATGGGGCTCACGGCATCCGACGTCTTCATAAGACCGTATACGATCCATGGCTGCCGCCCGACTTCTGTGACCATCCAGCCGAGGTTAATGGCGATGATGGGAAGTGGAATCATATACGGTAAAGCGCGCAAAAACCATGTTGTTTCCAGAAGTTTGTTTTTACGCAGCAGATAAAAGGCATAGTAAGCGACGACGATGAAAAATAGACCTAACCCGACCATCATACGGAAGCTCCAAAATGTAAGTGCCACAGGCGGACGTTCATCGACCGGAATGTCTTTTAAGCCCAGAACATAACCGTTGGGATCCCAGTTACTGCTGAATAAGATACTTGCCAAATAGGGGATCTTAATACCGGAGAGCAAGTTACGTTCGTTTTTCGGATCGGGAATGGCAAACAGTTCAAACGCCACACCTCTCCCCGATTCCCAGATCGCATCCATTGCTGCTGCTTTAGCTGGCTGCCGGAGTGCTGCGTTTTTACCGGAAAGATCCCCGGTGATCGGCGCAAGGATGGTCGCGATCATCGCCATGATGAGTGCAATCTGAAAAGATTTCTTAAAAAATTCCACGTGTTGCCGGCGGGCCAGATGATAAGCGCTCACGCCGAGCACAAAGAAGCTCCCGGCGATGTAACTCCCGACCAGCGTGTGCACAAGAATGTACCAGACATAAGGGTTAAACAGAACGGCCCAGAAGTTTTCCATTTGGATTCGTCCATCGACGATCGTGTAGCCGACAGGGTTATGCATAAAGCCGTTCGCGGTAATGATCCAAAGCGACGAAAGCGTCGTCCCGAGCGCCACCATCCACATCGACAGTGCCCGCAGTTGGGGGAAGCGTTCCCGGCCGAAGATCCAGATCCCGATAAACGTCGACTCGAGGAAGAAGGCGACCAGCGCTTCAATCGCGAGCGGTGCCCCGAAGATGTCTCCCATAAACTTCGAGTACTCCGACCAGTTTGTCCCGAACTGGAACTCCATCGTGATCCCGGTCACGACCCCCATCACAAAGTTGATGACAAAAAGCTTGCCCCAGAAATCGGCCATCCGCCGATAAAGATCGTTTTTCGTTCGGGCATAAATCGTTTCCATCACGGCCACCAAAATAACGAGCCCGAGTGTCAGCGGGACAAACAGAAAGTGATACATGATCGTCACCGCAAACTGAATACGGCTTAAAAGAACGACGTCCAGCATACGTTTCTCCTCCTTGAACGAATAATGCGATGAGCACGGACACATTAAATGTAACGGATAGTCAAAATCACTTCATAATGAATATCAAATAAGAACTATTATCCGTGTCTCGCTATAGTCTTATTGTAACAGTTGTTTTAATGTTTGTGGTGGTTTCACAAGACCTAACTGTGACAAGGTATAAACGTTTCCTTGACAAAGCCGCGACATGTTGATTGATCGGTTCGAAGTGTTGATTTGCCTTTTTTTGCCTCTCATGCGACAATAACAAAAGCAAAAATGCAGTAGAAAGGTGATGGGTCATGGGTTCAGATATCGGTGTGTACGGTCTCGGTGTGATGGGAAAAAATCTTGCTTTCAACCTCGCCGATCACGGCTTTACGGTCGCTGTATACAATCGTTCCAAAGAAAAAACAGAAGCGCTTTTAGAAGAAAAAGGCGCGCTTTCGATTCGCGGCTATACAGATGTTGAGACGTTCGTTACGCACCTCAACCCACCGCGTCGTATTTTCATGATGGTACAGGCCGGGCGAGCAACGGACGACGTCATCCAAAGTCTTTTGCCCTATCTCTCCTCCGGTGATGTACTGATCGACGGTGGCAACGCTTATTTTCACGATACGGAAAGAAGAGCAAAAGAACTCGAGTTGAGAGGCATCCATTTTCTCGGGCTCGGTATCTCCGGCGGTGAAACGGGCGCACGGTTCGGCCCTTCCCTCATGCCCGGGGGCTCGCTTCGCGCGTATACCAGCGTGGCGCCGATGCTGGAAGCGATCGCCGCCAAATACGAAGATAAGCCGTGTGTCGCGTATTTAGGTGAAGGCGGTGCCGGTCATTATGTAAAAATGGTACACAATGGCATTGAGTATGCGGATATGCAGCTCATTGCCGAAGTGTACCATTTACTAAAACACAGTTTAAACGCTTCTTCAGACTCGTTAGCCTCTATCTTTGACGACTGGAATCAAGGAGAACTCTCTAGTTACTTAATCGAGATCACAGCCCGTATCTTAAAAGTGAAAGATCCAGAAAGCGGTGAGCCGCTCGTCGATCGCATTCTCGATCGTGCCCAGCAAAAAGGTACAGGCAAATGGACCGCCCAGGAAGCGTTAGAACTCGGCGTTCCACTCTCCGTGATCACGGAGGCGGTTTATGCTCGAGCCCTCTCGGCAATGAAAGAAGATCGCCTGCGCGCTGCGGATATTTTAGCGCCAGCCGTTCTAGTAGAGGGGTCGCCTGAACCGTCTTTCGCAGAGGAACCGGGACCTAAGACGGACTGGATCGAAACTCTCCGTAAGGCGCTCTATGCCGCGAAAATCATTGCCTATGCTCAGGGCTTCGCCCAGCTCAAAACGGCAGGAGAAGTCTACGGCTGGCAACTGCCGCTTAGCGATATCGCCAGCATCTGGCGTGCCGGTTGTATCATCCGTGCCCGCCTCTTAAACGACATCATGCACGTGTATGCCGATCCGGCCTTTCAAGATCACCTGTTGCTCACACCGCTTTTTGCGAAACGTTTAAAAGAAACGATTCCGCATCTCAGGCGAGCCGTGCGTTACGGTGTGGAAAAGGGTCTTTCCTTACCGGCGCTCGCTCAGGCACTTTCTTATTACGATGGTCTGCGCTCGGCTTATCTCCCGGCCAACCTTATTCAGGCCCAGCGCGACTTTTTTGGTGCTCACACCTACGAACGGACCGACCGGCCCGGCAGTTTCCACACTGACTGGGAAACCTTCCACCCATGAGCCGGTCTCAGAAGGGATTTTTAAAAGTATATTAAATCACATCGAGCTGTATACGATGCTCGCTTAGCATCAGGCGGACGTTTTTACGCTGTTCAGTAAAACGATACGTCTTTTCCCCGATCATGACGATCACTTCTGGAAAAGCGCGGGCTAGGTGTACTTTGGCACCATGGTCCACTTTGATCACCGTTTCGACCCCTGCTTTTGCGCCTGCTTCCTCGATCTCGGCACCCTGTGCTGCAAAGATCGTGCCGCCCCGTACGAAACCGTGTACCTTGACCCGGCCAAACGTCTGAATTTCACTGAGGTAAAGACCTTCTTTGACGTTCACGTCGCCTAGGGCATACAACCTCGCATTTTGCGCATAACGAAGGGCCATGCTGGACTTATCGATCAGCCCTTCCGGATAACGTTCACTTACATCGGCAATCATCCGTACGGCCTGTGCAAAATCCGTAAGCGTCGGTGGCTGTGCCTGGCTCAAAGATGTTCCAATAAAAAGACGCCAGAGCAAAAGCCACTTCTTTTTTTCTTCGCCTTCCTGAATCAGGCGATCCAAAAAAGGCCTGAGTGTTTGTAAAGCTTCTTTTAACGTATCCCCCTGGGTTTCAGCAAGTTTTCGCATGACCCCTTGAAAATACCGAGGGTCCTCCAGGCGTTTGCTGACTGCCCCATTCATCCGCACCTGTTCCAGTAGACGCAACAGGCGAATGAGCGCACCTTTTAACTCATTTAAAGCACGAATGCCGACCGGAGAAAGATCTTTCGTGCCGGAGACGAGTTCTGAACTAAACACGGAACCAGAAACGACGAGCGCTTCGCCTGCCACAATATGTGCCTCGTGAACGCCGCCTTCTATACGCACGTCTTCACTGGCAAAAACGCGCATCCCTTCTTCTACATCTCCCTGAATGACGAGTGAACCATGCATTTCGATGTTCCCGCTAGCGAGCGAGACATTGCCGCGATGTGTATGAACGGGCGCGACCTGAATATACACCCGCCGTTTTTTTTGTTTTACATTGAGGTATCCGGCACGGGTACTGTATATCATGCCCTCTGCAGTATCAACATGAACACCTTCCCCGGCGACGATATCAAGCATCTCACCCGGCTTCGGTAAAATCGGGCGCCCGAAAACATCCTCTCCCGGCTTTCCAGCTTTCGGCGGAATGATTCGGCCCAGTACAGTCTCCGCCGGTACACTCGGTCTGATGATCCCCGCACGGTAATCCACCACTTCACTATCTTCCCAGTCTTCACGTGGATCGCGCCCTTCGATCTCGACCATCCATTCGACGCGGGCATCTTCCCCATCCTGAGGTGGCGTGGCGCGCGCTAGCACGTACTGTCCGGCTTGCCCTTTCAAAAAAGCGATCATCGCATCGTAATCATAACCGTGTCGCACCCCGTGCTTTTGCAAATGGTGAATCAGACGTTCTAACGTCCACACACCCGGCTTCCAGTCAAGTTCCGACGCCGCATCAGACGTTCGATCTGGTTCCGCTTCCAATTCCGATTCCGTTTCAGTTATGGTCACCGTAACTTTTTCCGGTTTAAGCTCCCAGTGTATCTTTTTTTTTGTCTTTTTTTCGGTCGTCATGGTTCAATCACCTTTCTCAGCACTTCCCTGTTCCGGACACCAAAAAAAGTGTGCCGACAAAGACACACCGCGCGCGATACGCTCCGGCAACCAGACAACCATAGCAGGCCAAGCACCTGCTTTAGGCTCACGGCTTTGCGACCCAATCTTTCGAATGGTGTGCCTTTGTCAAGAGGGTTTCATATAAAATTGTTCACCCTGAAGTGATTCACCGATGATTCATACAAAAGTCCTCTGGTCCTGTGCCATACGTTATACTCATTGTACATCTTTTGTGACTTTATGACCAGCATTTTTTGAATAAAGTTTACGCACGGTAAATGAGTGCCACGAGCTGCATCCTGTCCTTGATTCCGAGTTTAGCAAAAATATTGGATATATGGTTTTTCACCGTATGTTCGCTTATATACAGTGTTTCGGCGATCTCCCGATTGCGTTTTCCCAAAACAATTTGCCACAGCACTTCTTTTTCCCGTTCTGTAAGCATGGTAAAACTTTCAATCCGCTGTTTGACCCATCGCTCCTGTATATCCGGAGCGGAACTTTTATCCCCAGCCGTCTTGTCTGACCGTCCCCCGCGAATGGCCTGATCTTCGGCACGCCCTTTTTCTTTTTCGCTGAATAATTTTTTTGCATCGTCTGTTGTACCCTGCATCGCGTCTTCTGGCGTGGATTCTTCCGACCACTGCCCTAAGACTTCATCTAAAACCGATTTCATGGCCAAAAGCCAGCCCTTATTCGCCCGACTTTGACCGGCATGTTCTACCCAACGTAAAAGCATATCGGGTGTAATCTCCGCCGCAAGATCCTGCATCGAACGCACTCTTTTCAAATCCCGTTCTTCTACCTCCCGTTCAACCGCAACCGTGCCCATGGACCCTTTCATGCCTCCTTCTCGTATCATTTCTGCGACCGGAATCATATCAATCTCTACATACGTAAGCCGACCATTGACACGTACCGGAATAAAAACACATAAAAGATGATCGCCAGCCCAGTCTAAATTTGTCCATGTGGCCTGATCGTGTGCGGCCACCGTATCGACAGCCCTTTTAATGGCATGAGCGATATGCGTAGGAAAAACATCTGCGACCTTTTTCCCAATCATGGATGATTGCGTGTAGCCGTAACGCCACAGGCCTGCACCACGTGCAGCCAGGACTTCAAGAGAACTTTGTTCGGGATGTTCATGATGAGGGGCGGTCACCACGTAGGAGAGCATATCGCTGTGTTGCGTTAAAACGAGCCAGTCAAAATCATGGCCATACAGCCCATTTTTATACACACGCCCCCCTCCTACGCACCTCCTATGACCTTTCGATCATGTCGCAAAAAAGCACTCTTTGTCTAAAGTTATCGTATTTTGAAGTTAGACACCATAGGCTTCTCCGACTATTAAAATAGGAGTGGATTCCTATAGACGTGTAAGACGTGTGAGACGTGCTTCAACTTCTTCTAGAATATGCCGCATGACCTCGAGCGTCAGCAAATTCAACACGAGCCAGATCAACCCGAACAGCCCTCCGGCGATCAAAGCGCTCGGTTTCGTTCCCGACGATATTTTATCGATCATCAAATAAAACCAGTAAGTACCTATCAGAAGGCTAAGAAGAACGGTCCAGAAAGTCTTCTTGCGCATCCGGGTGACCACGAGGCGCACCAATGTATAAAGCGTATAGCCCCAAACGCTGATCGCCAGAAACATCGTACTGTCCGGAAACTTGAGCCACCCGCTCAGCGCGCCGCCATGAGAAGACATACCTACATACACGTGAAGACCATAAGCGCCAAAAAACATCACGCTTAAAAAAACAAGTTCAATCCGCGGCGTCGATGCGTATCTCCAGATGAGCACTATAAGAAGTGCACCGAGCGCAAAAAGGACGGGCAGCGTTACAAGACGGTCGACGCCTTTGAAGGCAAAAAGCCCGAGGTCCTCCTCCATACCTAGGGCGATACGGGTCATGGCCTGATCAAACGGTCCTGTTTGATGCGCAAGTGCATCCTCGATCCAATCTGCCAGAAAAAGTGACAGGATGAGCACCAGAAAAAGACCCAGCACCACCCAAAAACGGATGCGCCGGAGGCTTATTGTGGTCGAGAGCATCGCCTCGATCCATTGCCGTTCACGATGCCAAATTTTTTGCCGGTAATATTGATAGATGAGATATAAAAACACGAGGATGGCCAGAACGATACCACCCCACCAGGTATAATGGCTGATGGCCTTGTGATAAAGCTGCCAACTTGCACCGAGCCATTTCCCGAGAGAGATAAAAAACGCCGCCCAAAATAAGGCACCGAAATAAGCAAAGAGTGCAAAATGATGGTAGGGCACACGCATCATGCCGGCAAAATAGCCGGTAACATGCCGTACACCCGGGATAAAATATCCGACGGCGATGAGCGGATAGCCATAACGATCGAACCATCCGGCTGCCTTCTCAAACCGTTCCGGTGTGAGATGAACAAATCGGCCGAAGCGTCGCACAAACGGTTCTCCTAGTCCATATCCGATACCGTATGCAATCGTTATCCCGATCATCGAACCGATCGCCGCATGAACAATCGACACCACCCAAGGAAAAACCCCTTTGCTTACCATGTAACCGACATAAAGCATCATTGTCTCTCCCGGTACGGGAAGAGCGATCATTTCGACCAGCAACGCTACAGATAAAAACCATAGCCCGTATTGCATCAACCACGCTTCCACACGTCATCCTCCCAAAACTCTGTAGGGTTACGAGCCTGATCATCGCCTAGAAACCGATTCGTTCTACGTTCACTATTATGCCGCAGGAAAGCGAGGGAGACAACTCAACGACAACGCATCATGCGCATGACACATAAACGATGATCATCACGCGTAAACAAAGATGATCCGATATGAGTAAAGTTTATCACACGAAAAAAAGCGCTACCCTGCTTCGGATAACGCCTCAGTGTGTATATTACATACGGAATATTGCTATAGATTGTTGCTATAGATTGTTGCTATAGATTGCATTTTGTGTTTCATATTTTAGTCAGATGACACCCTGCGCGATCATCGCTTCGGCCACCTTAATAAATCCGGCGATATTGCTACCGGCCACCAAATTACCAGGCATCCCGTACTGTGCCGCCGTCGTCAAAGCTTGTCTGAAGATATGATGCATAATATGCCTTAACTGATCTTCCACTTCATGTGCGGTCCACGACATGCGCATGCTGTTTTGAGCCATTTCCAAGGCCGAGACAGCGACACCACCGGCATTGGCCGCTTTACCCGGCGCAAAGAGCACATCGTTTGCCATAAAGTATTCGATGGCCTCGAGCGTAGTGGGCATGTTGGCGCATTCTCCGATCGCCCACACACCATTCAGTACAAGCGCCTTTGCATCTTCTAAGTCCAGCTCATTTTGTGTCGCACTCGGCAGCGCAACTTCACAGGGAACTGTCCAGATACCGCGGCTTCCAGGATAATAGACGGCACGATCATCATATTCGAGGTATTCTTTAATCCGGCGTCGTTCAACTTCTTTTAACTGAATCATGCGTTGGATATCGATGCCTTCTTCGGAGACGACATAGCCGTCAGAGTCGCTCATCGCCACGACCGTTGCGCCGAGAGCGGTCGCTTTTTCAGCCGCATAAAGGGCCACGTTCCCCGATCCAGAAATGACAACGCGCGCACCCGCCAGAGACTTGTCGCGCGTCCTTAACATCTCATCCATAAAATAAACACAGCCGTACCCCGTTGCTTCTTTTCGTACGAGGCTGCCACCATAACCGACACCTTTTCCGGTAAAGGCGCCCGCTTCAAAACCACCGCGAATACGTTTGTACTGGCCGAACATATACCCGACTTCCCGGGCGCCAACCCCGATATCCCCTGCCGGAACATCGATATCCGGCCCCATGTGACGGTAAAATTCGGTCATAAAACTTTGCGCAAAGCGCATCACTTCGAATTCCGATTGACCTTTCGGGTCGAAATCACTGCCGCCTTTTCCTCCGCCGATCGGAAGACCAGTTAAAGCATTTTTAAAAATTTGTTCGAACCCTAGAAACTTCATAATGCTCGTGTTTACCGTCGGATGAAAACGAATGCCCCCTTTATACGGCCCGAGCACACTGGAAAACTGCACGCGATAACCGCGATTGACGCGTACGTGACCGTCATCGTCGATCCACGGAACGCGAAACGTAATCATGCGCTCCGGTTCAACGAGCCGTTCTAAAAGACCGAGGCGAATATATTCAGGATGCGCAGCGATGGCCGGAACGATCGATGGTAGAAATTCTTTCAGCGATTGATGAAACTCAACCTCTCCCGGCGTGCGACGAATTGTCTCTTCTAAGACACTTTCCACATAATACGCCGCCTCTTTCAAGGCCGGCGTACGTTTGATAGCCTGCTCCAGCTGGGTCATCATCTGCCCCACTCCTTTTTTTATTTGTCTTATGCATGCTTTATTTATCTTGCTCTTACATACGCTTTGAAACGTTCCAGCGCAAAGTGTCTAAAAACATTTTAACCGGATAAAATCATCGAATCAATAGTTATGTTCGATAGGATTTATCTTTTTTTGATATAGATAAACCATCGATGTCTTCCAGAAGGATATGCAGAATTTATATTTACCAAGCATGATTTACTTTAACAAAATCCTTGAACGCGATCGATATATGTGTTATAACAAAATTAGATTCGTTTGCATATATTGTATAACAGACCGGGGAGGAGACGTGTCGATGAACGCACTGGCTTTTCGTTATGATGAGACGATTGATTTGGAAGTTCCATTGACCGACGCTCCGATCGAAACGCATCAAGTCGAAAACGACGCGTTACGCTACAAGTTGGAAAAACTCGCCGGGATCATTCCCGAACGCATCAAAGACTTAGAAAAACAATATGAACAAGCGTATGCGCGCGTGCTTGAAAGCGAAGGAGAGGCATTTTTTACGGCGATGGATGAAGTGGCTTTAATCTCCCGTAAAATCGGTGAACTCAACATCTGGTACTACCGCCTGCAAGGACGTCATCTCGTACCGTATTATGGTTGATCAGCATCTTCCGTATCCCACAATATCGCCATGCCGCTCTCTACGAGAGCGGTTTTTTCACATATGCCATGTGATGTCAGCGTTCGACTCCGTCGGCTACGATCAAAACATCCACGTATTTCGTCTTTTCCATAATACGGTTGGCGATCGATCCGCGAATAATCTCCTGCCAGCGCGAACGCGCCGACTCACCGATCACCACCTGGGTGATACCGTGTTCTTTGATAAAATCGATCATCACATCGACCGCCCTTCGCCCGCCCTTCGCCCGCACATAAAACTTCGCTTCCAACGCACGGGCCAGCGCCTCAATCTCGCGAAGCTTTTTGCGTTCTTCTTCGCTTAGTGCATCGACGGGTCGGGATGGAACATTTAAAATATACAAATCGGTTTTTAAGCGCTGCGCGATACGCCAGCCCCGGCGGATAAGACGTTCCGCATTTTTTCCATAATGGACGAGCACGAGAATTTTTTGATTGGCACCGATCATCTCGTCCAGACCGACTTCCTCTTTGTAATGCTCCAACCTTTCATCCACGTCATCGGCCAGTTCTCTTAAGGCAAGTTCACGGAGCGCATTTAAATTCCCCGGTCGGAAAAAATTTTGAAGCGCTTGTTCTACTTTTTCTTTTTTATATATATACCCCGCCTTTAACCGTTCGATGAGTTTTTCCGGCGGAATATCGACTAGCTGAATTTCATTCGCTTCGTCCAAGATCCAGTCCGGGACGCGTTCTCTCACCTTCACACCGGTCAGTTCCTGCACCGTGTCGTGAAGGCTTTCCAGATGCTGGATGTTCATCGTCGAGAGCACGCTGATCCCGGCGTTTAAAATCTCCATCACATCTTCATAGCGCTTTTTATGTTTGCTCCCCGGTACATTGGCATGCGCCAGCTCATCGACGATGACAAACTGCGGGCGGCGTTTGATAATCCCTTCGACATCCAGCTCTTTAAACTTGCGTCCCTTGTACTCTATCTCTTTTAACGGCAAAACCGGCAGAGCGCCGATCTGCTCTGCCGTTTGACGTCTGCCGTGAGTCTCTACCAGCCCCACGACGATATCGATCCCTTCACTCAACATATCGTTGGCTTCCCGCAGCATCATATACGTTTTACCAACACCCGGGGCCGCACCGATAAAAAGTTTGAAATATCCGCGCTCGCTTTTTTCTATCTCAGATAAAATTTCTTCCGGGGTCTTTCTCCCTTTTTCGCGCGCTTCGTTCGTCACCGCACCTCACCTACATTTTTTTGCGTCCATATTTTTTGCCGTCATCATTATTGTATCACAGATTCGCGGATATAAAGACGGATATAAAGATAGCTCTGCGACACGGTCGATACGTCCCTAAACAAACATTGTCAAACCATTAAATTAACGTACGCCGCGCTCCCTTAAGGCCTGATTCAGTTCATGAACATTAACCCGCTCTTCTCCGAACAGGAAGAGTTCCCGCCCCACGGTATGGCGCGCGACGATCGCACTAAGCTCTTCTTCACTTAAACCCGTGGCGCGAGCGATGCGCGGAACCTGGGCAAGCGCTGCAGGGACGGAGAGATCCGCATCGAGTCCGGAGCCGGATGCGGTTACGAGGTCGTTCGGCACCGCCTGCACGATCCCACTGCTTTCATCGCGCACGGCATCGGCGCGCGCGATGATCTCTGCCTGATAATCAGCGCGCGCAACATCGGCATTCGTACCACCCGAATCAAGAGCATCATAATTCGACGCCGAAGGACGGGGGTGAAACCACTGATCTCCCGTATACGGCTGGGCGATGCGTAGCGAGCCGCGAACCACGCCGTCTTCTTCGAGGAGCGAACCGTTTGCCTGGTAGGGGAAAAGCACCTGGGCAAAAACATTTGTGACCAGAGGATAGACGAGCCCGATCAAGACCCACAAAACGAGCGATAACCTGAGCGCTTTTAAAAACATGCGGTGATCCTCCTTTAGACCTCGCTCTGCCATTCATTCATTATACCGCTTACGAGACCCCTTTATTAGGTTCTTTCTTGTGCCGTTTCTTAAAGCGCATCTCGCACGTGCTGCCCCTTCCGCTTTCTCTTACACCCCGAACAAGCCGTGCAAAATAAGGTCAATCAGCTTAATCCCAACAAAAGGAATGATGATGCCTCCCACCCCGTATATGGCCACGTTGCGCGCTAAAAGCCGGTCAGGACTCGTCGGTCGATACCTAACCCCGCGGATGGCAATAGGAATGAGCGCCGGGATGATGAGCGCGTTAAAGATGAGCGCGGAGAGAATGGCCGACTGCGGAGTGGCGAGCTGCATGATGTTAAGCATCTTAAGTTCCGGCATCGCGAGCATAAACATGGCTGGAATGATGGCAAAGTATTTGGCGATATCGTTAGCAATAGAAAACGTCGTAAGCGCGCCACGCGTCATTAAAAGCTGTTTACCGATACCGATCACCGAAAGGAGCTTGGTCGGATCCGAATCGAGGTCGATCATATTGGCCGCTTCTTTCGCCGCCATTGTTCCCGAGTTCATCGCCAGGCCAACATCCGCCTGTGCCAGTGCCGGCGCATCGTTCGTGCCGTCACCGGTCATCGCCACACGCCTGCCGCGGGCTTGTTCTTCTTTAATAACACAGATTTTATCTTCTGGCTTCGCTTCTGCCACATAGTCATCAACACCCGCTTCCTGCGCAATGGTCGCCGCCGTTAAGGGGTTATCCCCGGTCAGCATAATCGTGCGAATGCCCATCGCCCTCAGTTCCGCAAAGCGCTCTTTTAATCCTTCTTTCACAGTATCCTTAAGATAGATCAGCCCTAAAAGCGTCTCGCCTTTTAAAACTGCGAGCGGTGTACCGCCTTCTTTAGCAATACGTTCTGTGCTCGCTTGAAGGTCCCCCGGAACACGCTTGCCGTTTGCCGTGAGCTTGTTCACGATGGCATCCACCGCGCCTTTTAAATAGACCGTCCCATCTTGAAAGCGTGTTCCCGATGTGCGGGTCTCGGCACTAAAATCGATGCCTTCCGCCCCGGATACGTATGCCTCGTCAATGTGTGCCCCTTTTTTCCGGGCCAGATCGACGATCGAACGCCCTTCCGGCGTCTCATCATAGAGTGAGGCAAGATAGGCCGCATCGATTAAGTCTTTTTGCTGAGCACCGCCTACGGGAATGAATTCATAGGCCATGCGGTTCCCGTACGTAATCGTACCCGTCTTATCGAGGACGAGCGTGTCAATATCACCGCTCGCTTCGACCGCTTTTCCGGACATGGCCAGCACATTAAACTGCGTCACCCGATCCATGCCCGCTATCCCGATGGCCGAAAGCAGCGCCCCGATCGTCGTCGGGATAAGCGAGACGAGAAGCGCAATAAGCGTTGCGATGTCGATCGCGACCCCGAGGTATCGGCTGATGGGCACGAGCGTCGTTACGACGACGAGAAAAATGAGCGAAAGAACGGCAAGCAGGGTCGTGAGCGCAATCTCGTTCGGCGATTTTTCCCGCACCGCGCCTTCAACGAGGGCAATCATTTTATCTAAAAACGACTCCCCCTGACCCGCCGTCACTTGCACCAAAATCTCGTCCGAGATGACGCGCGTTCCGCCGGTAACCGAGGAAAAGTCCCCGCCCGCTTCTTTAATCACGGGCGCGGATTCACCGGTGATAGCCGACTCGTCAATGGAGGCGAGTCCCTCGATGATCTCTCCGTCGGCCGGGATGAGTTCGCCTTCACGGACGCGAACGATATCACCTTTCTTAAGCGTGCTCGATGGGACCGCTTTGATCGTGCCGTCTTTTAAAACGAGATGGGCCATCGTCTCCGTCTTCGTTTTGCGAAGCGACGCGGCCTGCGCTCTTCCCCGTCCTTCGGCGACCGCTTCAGCGAAATTGGCAAAAACAACCGTCGCCAGAAGCACGAGAAAAACGGCCAGGTTATAATCGCGCCCGACCTTGGTCGAGCCGAAAAGATTCGGATCGATCACCAACAGGAAAACGACGATCATCCCCACATAGACGATAAACATGACCGGAGAGGTAATCATCTTGCGCGGATCGAGTTTGAGCCATGCGTCTTTCAATGCCGTGCGAATAAGTGCGGCGCTCAATGGATTGTTGGGTACATTTTTAGCCTTGTTGGTAAGCTTTTGACCGTCTATTTTTTGATGATGATATTGATCGCTCATTACGTTGAATCCTCCTCAATGAAACCACATCACGAGTTGCTCGCCAATCGGGCCAAGTGCGAGCACTGGGAAAAAGGCCAGGGCGCCGATGATGAGCACGACGACGACGTAGATGGCCCCAAAAAAAGGCGTATCCGTCCTAAGCGATACCACGTTTCCTTCCGTGGCAACCTTACCCCCCATCGAGCCGGCCAATGATAGGAGCGCGATGATGGATATAAAACGGCCGAGCATCATCACCGTCCCGATCGTCGTGTTATAAAAGACCGTATCCGCATCCAGTCCGGCAAAAGCGCTGCCGTTGTTCGCTGCACCGGAATCGTAGGCATAGAGAACTTCTGAAAGGCCGTGCGACCCGGGATTTAAAATCGATTGAACCGGACCCGGTAGCGCAAGCGCGAGCGCCGTCGGCACAAGGATAATGAACGGGTGCGTGAGAAGCGCAATAGCCATCATTTTCATCTCGTGCGTCTCGATCTTTTTTCCGAAAATCTCCGGCGTGCGTCCGATCATGAGCCCCGTCAAAAAAACAGCGAGCAAGACATAGAGCAAAATATTCATAAGCCCTGCACCCACGCCTCCAAACACGTTGTTCAGCATCATCTGAGCGATCGGCACAAACCCGCCGAGCGGAGTTAGCGATTCATGCATATTATTGACCGAACCGGTCGTAGCTGCTGTCGTCACCGTCGTAAATAGGCTGGAGGCGGCGATACCGAAGCGCACTTCTTTTCCTTCCATATTGCCGCCGGTAATGCCTGCCGCAGTGAGTGCCGGCACGCCCAAACGCTCGCTTATATAAACGGTGGCAAACATGCTGAGAAAAATAAACCAAACTGCCCCGGCCAGCACCCAGGCTTGTTTCTTTTTCTTCAGCACTAGCCCCAGCATATAGATAAGCGAACTCGGAATGAGCATCATAGAGAGCATGTGGATCAGGTTCGTGATAGGTGAGGGGTTTTCAAAAGGATGCGCAGCATTGGCTCCAAAAAACCCACCGCCGTTTGTCCCAATATGTTTAATGGACTCATAGGCAGCAACCGGTCCACGGGGAATGGTCTGCACCGTGCCGTCAAACGTCGTCACTGCAACATAAGGCTTCAATGTCATCACCGCCCCCTCAGCCACCAGAATAAGGGCGACGAGAAAAGAAAGTGGCAGAAGAAGGCGGATGATTGTGCGCACGAGATCGACAAAAAAGTTCCCGATCAGCGGACTTTTCCCTGTAAGCCCGCGCACCATCGCCACCGCGGCAACGATCCCTGTGGCTGCTGAGGTAAACATCGGATAGATGATCGAAAGCATTTGTGCGAGATAACTCATAGCGACCTCTCCGCTGTACGCCTGCCAGTTCGTATTCGTGATAAACGATGTAGCCGTATTATAGGCAAGCGCCGGCGGCATATTGGGGATGCCGGCTGGATTGAGCGGCAAATAGGCCTGAAGGCGCAAAACGAGATACATAAGCGCCATCATAATAAAATTAGTCACGACAAGTGACGCTGCGTACGTCTTCCAGTTCATCGAAGCATCTTCATCGATGTCGGAGAGGCGGTAGATGACCCTTTCAACCGGAAGAAACAAGCGATCAAACGGTGCCTCGGTAAAAAAGAAAATGCGATACATATACGTACCGATTGCGATCATAAAAACCGTTACCAGTAGCACAAAAACAATGATCATCAGTAGATCGATCACGAAAGGTTCGCCTCCTAAAGCGCGCTAGAACTCATCATTCCTTTAAAACTTCTCCGGATGCCAGATGACATAAGACAAATAAAGCATTAAAAGTATCGATAGTCCCAGCAAAAAAATCATCCGTCTCGCCTGCCTTTAGTTCTGTCCATAGATTGGGTAGACAGCGTGTCTCATCGGCTACGTTCCCGGTGATCAAAAAAGCGAATCATACCCATGAAAAGCAGAAACAAAACCAGGGATAAGAAAATCATGAATAAGTCTGTGTCCCACATCGCTTCTGATCCCGATCACCAGAGGCAACTCCTTGCGATCGGGAACCTCCTTTCCTCACATTCTCAGGTCCTCATGTTGTTTCATCGTCACGTTTTTTCATCGTCATGTTGTTTCATCGTCACGTTGTTTCATCTTTTCATCATTTTTTCCGAACCCGGCATAAAAAAATCGACCACACCCTTTCTTTTAAGACCGAAGCCCCAAAGAAAATGTCTGATCGATGCATCGATCAGCCTTTTGCCTACACGAGCAAGGAACATACGCACACATACACACGCGGCGCATGTCAAATAAGCCTATCTAGGTAAGCTTATCTTAGCTCGCTTGCAAAAGACCTCAGAGCTTCTCTGCAATGGCCGACGGGGTTAGCTGACGGGTAGGACGGCAGAGAATCTCATCCTTCTGCGAATGATTGCAGATTAACCCCAAAAAAGTCGGGTCCCCCGCTCCCCACATCACCGGTTTTTCCAGAATGTGGGAATTAGACCACTTGACGTCTTTATCATACGCCTTTTGATGACGTCTGGCAAGATATTTTTTTATAACAGATCATAATTTTATTTGCGATGCATTTTAAATTCCAAAAAAAGCTCATTATACCGCCCCAACATGACTTTACCCAGATCGCGATACACTTCCAGTTTCTCCTGCACCGAAGCGTCCGGGTAAAAGCGCGGATCGTCGCGCACATCTTCCGGTAAATAGGCGTGCGCCGCCAGGTTGGGTGTCGCATAACCGACGTATTCTGTATTGATTGCAGCATTTTCTGCATCAAGCATAAAATTGATAAAAGCATGGGCACCGGGAATGTTGCGGGCCGTTTTAGGGATGACAAAATTATCAAACCACAGGTTCGTCCCCTCTTCCGGAATGACATAGTCAAACGCCTCATTTTCGCTCATGATCTCCGCCGCATCACCGGACCAGACGACGCCGATCGTCGCCTCATCGGTCTCCAGCAAAAACTTGATCTCATCGCCGACGATCGCCCGCACATTGGGAGTAAGTTCATCGAGTTTGGCTTTTGCCGCCAGAAGATGTGCTTCGTCCGTATCATTCAAGGAATAGCCGAGGCTGTTCAGCGCCATCCCAATAATCTCCCGCGCCCCGTCGACCAAAAGAATGCTATTCCGGTACGTTGGGTCCCAAAGGTCGTTCCAGCTTTTAATAGCCCCCTCACCCAGCACATGAGCATTGTAGACGATCCCCACTGTCCCCCAAAAGTATGGAATCGAATAGCGATTATGCGGGTCAAACGATTGATTCAAAAAACGTTGATCGATATTTTTAAGATTCGGAATGGCCTTTAAATCAAGCGGAATTAACAGGTCTTCGGCGATCATGCGGCTTACGGCATACTCCGACGGGACCGCCACATCAAACGGTGTACCACCCTGGGCAATCTTTGCCAGCATCGCTTCATTCGAATCAAACGTCTGATAAATAACGCGAATGCCCGTCTCCTCTTCAAACTTGGAGATAAGGCCCGGGTCGATATAATCACCCCAGTTGTAAACGATAATCGCATCGCTCGTCGTCTGATACGCCTGTTTTTCTATGGCCCCGGCTGTCGACCAAAGCAAAAGGACGGCGATTAAGACAAAGGCATATAATCGAAGGATCCCCTGCAATAATCTTCACCTTCCTTTTTAGAACGGGTACGTTTAGAACGGGTACGCCTTATAAGCGAACACGAAGCAACCACGCTTTAACGCTTGACCCAGAGCGCAAGACGACGGGCACCGCGCTGGCTGAGCCAGTAATAACCAAAGACGAGGAGCATCGTCACCCCAAACAAGATCGTGGAAAGCGCGTTAATCGAAAGCGAAATCCCATGTCGGGCCCGCGAATAAATCTCTACTGAAAGGGTTGAAAAACCACTACCGGTTACAAAGAAAGTGACTGCAAAATCGTCCAGTGAGTAGGTGAGGGCCATAAAAAAGCCGGCCATGATACCCGGTGTAATAAAAGGGATGATGACCCTCGTCAATACCTGACGGGGCGGAGCGCCGAGATCGGATGCCGCGTCGATGAGCGTTCTGGGCATCTCGTACAGCTTGGGCAAAACCATTAAAACGACGATCGGGATAGAAAAAGCAATATGGGCGATGAGAACAGAGATAAAACCGAGCTGGATGCCTAAAACCGTAAAGAGGATGAGAAAAGATGCACCGATCACCACATCTGGATTCACGATCAAAATGTTGTTGAGCGTAAGTAAACCCTCGCGCACCCGGCGCTGGGTGAGAAAATATAGGCCGATCGCCCCCATCGTACCGACGGCCGTCGCCACCGCCGCTGAAAAAAGCGCAATGATGAGCGTATTGAGGACGATCATGAGCAGTCGGGTATCAGAAAAAAGTTCCCGGTACCAGTCCAGCGTAAAACCGGAAAAGTGATGCATCTGTCCGCCTGCGTTAAACGAGTAGACGATCATATAAACGATCGGCACATACAAAAAAATAAAAACGATGATCAAGTATAGCCGGCTGAGCCAGCGGCTTCCTGTTCGCTCCATTCCCATCCTCCCTCCACTTACCCGTAGTCAAACGGATCCGCGCGATTCCATATCAACACAACTACATGCTGTTTGCTAAAGCGGGTGAGCATTCCCTTTGCTAAGCGCGTACACAGATCATACCAAGACCAAGTGCATCATCAGGCGTTAAGTGTTAGATCGTCACGCCCGCGGCGTCGCTTGCGCAAAACGCATCGTCACAACCATCATAAGCACGAGCACAATGGCAATCGTTGCCCCCATTCCCCAATCTTGCGTCACGAGAAAATGCTGTTCAATGGCCGTCCCCAGCGTAATGACGCGATTGCCGGCGATGAGACGGGTGATCATAAACAGCGAAAGAGACGGTATAAACACCGCCTGTATACCTGTTTTAACGCCGTCCAGCGTAAGCGGCCAGATCACACGCCTGATGACCGTCCACTGCGATGCCCCGAGATCGAGCGCCGCTTCGATCAGTCCGCGGGGCATCTCCTCCATCGCATTATAAATCGGTAATATCATAAAAGGGATAAAGATATAGACAGAAACAAAAATAAAACTAAAATCCGTAAACAAAATTTCTTGCGCCGGAATGCCGAATAACGATAAAAAAGCATTAACCAACCCGTACATACCGAAGATCCCCATAAAGGCATAGGTTTTTAATAAGAGGTTCACCCAGGAAGGCAGGATAATGAGCAAAAGGAGCAGTTGTTTATGCCGAGTGCGGCTTAAGACGTAAGCAGTCGGATAGGCGACAAGAAGCGATATAAACGTGATCAAAAAAGCATACCAGATCGATATAAACGACATCTTAAGATAGGTCGGTGAAAAAAAACGGACGAAATTATCGAGGGTAAGTCGCCCTTCCAGATCAAAAAACGAATTCCAGGCGATAAGCGCGATGGGGATGATCACAAAAACGACAATCCAGAGCATATAAGGTGCAAGGAGCGTCCACTTAAGCGTTCGCGTCATCCGTACTCACCCCGTATGCCTCAATCCGCCGGTCGAATTCTTCCTCCGACTCACCGAGGCGCATGATATGAATATCTTCCGGCTCAAAATCGAGCCCGATCGTCTCTCCGACCTGCGCTTTTTTCGTCGAATGAACGAGCCAGCGATTTCCTTCCTCGTCACGGCCGATCATCTCATAGTGTACACCGCGAAACAGAAGTGATTCCACGGTGACCGTAAGGAGTCCGCGATCAGGCGGTACGAGCTCTAAGTCTTCGGGGCGAATGACGACTTCTACCGGCTCATTCCGGTGAAAACCCCCGTCTACGCAACGAAACGTTTTTCCACCAAAGGAGACGAGATAATCTTCCAACATCACCCCCGGCACGATGTTCGACTCCCCGATAAAATCGGCCACAAAGCGGTTGATCGGCTCATCGTAAATATCGCGCGGGGTTCCGCTTTGTTCAATGCGTCCGTTGTTTAAAACGAAAATCTCATCAGACATGGCCAGCGCTTCTTCTTGATCGTGCGTGACAAAGACAAAGGTAATGCCGAGGCGTCGCTGCAGTTCCCGCAGCTCGTACTGCATCTCCGTGCGCAGTTTAAGATCTAAAGCAGAAAGCGGTTCATCTAACAGCAACACTTCTGGTTCATTGACAATCGCCCGGGCGATGGCTACCCGCTGCTTTTGACCGCCGGACATTTCGTGAATTTTGCGTCGTTCAAAGCCCTGTAAGTTCACAAACCGCAGGGCTTCCAGCACTTTGTCACGGACTCGCGCTTCCGGTAATTTCTTAACTCTAAGCCCAAAGGCCACATTTTCAAAGACATCGAGGTGAGGGAAAAGGGCATAATCTTGAAAAACGGTGTTCACCTGTCGCTTGTTTGCCGGGACATCATTGATCAGCCGGCCATTAAAATAAATACGACCCGATGTCGGCTGAATAAAACCAGCAATCAAGCGCAAAATAGTCGTTTTACCGCAGCCGGATGGGCCGAGCAGCGTATAAAATTTGCCCCGTTCTAACTCAAAGCTTACATGTTTGAGGATCGGTTCATCGTCATCAAACTGTTTGGTGACATTTTCGAAGCGAATGATCGGCACTTCTGCCAACTTCCCCCACCCCTTTCCCGAACAGTCCTATTCATCATGAATCCTAGATCATTATACATGATTTCCTCGAGCATTCAAGACAATAAAGACAACAAAACATGAAAAAACGACACCTTTCCTCACCGTACGGTCCGTACAGTTGAAAAAGTGTCGTTCATCGCGTCCGTTTAACACAAACAGAAATTCAGTATCAAGACAACCACTTGTATTTATGAACCTATTTTTTCTTCGATCACCCGCGCAATGTTCCGCGCTTCCTCCTCAATGATCTCTTTTTCCGGACCTTCAACCATGACGCGGATAATCGGTTCGGTGCCGGAAGGACGGACGAGCACACGCCCATCTTCACCGAGCCGCATCGACGCCTCATCGATGGCCCGGCGAATTTCCGGGATCGCATCCCAGCCGTTTTTCTCATGAACGCGCACGTTTACAAGCACCTGCGGGTATTTCTCCCACAGCCGCGCCCGCTCTGAAAGCGTGCCACCATCAGCCTTGAGCGCGGAGAGCAGCATGAGCGCGGTGATGAGCCCATCACCGGTCGTCGCATGGTTTAGAAAGACGATGTGTCCGGACTGTTCTCCCCCCAGCGCATACCCGCCTTTTACCATCTCCTCGACAACATATCGGTCACCAACCGGCGTTGTTCGAACAGCTATGCCATGTTTTTTGAGGTACCGGATGAGACCCAAATTGGCCATGACCGTCGTTACGATCGTTCGCCCGGGTAGCGCATCGCGCTCTGCCATCCGCACGCCGAGATACGATAAAATGTAATCCCCGTCAACAACGGCTCCGGTCTCATCGACAGCAATCAGGCGATCTGCATCGCCGTCAAAAGCCAAACCCACATCGGCGCCCAAAGCGACGACTTTTTCTTGTAGCGCCTTAGGCTGCGTAGACCCACAGCCCACGTTAATATTGGTTCCATCCGGCTGGCAAAAGAATGCTTCGACATCGGCCCCGAGATCGATGAACAGCCGTTCAGCGATATGACTGGCCGCGCCATTGGCACAATCCAACACGATTTTGAGCCCTTCCAGATCACCGGAGATGGTCGATTTAAGATGGGCCATATATTTCTGTAACCCTTCAAATGTATCGGTCACTTCACCGATATCCGAACCAATGAGGCGTGGCAACGTATCATCGAGCAAGGCATCCTGAAGATACTGTTCAATAAACTCTTCCGTCGCATCGGGCAATTTGAACCCATCCGGTCCAAAAAACTTGATCCCGTTATCTTCGACCGGATTATGCGATGCGGAAAGTACGGCACCTGCATGTGCACCAAGGCTTTTTGTCAAGAACGCAACCCCCGGCGTTGTCATGACCCCGAGACGCACGACCTCCACACCAACCGAAAGAAGCCCGGCAATGAGCGCCGCTTCCAGCATATCACCGGAGCGTCGCGGGTCCCGCCCTACGACCACCCGGGGTTTTGGATGCTCAGCCCGGAAAAAAGTCCCAGCTGCCCTCCCCACTTTGAGTGCAAGCTCAGGGGTCAAATCTTTACCGGCAATGCCGCGTATCCCATCGGTTCCAAAATATCTACCCATACTCTCGCTCCTTTTTACGTATGACACGTCTTGTATCAACCGATACGCCTTGATTCGATTTCTCGCATGCACCGATTGAACGTTTTAAAACACGTGATGCACTATGATTATACACGCTTATGGATTGGAAGCGTGGTTTGGTACATGGTTTGATGCATGGTTTGATACATTACGACAGAGTGAATGTACTTTGATGTTCAAACAGTTGTACCCATGTGCATGATGGGCTGGCTGCTCTAAGGGTTTTTTTTGCCGTTATCGTTGTTCGTTGAACTGCCCGGGTCTACCGGAGCACCTGTACTCGACCCATCCTGATCGTCACCCGGTGCAATAACTGCTTTATCCTTTGGTTTGAACAAGACGGTCGCCTGCTCGGGTTGAACACTTTTCAGTAAAAGGCCGGGTGGGGGTTGCACCTTGATCGGCAGCGTATACTCACCTTCTTGTTGATCACGGCCATCAATCGTCGCCGTGAACGTCCCGTCACGTATCAGCTGATCAATCGATTGAAGCGCGTCGCGGTTTCCAGAAAGTTCAACCTGTACGGTTGCATCTTTAGGATTTAAAAGAACACTGTCTAACCCCGGTGGTACACCCACAATTTTGATCGGGAGACGTACAGCTCTCACGTCCAGCGGATCAATGTGTATCGTCACGGTGACCGTCTGGGGATCGAGCAACGTCACCCCTTGCGGAATAAGCGGTGCAAGGGAGATCGAGCGGGTCACATCTTGCGTCTCATCTTGTACGGAAAGATCTCCAAGGTGTAATGATTTCATCTTCTCTAACACATCTTTTTTTCCTTCAACAATCGCTAAATTCGGCGTGATCTCCCAGCTGGTGACGGTATATCCGGCACGCGGGGCACCGAGCAGGTTAAACGAAAACGGAAGATCGCGGCGCAACGTATCCGACGAAGATGGTTTGGCAATAAGCGTCACCGTCACCTGCCCCGGTTGAATCTGAACAGGAACGACTTTACCCTGATGATCGTAAGCAACCGGCACCAAACGGTCCGACCATGTGAGAAGGCCGCTTTTCGGTAAAGTTAAAGGATCAACCTCAACCCGCACGCTCTCGACAGATTGCACAAGCTCCGGCGCACCTGAGACTTGAACGGTAGAAGGCTGGACATTGGTGAGCCATGCCGTCTGATCCACGCCTTTGTCCGCAGATGACAAAAATTTAACCTCTACCGGAAAGTTTTGTTCACTTTGCTTTTTATTTAACACACGGACTTGAGCCGTCCCCGGTTCAACCGACCAATTGAGCCCCGTCCCCCCTTCTGTAAGCCTGGGCGAGAGCGTATACGTCCCTGGCGAGAGCCCCCGAGCATCAACTGTCACCTTGAGTTGTGCCGGGGTGAGGAGCCTGATCCGCGCCGCATCACCCTTGAGCGTGAGCTGAACCGTTTGTGGATTGGCCTCTATCTCGTACGCTTCATCGTGCAGGACATGAAGCGGTAGGCCGACGAATGTTTTTTCACTTTGCGGGGGCGGGGGCGGCGGTGCACCCGTACGACTCGATGTGACAGGTTCCATCTTCAAGACAAGCCAGAGCATCAGGGCTAAAAAAAAGGCGAACGTCCTCGCAACAGTGTTGTTCATCAGCCACTTATCCAGCGCCCCTCCCCCCTTTTCCGACAAAAAATCCCCTTGTCTCTTCAACGTTCGTGAGCATCTCGAGCCGCGCGGTGAGCCGATCCGTGCTCACCCCACGTTCAATCTTACCATGTTCGGCAATCGATATTTCGCCAGTTTCTTCTGAAACGACGAGGACGAGAGCATCCGCTACTTCACTTAAGCCTATCGCCGCGCGGTGACGCGTTCCCAACTCCTGACTGATCAAAGGGTTTTCAGATAACGGCAAATAACAGTTGGCTGCGGCAATCGTCTCTCCTTGAATGATGACAGCCCCGTCATGCAGGGGCGTATTGGGAATAAAAAGTTGAATGAGAAGGGGCTGACTGAGCTTGGACTCAAGCGTGACACCCGTTTCAATATATTCACCGAGCCCGGTTTTTTGTTCGATCGCAATAAGTGCGCCAATTCTACGCTTGGCCAAATATGTTAACGCTCCAACCAGCGATTCGGTTCGTTCTGAGACGCCGGTCATTTCTTTTTTATTCGTAAGACGCGGTTTAATCAGACGCCCACTACCCAGTTGTTCTAGCGCCCGCCGGAGCTCCGGTTGGAAAATGATGATAATAGCAAAAAGCCCGAGACTAAACGCCTGCGACATCAGCCACTTGAGCGTTGTTAACTTGAGATAGGTGCTAAGCAGCCAGACTAAAAAAATAACACCCATCCCTTTTATAAGCTGAATCGCTTTCGTCCCTCTTAAAAGAACGATGAGGTAATAAAAAACCGTCCCAACGAGCAAAATGTCAAGCACATCGCGAATTATCTCCAACCAGTGGCCGCTTATCCACGACAAAGTTGGCATCACCCTTCATGCCCATTCCAGGCTATCCGATCCGTGCATTTTGTTCGTGCACACGTGTTCGCACATTGTTTCATTTTACGATCTCTTTTGTCCGTTTATAAAAACAGCCTATGTGCCTTGACCATGTTTATTATATCAAAAAAGCGTATCGCCTAACAGCGAACCGATTAAACGCACGGTCGCCCGTGCGGTTCTGTTTTCAACATCTAAGATCGGATTAACTTCCACAAAATCGGCCGACGTGATCACGTCGGCTTCTGCCAGCATCTCCATCGCTAGATGGGCCTCTCGGTAGCTCACACCACCGGCAACAGGCGTGCCTACTCCCGGCGCGTACAGCGGATCTAAAGCGTCAAGATCAAAACTGAGATGTACCCCATCGGTATGACGCGTGACAAAGTCCAGCGCTTCTTCCATCACCCGGCTCATACCGTGGCGATCGATATCATGCATGGTAAAAACGCGGATTCCAAGCTTGCGTAAAAAAATTTTTTCACCCGGATCCAAATCACGAATACCGATTAAAGCGATATCTTCTGGATGCACATAAGGCGCATCACCGATCGCCGTCAAAGACGGCTCCCCATAACCGAGAGCAACGGCGAGCGGCATCCCGTGTATATTCCCCGAAGGCGATGTCTCCGGTGTATTCACATCGCCGTGCGCATCAAACCAGATCACACCGAGACGCTTTTTATGTCTGCGATGCGCGGCAAGTGAACCGATCGCAATGCTGTGATCTCCGCCCAATACAAGAGGAAACTGATCATCAGAGATCGTCTCCAGAAGTTTCTCGTAAAGACTTATATTAGCCTCACGCACTTCTTTGAGCCATTTGATGTTAGAAGACGGACGATCTCCGGCATCGGAAGTACGAGGAGGGGAAAGATGATGTGAATGATGACGGGCATCATGATCAACCGATGTATGCATGGATAAAATTTCTGCGTCATCATGCGCACGCGGTTCGCCGGAAGCATCTAACGACTGATCACGCGCTGATTGAGTGAGCGCCACTGGAATATTCCCCAGATCATGCACGGCATGACCAATAGCACGCAAATGTTCATTTAATCCGGCGTAGCGAATGGCTGATGGCCCCATATCGACACCGCGCCGTCCTGCGCCCAAATCAAGCGGCACACCCAAGATCGCAATCTCCATACTAATCCTTCCTTTCTAAGATATTCTAATATTTCTTTAATCTAAGACTTCTTTAAGACTTTGCTCCTCCATCCTTAAAACGTTGACCTGCCGTCACAGAAATCGTTCTGTCGCCTTCGCGATAGTCTCGCAAGCGTTTTCAGTTTACTAAGAAAAAATAAATGGTTCAATTGTACATGAAGTTGTATATTTATAAAAAAGCCCTGAACCTCCTCGGTTTCAGGGCTTTCCTTATGTATGGTATGTAATGGTCGGGATTACAGGATTTGAACCTGTGACCTCTTGATCCCAAATCAAGCGCTCTACCAAGCTGAGCTAAATCCCGAAAAAATGGCGTGCCCGGAGAGATTCGAACTCCCGACCTTCTGATTCGTAGTCAGACACTCTATCCAGCTGAGCTACGGGCACATCCTGACACAAATTGTATTATAGGGTGCCACAAACGATTTGTCAAATGAATAATTTTCCCTAATCTTTCTTCTACCAGCATGCTTATCGGTCAATTACTCCGTTTCGACATGGCTGTAGTGCAATTTAATACTTTCTACGCTCGCCCCGTCGATGTAATACAAAGCATCGCTGGAGCGATAATGGATCAGGTTGTTTTCATGATCAAACGTCGTATCCCCGAGGTGAATTTCAAGCGTCTCGCCCGAAGCAAGTCGCACGATCACTTCACCCCATTTTTTCAGCTGATCTTCGACAAACGTGAGCTTCATCTCGACCACCTCCATGATTTGGTATGCTCCTCAAGCGTAACATATATACCACAAATCGGCAAGGTGAGTTCGCCTGACACGTTACATCATGGAAGCATCGTCTTGATGCGATCAATGAAATCGCTCACCGGTATGGCCAGCCCCACGGTTTGTTCACCATTTTGCCGAGAGCGCGTCGCTGTCGCAAACACGACGGCTATGACTTGACCCCGTTCATCGAATACGGGTGAGCCGCTGTGTCCTTTGTAAATCGGTACATTCAGAGCGAGCACTTTTTTCTCGTGTCCGCTGATCTTGACCCATCCCTCGATCGTCCCTGTACTTGCGATATCTGTATAAAAAAGTGGATTCCCGATCACCAGCACTTTTTCTCCGACCTTATACATCTCCTCGGTTCGCTCTTGCGCAAGCGGAAGCGATGGAAAGAGCGGCATCGTTTGCTCGGTGTTCGTCACCGCATCACGAACTGCAACAAGTGCCAGATCTATATCCGAATCACGCCAGATGACTTCGCCTTTAAAATTCGACTGCGGCGCAAACTGAATGAGGACATGCTTGTATCCGCCTACGACGTGCGCGTTGGTGAGTAAAAAGCCGTCCGGATGAATATTAAAGCCGGTACCCTGCCCATCCGGCATCATCATAAGAGCGATGGCCGATCGTGCCTGTGTGATGCGTGGATCATTTTCGAGTTCACGGTTTTTATTTAAAAAAATGGCGATTTGTGCGTTCCAAAAATAAGGCCAAAACGCAAGCAAATGAGCAAAGAGCGCTAGCGCGATTAAGATCAAAACCGTTTTTTTAAGCCAAGGTCTTTCTGGCGCTCGCCATTTTTCCTGTTCATCGTCATGTCGTGCATCGGACAAGAAGTCCTGTTCGTCCTCTATAGGCACTAAAGACGACATGTGTGTAGGGGGAGTGGTTGTTTCATTGGTTGTCGATCGGCGAGCACGCCGTACAGGAAAGGATGTTCGTATGAGTCGCATCGGTATGACCTGCTTTTTAAAAATGTTTTACTTTGATCCTATCTCCTAAGCGGTTCCATAAGGCTCGGAAAGTTGCTGCCGTGACGGAGATTCGAGATCCTAAGCATGATATCTCCACACAGCTCTCCCAAGCCCAGTTCTATGGCCCGGCAATGTTCTACGCGACACAGAATCCAAACCGCGACTTAGAAACTTGATCCTTTCTTGATAATTTCCAGTTACAATTGGTTCACGTTCACCGAACCGACAGACGGAAAGGATGAAACCACGATGAAAGAATATCTCCTCGAAACAAAACATCTCACCAAAGCGTACGGTCGGCGCGTCAGTCATCTCGCCGTCCGCGACGTCTCCCTCCAGATCACAAAAGGATCCATCTACGGCCTTCTAGGCCCCAACGGCGCAGGCAAAACGACGACGTTAAAGCTTTTGACCGGTCTCATCCGCCCGACGCGCGGCGAAATCCTCATCTTCGGCGAACCGTGGCAACGGAAGCATCTCGCGCGTATCGGGGCGCTCATCGAAACGCCAGCATTGTACGGCAATCTGACGGCCTACGAAAATTTGCTCGTGCACGCCTATTCGCGCGACCTGACGCGTGCGCGGATTCCCCGTGTCCTCGAGCAAGTCGGTCTTCAGGACACCGGATCCAAACGGGTCGCCCACTTTTCCTTGGGGATGAAACAGCGGCTCGGCGTGGCCGTCGCCCTCCTCGGCGATCCTGAACTGCTGATCCTGGATGAACCGACGAACGGACTCGATCCGATCGGCATCCAGCAATTTCGGTCCTTCGTGCGCACCTTGCCCGAAAAAGGCATCACCGTCATGCTGTCCAGCCACATTCTGTCCGAAGTCGCGCAGCTCGTCGACCACGTCGGCATCATCCACAACGGGATGCTCAAGTTTCAAGGGCCCTTGGATGCGCATGCGGATCTCGAGGCGTTGTTCATGGACACGATCAGGAGGTCGGAACATGCTTAATGTCCTTTATTGCGTGCTGAAGGCCGAACACCTCAAATACAGACGGACGACGGTTAGACGGCTGATTGTGCCGACGCCGCTTTTGTTTATGCTAATCGGATGGCTGGCATTCATCTTCATGCCGCAGATCGCCGCCCGTCCCTGGTCCCAGCTGCTCGCGACCGTCTACAATTGGTGGCCGGTCACGTTCATCCCGTTCGGCACAGCGCTTTTTGCGTCCCTTGTAGCCCAGCAAGAAAAGAAGGCGGGAAACTTCCACCATCTGCGGGTTCACCCGCACGCGCCGTCCCTATACTGGATCGGTAAAATCGCCATCATGGGTTACTACACCTTCCTTATGACGTCGCTCCTCATGATCGACACCGTTCTCGTCGGCCGGATCATCACCACCGACCCCATCCCGTGGGGCACGATCCTCTTCGGCGGCCTTCTCATGTGGTTCGCTTCGCTCCCCTTGATTCCGCTTCAGCTGTGGGCTGCGACGTGGAAAGGAACGAGCCTCGGCATGCTCATCGGGGCCTTGGGCTTCCTCATCGGCGTGGTCGTAGCTCCCAAAGCCTACTGGATGGCCGTCCCGTGGAGCTGGCCGATCCGGCTGATGAGCCCGCTGGTCGGCGTGCACCCCAACGGCGTCCTGTTAAAAGCCGACGACCCCCTTTGGGATTCCTCCGTCATCCCCGTCGGGATCGTCTTGTCCATCGTCGCCACCGTCCTCTTGACGGGAATCACCGCGTTATGGTTTCATCAAAGGGAGGCGCGATAAACTCATGCTCCCCATCCTCCGAGCAGAATGGCTGAAGACGAAACGCACCTCGGTGCGCGCGCTCACCTTCGGTCTTCCCGTGCTCTTCGCCCTGCTCCTCGTCGCCTATTTTGCCTTGAGAGGAAAGACGGAGGCGGTTCAGCTTACCGTCTTCGCGGCGTTTTTTGAAAGTTGGACGACTCTGGTGATTCCGTTCGGCGCCGGCCTCCTCCCCGGCTTGATGGTCCATCAAGAAGCGCTCGCCGGACAGTTTCAAAACCTCCTCAGCACGGGCCGACCCCGAATGTCCATGTTTTGGGGCAAACTCTTTTTGATCGCCCTGCTTGCCTCTTTGAGCACGTTCATCGCCACTGTGACGCTCCTCGTCGCCTTTCGGTTCACGATGGGCATAGCCCTGGACTGGCCGGTTTTTCTGCTGGCGGCCGCTTGGGCCGCGATGTCGACCTTTCCCCTGCTCATATTTCATTATTGGATCAGCCTGGCCTGGGGGCTAGGCGCCTCGATCGGTATCGGCAGCATCGGCACCTTGATCGCCGGACTCATGGCCACCTCGCTTGGCGATAAGATCTGGCCGGTCGTGCCCTGGGCCTGGCCGGTCCGCCTGACGATATGGACAGGAGTCTATCTGCCCGATTTCTCGAGCCGCGACGGCGTGCCCTACACTTTATTCGACCACCGGGTGTGGGTCGAGCTCAACAAGGGACTCCTCCCTTTCGCCGTATTCTTAATCGCCATGCTCATCGGCGGGATGCTTTGGTTCAACCGCTGGGAAGGCCGCACCGTGCAAGAATGATCAAAACGGACAAAGGATGGACCACCGATGAACAGGACGAACGGCCATAAAATCTTAATCATCGATGATGAAGCCGATTGGGTCGAACTGCTCCGGGACACCCTGGAACAAAAAGGATACCAGGTCACCGTCGCCTACGACGGCTTGTCCGGTCTAGAAAAAGCGCGCGAACGACCGGATCTGATCCTCCTCGATATCATGATGCCCGGCTTGGACGGCTATGAACTATGCCAAAGAATTCGGGATGCGGTTTTAATCCCGATTCTCTTTCTCAGCGCCAAACAGTCGGAAACCGACAAAATCAAAGCGCTCGCCCTGGGCGGAGACGATTACATCGTCAAGCCGTTCAGCCTGAAGGAACTGCTCGCCCGGATCGAAGCGCACCTGCGGCGGGAAGCGCGGAGCGCTTCACGCCAACCATCCCTTTCGCGCGCCCATTTGCGCTTCGGCCCCCTAACGGTCGACCTGAAAGCACATCAGGCGATGATCGACGGACGCCTCATCCCCTTGACCAAAAAAGAGTTTGCGATTCTCGAACTCTTGGCCCTCCATGCCGGGCAGGTGTTCTCCAAGGAACAGATCTATGAACGGATCTGGGGATATGATGCCGAAGGCGATGCCGCCACGGTCACCGAGCATGTGCGAAATATCCGCGCCAAGCTTGACGCTGCCGATCCCGACACCGTCTACATCAAGACGGTCTGGGGGATCGGCTATCGCTTTGACCCATTCGCCTAAGACGCCTCGCCCGCTCCGTTTCAGGAAAGATTTTAAGGTAGGAGACCGCCCGATGCTGGCCAAAAGATCGCTTAAAACGCAGTTCATCGCCGCGTTTGTCTTGATTTTCGTCTTGAGCGTCGCCGCGACGATCGCGACGTACGCCCTCGGCTACTACACGCTGATCGCACAAAAACGCGTGCTTCCGGCCAACCATTACGAGCTTCAAATCCCGGCCATCGCTGAGGAGATCCGAGCGGGGGGTGCCGAATGGCTGAAGCCGGAAAAACGAGAGGCACTGGAGCGGCACCTCCCCCTAGAAGGCATCGCCTACCAGGTGATGGACACGGGCGGCGTGCCGATCTACGGGACGATGCCCGATCGACTCATCGACGGTCGGAAAGCGCTGTTCAGCCAGATGAACATGACCTTCCCGCACAACGGAAAATATATCAAACTCCTCCCCTTGATCGACGCGGACGGAAAAATCGAAGGCGCCGTCGCCCTGGCCTACACTCTGACGCTCCATTACGGGAACGCAGCTAACCAGAGATGGACTCAGCCGCTGTTCGTGACGATGCTTTTTTCTCCCTTTATCTACATCCTCTTCTTCACTTGGCTGTTCGCCCGGAAACTGGCCCGCGACATCGGCCGGCCGCTTTCCAGACTGCAAGACGCGGCAAATCAGATTCAAGCACAAAACCTCGACTTTCATCTCGATTGCGGCGCGCCCAATGAACTGGGCAGGCTTTGCGAAGCGTTCAACGCGATGAAGGAGCACCTACGGACATCGCTTTTGTCTCAGTGGAAGGCGGAAGAGGCGCGTCAAGAGATGGTGGCGGCCTTGGCCCACGATTTGAAGACGCCCTTGTCCGTCATCGCCGGTTACGCCGAAGCGTTGGAAGACATGCCGCCGGAAGATCAACTGTGGCTTCAAACATATGCCCGGAAAATCAAGCAAAACGCGCAAAAAGGGGCCCAGCTCATCATAGCCATGCTGGACGCCGCCGTGCTCGAACAGTCTCCCCCCCCTCTGGCGTGCGTGCCGATCGATCTTTCCGATTTTTTATCCGCCAAAATCGAAGACTACGAGCCACTGGCCAGGACGAAAAGCATTCGTATGCGTTGGGACGTCACGGGCGACCGGGAAGCGGTCGCCTCGACCGATCGTCCAGCGATGGTCGTTTTTCTGGATACCGACAAGCTGGAGCGCATTTTGGACAACATCGTCTCTAACGGCATCCGCTACACGCCGGAAGGCGGGACGATCACCCTCCAGGCGCACGTCGGCGGCGGTCATGTCCGGTTTACGATCTGCGATTCGGGGCCGGGATTCAGCGGCAAGGATCTCGCGCATCTCTTTAACAAATTTTACCGCGGGGATGAGGCGCGTTCGACGCGAGACGGGCATGCTGGGCTCGGCCTGTATTTTGCCCGAAAAATGGCGGACATGCACGGCGGCACGATCCGGGCGTACAATGCCCCCGGCGGCGGCGCATGCGTCGATGTTGTGCTCAAAGAAGGTCATAAACCGTCGGGGCCGAGCGCTGGGCACTGGACGGAAGCAACCCGCCGCAACGCGAGCGAATAGACGTCCGTCGGGGCCGCTCTAGTCGGAGCGACTTCCGCTTGGGCGATCCGCTTTTGCATTTCGTTCAGGCGTTCAGAGTGCGCGGACAGGATCGGCAATGCTCCGGACGATAGAATCCCTCGGTAGCGGCGCGTATGTCAAGGATCGATCATGCCTTCGCATCCGACGTTACGGATACAAGCCGTTTGATCTTGCCCCGGATGAGTTCCACGTGCGCCAAAGCCGCCTTGCGCC
>PEBX01000112.1 GCA_003050645.1 Candidatus Carbonibacillus altaicus
CGAAGCCGTGTTACATCGCGAAAGATCATATAACATCCGAGCGCGTAAACAAAAGATACGACCCGATACATGCTAAAAGTCCCCAGATTCCCAGATTGATAAGCGCAAACGAAGGGGTCAGGCCTTCAATCGGGGGCATCAGTCCGGACAAATAAACGCTTAAATCGAGATTCGTGCTGAAAATATATTTCGCTTCCCGAAAGCTACTGGCATAATTTGTAAGAATTTCCCCGGCGAGAAGAAAACTAAAGACAGTACCCATGGCCGCCGATGAGCCGCGCACCAGACTGGCAATAAAAAAGGAGATCCAACCGACGACCGTGCTCACATACCAGCCCAGTCCGTACAGTTCAAGAACATAACGCCACTGTGGGATGAGATAGACGCGACTCGTATCAAGCGTCTCACCGCGCACCGAAAAACCAGTCACAAGCGGGAGCGTCCAACCTCGATACCCAAACACCAGGCCGCTTATGAGATAAGCCAGACCCGCCACGAGCAGCAAAATAACGGGTACCGAAAGGCAGAGCGTCACCCCTTTGGCCAAAAAAACCTGCGACCGCCCTACCGGTTGCAGGAGGAGGGCGCGGAGCGTCCCCTCACTCTTTTCTCCGGAAAGAAGATCGATGGAGACGATCATCACAAAAAGCGGGATAAAGAGCGTCATCCCTTGCTCCATAAAAGCCTTGACAAAAGATGGCGCACCAGGTGCATTGGGATTGACATCAAGCGCCAAATACGTTCTCAGCTGCTCGTTGCGCATGACGAGCCACTTGCGCCACTCTTCCGGAAGGCGCGAGGCAGCAAGACGGTTTTCGTTATCTGCGATAAGTTGCGTCGTTTGCAAGCGCCAGTCATCGGAACCGAGCCGTTTCTGTACAGTTTCATTTTGCTTGTACTGCGCATAGACGAAGAGCGGGATCAAGATAAGAAGTAGCAAAAAAACGACGTGCAAACGCCGCCTGAAATACAACTTTTCAAATTCATTATACACCAACGCGTAAAAGTTTCGCATCACTCAAGTCGCCCCCGTACGGCTTTTGACCACTTATGGACTTCTTTCGTTTTCACACCAAATACTGTGCCCTTAGCGAGCGTCACATCGTTTGATCCCTTATGCCGTTCCTTCCTCCGTCCAGCGTTGAAACAGATCTTCCAGTCTCAACCATTCACGGCGCATTTCATACAACTGGACCCCAGCTTCCACAAGCGTTTGAACCACATCGGCAGCCACCGTTTCGCGCTCGGCCTTGATGTAAAGGTGGAGAAACTGTGCCTCGATCCACAGACGTTCGATCCGACCGTGCTCGAGAAACGTTTGTAAAAGTGAGCTGGCTCGTTCCATATCGCTCACAGAAAGGACATAATGAATGTTTTGCATATCTTTCAGTTCCGCCATGCTGACCTCACGCCTAAGACACCCGCCCAGCATAAATGCCACCCGATCCGACAGCGCCTCAACATCGGCGAGCAGATGGCTGGAAAAAAGAATGCCAAGACCGCGTTCTTTGGCCAGATGTCGGATCGTATCTTTGAGCTCACGCATCCCTTGTGGATCGAGCCCGTTCATCGGCTCATCTAAAATAAGAAGCTTCGGCCCCCCCAAAAGAGCGATGGCGAGGGCAAGCCGTTGGCGCATCCCCAGCGAATAAGTGCGAACGGGATCCGCGATTCGCTCCTCTAAAGCGACTTCACGCGCGAGCGCGAGCAAATCTTCATCCCGCTTCACCCCACGCATACGGGCAAAATGCCGTAGATTATCGAGGCCGCTTAAGAAAGGGTAGACGGCCGGTGTTTCGATGAGCGCCCCGACGCCTTTTAAAGCTTTCGGATAAACCCGAATCCCTAAAAGCCCTTTTCGATAAAGCGATTCCCCGGCGATCTCGACTTGCCCACGCGATGGATACATAAGACCGAGGAGCATGCGCATCGTCGTCGTCTTGCCCGCACCATTCGGTCCGAGCAAACCTACGATTTCCCCTTCGCGAACGGTAAGGCTCACGCCTTCAACCAGGGAACGCGCCTTGACACGCTTCGTAAGGTCCTGAGCGGACAAGACAGCACCCACATCTTCACCTCTTTTCATCGGGATGATAAAGACTTGCATACTCCTTAATATTGGAAAAAAGGCGTTCAGCGATCGCCGCATAACCGCGGGCATCGGGATGAAAATGGTCGTTCGAAAGATAGGCTCTACCACCGAGCAGCATGAGGTCAAACGTAGGCACCACATATACCTGCTCGATGTCCGCGGCGACCTCTTCTATCGCGCCATTCCAGGCATGAACGGCCTGAAGAGAGGCACGACCTAACCCCGGTACGTCATTAAAAGGATCATACAAACCCAGCAAAAAAATCGGCGCCGAAGCATTATACGAACGTATCGTCTCCAATGCCTGACTAAGGTGCGTGCGATAACGATCCAGCTCGGCAGACCGGGTAAGGTTCGCCTCTATCTGATTTTCTCGACCAGCATCGCCTTGCTCTAAAACGCGCACGTCGGGAAACGCATCGTTGCCACCGATCGAAAGCAGCAACAGATCCGCTTTTCGAATCGTCTCCGGCACGCCAGGTTCTGATAGCTTTTGTAATAGATCCTTACTCGTTGCGCCGCTTACGGCCAGATTCGTAACGGCAGGTACATGTTTTTCCGACGTCTCCATAAGCTTACGGAGTCGTCCGACAAACCCCCCCGAGCCATCATCCCCAATGCCGCGGGCGAGCGAATCTCCAAGCGCAACGATCACCGCCGGCCACGGGTGGTCGTTTGCGGTCAACGTGTTTTTTCCTTGAGCGTCCGGGGGCTCCCCAACGTGCGCCATATCCGATTGACCGACCGCCTGCGCCTCTCCACCCGGACCGAATATCGTCCCGAGCGCCAGAACAAAGCCACCCACAAATAAAAAGAGCGCTAACACCGAAAAAATGATGCCGATCGTGAGCAAAACGCGTCTCGTGCCATATCTCATCATGATTGGTTCTGCCACTCCTCGGCTTTTTCTAATAAAGTAAATGCGCAGATTTTATTTTACTTCGTTCTCACCAGATGGCGCAACCCTTGCCAGCGTGAGCGGTGATTGATTTCTTTGACCGTACGGTACGTCACCAGTTCTACGCCGGCATCTTTTAAAGCATATCGAAAATCATCGGATTGCACCAGACGGTATTCCCAGACCCGCTTTTCCCAGGCCGGTAAAAACGATTTCAAATGTTCGCTCGGGGTCGCCGGATGAATGTAAATCTCGCTGATACCGGGCGGAAGGTGATAAATCTTTTGAATGAGCATCGTTTTAAAATCGTCATACGTCTCCCCTGGCACGGAGGCGTACGGGTGAGAGAGCAAATAATCCGGTAAAGCAGCACCGAGGACATCCGCCAAGGCCACGACTTTGGGAAGTTTCTCTTCGATCCCCGCGACCCCCGAGAGCAGCGGATCATCTGCTGCTACATCGCGAAATAAACGAAAGGGAAGCCCACGCCGCCCACTTTCCCAGAACACGAGCGGCAAAAAACTACGACCCGTTTCAAGGCCGTACAGCGATCCCATATGGTTATCGACGTGGGTGAGTGGAACGCCGGAGAGCTTGACTCTGGCAAATTGCGCCCGGATCTCCCGCCAGACATCGGTAAGACGCGCATGTTCCTCAAACGCGCGGACGGTCTCATGCATAAAGCCTTCCGCATCTTCTAAGGAAGGCGCATGCGTGAGCGAACGCCAGGCGATTTTCCTGTACTCGCTTGTAAACGTGAGATGTAGACCGATCGACACATCCGGATGCTTCCTCACCCATTCCGCAGCCTGGTCAAAATATGGTGCCGGCGGCATGATCGAGGCCGATGAGACATACCCACCGTCTAACAGCTCCTGAATGGCCTGGTTCGCCTCTTCGCTTTGTCCAAAATCGTCACAGTTCAAAATCAAATACCGCTTTTCGGCCATCTCTAAACCTCCACTTTGCCGATCAGTAGATACTGTGTGTCTTTCATGACTATATGTTAACATAAATATGGTAAACGTATATCTATTTTTAAGCTCTATCCGGCGCTTGCACGTTGCTTACGATTCCGCCGTCTCCACGTCTTCCGAAACGCCGCTCGGCGGTGCCTCCGGTAAGCGAAAAACAAGCGATACAACAAAAGAAACCACTAACAAAAGGAGCGGGACCCCGCCCATCAAAAAACGAAAAGCGGCATCGGCTTGAGGCCCGGGATGGGTGCCACTTTCATAGCCGTACAACCGGCCGGCAACGTAAAAAGCTACGGCAGACAGAAAACCGCTGGAACGCTGGATGAAACCCGCGACCGACATATACACGCCTTCCCGGCGGCGCCCGGTCTTAAGCGCATCCAGATCGATAATTCGCGCCCCCACCACGCCCGGCGTGACTAAAAATCCGGACATACCGAAACCGACGACGACGCCTGCCAGCATGCCCTGCGCTAAATTTTGTACGAATAAAAGCGGTAAAACAGAAAGACCATACATGGCAAAGGCCAGGCGCCAGGCTCGGACACTGCCGAGGCGTTTAATCAAAACATACCACACGGCGACCATAGGGACCACCGACAAAAAAACCGAAGCGAGGAAAAGTGGCATTTGCTGATCGCTAATACCCAGAACGTATTTGGCATAAAACGGTATACCGGCGCTTAACAGGCCGTTCACCGTCTGGGCAAACGAATTGGCGATATTAAGAATCCAGAACGGCCCGTTTCCGAGTGTCGTACGAAAAGCAGCGATGAACGGAAGGGCTTCGGGCTGCGACAAGGACGTCTCACGCACGAGAAATACCATCGTCCACATGATGAGCAAGAAAATCGCCCCGAAGAGAAGCGCCATCCGCATATAACCAAAATGCGCAAAGATGAGCGGTGTCACCGCCGTACCGATCAGGACGGCAACGATCTGCATCCCGTTTTGAATGGCCGACACTTTGGCCCGTTCTTTATCGCCTCGATAAAGCTCTGGAAAGAGAGCATGATAATTCACCCATAAGATGCCGGACAGCGTATCATATAAAATGAGAGTCACCAAAAACCAAGTAAAAAGCCCGGTATCGCTCAGCGTCTGGGGAGCAGAAAACAGCGCCACAAACATCACCATTTTAATCGGTGCCGCAACGAACAGCCAGGGCCTTCTCCGCCCTATCCGGGTACGCGTTTTATCTGAAAAATAGCCGAACAACGGGCCGTTCACCGCATCCCAGATCAGGTAAATCGTTCGTGCCAGTGTTGCCAGACCAATAGGAAGTCCGAGATGATCGACGTAAAAATACATGTAATACGTACTGAAGGCCATTCCCGGGATCATCATGGCAAACATACCAAGCGAAAAGACCCAGGGAGAATTGATGATGTTTTTCCCTAACATCCACACGCCTCCTTATGTTGAAAATCATTCTCTTTCACGGTATAGTAGGGTAAAAAGAATCTCTCGTATTTAGAGATCGCATGTGCGAAAAGAAAGATGGATAAGCTCGAACATCTCAGGCCATCATGAATGAACCTTGAAGGAGGAACGTAACGTGTCTTTTCACGATATATCCCCAACACTCGATACGCGTGCATACCGTAACGCCCTGGGGCGCTTTGCGACCGGTGTGTGCGTCGTCAGCTATATGGCCGGAGATGAACCCGCCGGCATTACGGTCAACTCATTTACATCACTCTCCCTCGATCCCCCGCTTATTCTCATCTCCATCGATAAAAAAGCACGCGCCGCCCAATATTTAGACGGCGCGCCGGTTAACGTTCACGTCTTAAGCGCCGAGCAAGAACAGGTGTCTCGCTTTTTTGCCGGACAGGAAACGACGCTCGACCGCGCCCCCTGGTACGACACATCATCTGCCACACCTCGTCTGAATGGTACGCTCGCGCTTTTCGAATGCCGGCCTTACCGCACCATTGAAGCTGGTGACCATTTTATTTATCTCCTTGAGGTAACCCGTTTTTCTTACAGCGACGGTGCTGCACTCGGTTACTTTCAAGGTCGTTACATTACCGTTCCGGTGCCGAAAAGTTAACGACGACTTCGATGCTGCACACTTCACGCCTCATCCGACGCAGTCCATCTCATGACTGTTCCGGTGCCGTGCGCTTAACTTTGGCCCACTCTTTTTGCCGGAGTTCGACGCGGCGAATCTTTCCGGACACCGTCTTGGGTAGCTCTTCTACAAACTCGATCGCACGCGGATATTTGTACGGTGCAGTGACCCGTTTGACATATTCCTGAAGCGTTTTCACGACTTCATCATGACGGTTGGGATCGCGCCTCACTGCTTCCCGCACGCTTTCATCTTTTAAGACGACAAAAGCCTTGACGATCGCCCCGCGCACCTCATCCGGACTGGCCACGACAGCGCATTCGCGTACGAGCGGATGTTTGACCAGAGCATCTTCAACCTCAAACGGACCGATCGTATACC
>PEBX01000113.1 GCA_003050645.1 Candidatus Carbonibacillus altaicus
GCTGCCGGGATTCGGGAAGCATTTGGCGATGGACAGCAAAGCCGTCGCCTCCTTTGCCAAACGCAAGAACAAGAACAAAACACGGGACGGGCGGCGGGAGACTGATGCGGACTACGGCAGAAAAGAATACCGCGGCATGCATAAAGACGGCACGCTGTGGGAAAAAATCGTGAAATGGTTCGGCTACAAGCTGCATCTGATCGTCGATGTGACGTATGAGCTGCCGGTGATGTTCAGCGTAACGAAGGCGTCGGAGCCCGACATCAACGAAGCGCACCGGATGCTTATGCAGATGGAAAAGAAACAGCCGATCGTTTTGGAAGTGGCGAAGACGATGGCCGCGGACAAAGCGTATGACGATACGAAGTTGATCACCATCCTTTGGGATCAGTACAACATCAAGCCGGTCATCGATATCCGCAACATGTGGAAGGACGAAGACAAGACGCGTGTACTGGAGGGCAAAGCAAATGTGGTTTATGACTACAAGGGAACCGTATGCTGTGTTTGTCCGGAAACCGGAATACAGCGACGCATGGCGGTCGGCGGATTTGAGAAAGACCGGAACGCACTGTGGGAATAGGTAAGGCTATGGGAATAGGTAAGGCTTTGATATCATCTCCACCTTTTCCCCTCCCCCACACCGTGCATGCGAGTTTCCCCGCACACGGCGTTCCATCTACTGATCGAGGAAGGAAACCTGCGATTCCTAGGCACGTGGCCCCCTGGCGATGGACAACCCATCTTCTTACCCGACCCTCCAGGCATGGAGATCTTGATTTCATCTCGATCCATAGACTGTGGCCTATTCCTCTGATCCCATTACAGGACCTTCATCGGTCATGGCCACGCTCTCATCAGTCTAAACTCATTTCGGCTTAAAGCCTTATAGAGACCGGCCCCGTATCGGCGGTTTGTAGGTTACAAAGAACCTAGGCCGTGACTGACTTTCCTTGTTCCTACTTTCCTAGCCATACATACGTTCGTTTAGGTAGTCACTATGAGCCGTGTGCCTTTTACATCCCCATAGCCGGATGGGTGAGTTTCATACATCAAAATCTTACTCCTCACCGGGCACTTAGTCCTTGAGGAACCGCCTTTCTGCGTCCTCGGACAGACACCCGTTTCCAGGTGGTGATAATGACGACCCGTACACTCGTGACTTCGTCGGGGAAGATCAGCTTCCCATTCTTACCATGCGAACCTTATGGCACCCCGGCGTATGCACCATGCGCTATACAGCGTTTAGGTACCTTGACGCCGACTTCACCTAGCTTCAGACCTTGGCAAACCGATATCCGCTAACGCCTGTAGGAAGTCTCAGACCGATAGTTTCGAGACGGCATGGGTCTCTCATTCCTATTCGTTGGAAAGTAAGTTAGGATGATGTCTCATCCCGCACCTTTCACACTGTTCTCATTGAACAATGCTTATAGTGCAACAATTCGCACTTGATGTTATCTCCACCTTTTCCCCCCACACCGTGCAGGCGAGTTTCCCCTCATACGGCGCTCCATCTACGGATCGAGGGGGGGAAACCTATGATTTCTAGGCACGCAGCCCCCTGGCGATGGACAACCCATCTTCATACTCGACCCTCCAGGTACGGAGATCGCGGTTTCGCCTCAATCCGTAGACTGCGGCCTGTTCTTCCGCCCCCATTACAGGGGCTTCATCAGTCGTGACCGCACTCTCACCGACCCAAACCCATTTCGGCGTTGCGCCTTATAGGAACCGACCCCGCACCGGCGGTTTATAGACTCACAAAGAGTCTAGGCCGTGGTCGGCTTTCCACGTTCTCGCTTCCCTAGCCGTCCATACGCCCGTTTAGGTGGCCGCTTTGAGCCGAGCACCCACACACCCCCCTAGCCGGGTGAACGCGTTTCATAGACTGCATTCTTACACAGCGTCAGGTGCTAGTCCGAAAGGACAACCAGAGGTTTCCCCCTGGCCCTGATGACGACCCGTACACTCGCGGCTTCGTCGGGAAGGGAGCCACCACCCCCATTCTCACCATGCGGGCCTTATGGCACCCCGGCGTATACACCATGGCCTTACGACTGTAGGTGCCTTGACGCCGACTTCACCTGGCTTCAGACCCTGGGAGACCGATATCTCCCAACGCCTACAGTGAGTCTCAGGCTGGTAGTTTCGAGACGGCATGGGTCTCTCATTCCTACCATAGGTTTTTCGCCTTAAGAAAAAAATTTTAGAGGAGGGAATAACCAGTTTGATTCATAAAAATCGTGGTCGAAAACCTGCACATGCTCTATCGAAAGATACACTTCAATCCATTCAACAGCTTATGACTAGCGAACCTTATCGCCATTGTAATGACCATCATTTGGCTGAATTGTTGGCGGAGCATGAGGGGATTTCCGTGAGCCCTTCAACGATCCGTCGCATCCGCTGTCAATTCAATTTCCCACCTAAACGAAAACGGCGTCCTCCTAAGGCTCATCGTCCAAGAACCAGAAAGCCCCAAGCCGGTATGCTGGTTCAAATCGATGCCAGCTTTCATCGATGGTTAGAAGATACCGAGCCTTTCGCATTACTGGCAGCCATTGATGATGCAACGGGAGAGATCGTTTCTGCCACTTTTCGTCCTCGAGAGGATACAGAAGGGTATTTCCTTTTACTCAAACAGCTGATCGAACAAAAAGGAATCCCTATGAGTCTATACTCCGATCGGCATACCATTTTCCGTTCTCCCAAAGAGGATGCTTTGTCTGTGGAAGAGGAACTAGCAGGTGAAACCTCTCCCCTTTCTCAGTTTGGTGCTGCCTTGCAAGAATTGGGGATTACCCACATCAAAGCTCTTACACCTCAAGCTAAAGGACGAATCGAACGCCTTTTCGGAACTTTACAGGATCGTTGGGTGGTGGAGTTACGGCTTCACTCGATTCATTCCATCGAGGAAGCGAATCGAATTCTTCCGCATCTCATTGAAAAACATAATCGACTCTTTGCGGTTCAGCCTGCTGATCCGGAACATGCATATGTCCCTTTGAGTGAAGGACAAGACATCAATATGATCCTGTGCTATCGAGAGAAACGTACGATTGGCCCAGGGGAAACTATTTCTTACGGAGGAAAAACCTACAAGATCGCAGCGAAGAACGACAAATTAACCATACCTGTGAAAACTCGTGTTGAAATTCGTGAAACCTTAAACGGAGAACGGTTCATCTGGTACAAAGGGAAAAAATACCCGCTGGAAGAAGTGGAAAAACCCAACCGCCAAAATCCTCCTCAAAAAGAAAAGGCGAGCCATGCGAGGAGCCCTCACAAGCCCGCTGCCAATCATCCTTGGCGAGAATACAACAAACCTAGTAAAAGGGTACCACAACGGGCTTGATTTAGCTATAGCAGGTAAGGAATATATTACTGTTCTGTGATATTGTCATGTAATAACTGTTCAGAGAAAATGTCACTATGGGACAGGAGAAGATTACATTGACAAAAGCAGAACTGAAAAAAGTATTGGTTATCGAAAAGCTTGTTGCCGAGCAAATCAAGGTCGCTGAAGCCGCTGAGTTACTGCAGCTTTCCACACGCCAGGTTTTGCGCCTTAAAAAAACTTATCTCAAGGAAGGAGCTGAAGGTATTGCCCATAAGAATCGCGGGCGCAAACCTGTACATGCGATTCCGGATTCGCTTAAGGAACATGTGGCCAAGTTGTATCAAGACACCTACCATGGCTGCAATAACTGTCATTTTGCCGAGCTTTTGCAGGAACGTGAATCCTTGACGCTTAGTGTGTCCACAGTTCGCCGTATCCTCTTGGAAAAAGGCTTGAAGCAGGCCAAAGGGCGGCGCAGGGGCAGCGCTCATCGCCCCCGTAAACGCAAGCCTCAAGCCGGGATGCTCTGGCAAATTGACGCCAGCCCTTATGCCTGGCTGGAAGATAGAGGCCCTCAACTGACTTTGCACGCTGCAGTTGACGATGCTACCGGCACCATTGTTGGCGCGATTTTTCGCCTAACAGAAACACAGGAAGGCTACTTCACCGTTATGCGGCAAGGTATCGAGAAATATGGTGTTCCCCTTGGCCTTTACAGCGACCGGCATACCATCTTCCGCTCTCCCAAGGAATCGTTGACGTTAGAGCAAGAATTGGCGGGAGAGACTAAGCCGCTATCGCAATTCGGCAAGGCAATGGCTGTACTCGGCATCACCCATATCAAAGCGATGACCCCGCAAGCCAAAGGGCGTATCGAACGATTGTGGGGGACCTTTCAAGATCGTCTGGTCACCTAACTTCGACTGTTGGGTGTAAGTACACTGGAAGAAGCGAATCGTGCATTGCCGGAACTCATCGAAAAACATAACCGCACTTTTGCGGCTCACCCGCAGAAGGCGGAATCCGCATACCGTCCTCTCCCTGCGGAGACCGATTTGGAGTATGTTTTTGCGGTTCGAACGTATCGACAGATTGGTTCAGGCCAAACCCTTTCCTATGGAGGAAAACTTTATACACTTGCCGAAAAGCCTTCACAGCCCTTTAAGACTAAAACTACCGTGGAGGTACGGGAAACGATGCAGGGTAAGCTGGTCATTTGGCATAAAGGACAAGCATTGGAATTACGGGAAATCCAAAAACCACTCCGCCGCCAGGAAACCAAGCCCGAAACAAAAACAGCGAGTCTTGCGACGCCACGCAAGCCCGCTGCTTCGCATCCATGGCGTAAACCATGGTCTCAACAACACATTCAACGTAGCATAAATGTGTGACGATATGCAAGTATGTGGGCTATTCCTCATTTTCACCTGGCCCGCTTCTACCAAACCCAGGGAAGCTCAGCGGGCCACCGTCAAAGGGCGGCGCAGCCGCCCACGTCAGACAATTGCCATAGGCAAACCTTGACGGGGGAGCCGCGCTTCCCGCATCATTTTGTAAATCGGCCAGGGAATATGACATTTTCACAGAACAGTTAAGGTGACATTTTCACTGACGATTGACATTTAGCGTCAGGCTTTTTCCGTCGAACCGGTATCGCTGTTTCAGCGCCTTGGCCATCCCAATGACATGCAGACCTTTCGCCATCAATTCACGCAACAGAGGCGCTTGGGTAAACCAGCTGTCCATCAGGACAACATCCGCGCTGAATCCGGCCGCGATCGCTCGGTTGAGCAGAGCCACAACCGCATTCGGCTTACGCGAAAGCGCCTCGATGCGGCGTTTGTAGCCTTGCGTACGCTTGGACAAACGCACCTTCATCTCGCAAAAGCGTTTCGAAAGCCTAGTCGAGCTGAGCATGACAAAATCGGTGGGCACGAAGCTGAAGCCATCCGACCATCCGAGCGTGAGCATGTTGTAGCCGCGGGTATACCGCCCCGTTGTATGATCGAAGACGCGGGCCAGTAACTCGGCTTTCTTGCTGCGATCCCGCCGAAGAACCGAATCATCGATGATGAAAGCCCGAACGCGGGACTGGGAGGTCAGGGAATCAAAATGCTGAACGATCTTCAGACTCAAGGCATGCAAAAATCGTCGCCATGCAAAGCGCGGGTGGTTTAAGAACCGATAGACCACATCTTTGCTAGGCAAAGATTGGCGGCGATCGCTGCCCAGAAGACGAAACCAATTGCGTCCTTCAAACACGAGCGTAAAGATCAGCCGAAAGATAGCAAGACTGGACAATCCGAACGACTTGGAAATGCCGGCTTTCCGCAACAGTAGTCCGATTTGTAAAGTTGAGAATACAGCCGAAATTCGTTCCTCGCCCTTTTCAGACAGAGAGTTGTGTTGTACCATAGGGTTACGCACCTTTCTGTTTGGGATGGTAAGACTTTGCAACTTCCATTTTACCAAACGAGAAAGGTGTTTTTCTGTCAAGAACGATATTTTTTCAATAAGAAATCCTAGTTATATCAAGGCTTAGCACTAATTTTCAAGGTGCGAAAGTTGAGTTATAAATAATATTGATAAAATATTTCTTTGATATTAAAATGTACTTGTAGTAGCAATTCAAACATTTATATCTAAGTAACGGGTATAATGGAATGATTTGCTTAAAAAAATATAAAACACTAAAGGAGGAGAAAAAATGGTACGTAAGTTTGGATCATTGTTGTTAGTTGCGATTTTGATTCTGACAGTATCAAGTACTTCTTTTGCGTTTGAAGGGAAAGGAATTTCAGCTGAGGCCACACTATATGAAAATAGTTACATTGATGGTGATACGTTGAAGGCAGAAGAATCCTCTTCATTTAATGTAGATGTTAACAACCTACTGATAATGGACGGTATTATTAAAATCAACGGGAAAATAGGTGAAAACAAAGACTTTAATATTGTTGGACAAACTAACGGTAATAATATTGAGTACATTGAAGAACAGTCCCACAATTTTGAAGTGAAGAACATCACCGTCTTAGAAGATATTGTAGTAATGTATTTAGGG
>PEBX01000114.1 GCA_003050645.1 Candidatus Carbonibacillus altaicus
GTGCACTTCCCCCGTCTTTAAATCTTCGATTTCTCCCTCGCCTTCGATACAATACACCGCTTCGTAATGATGCTTATACCACATCTTTGTCTCTGTACCGCCATAGATGATCGTATCATGGAGTGAAAAACCGACACCGTCTGCGCTTAGTAGCAGTCTTCGACTTCTCCACGTCTCCGATGCCACGTCATGCTCGCTTCCGACAATATCAGAAAGTTCTCGTACAATCATAGGTTTCTCTCCTTTCGATCTTTCAACTGTGGGGTGATATGATCAAAATGATTGGGCCACTGTTTGAATTGCGTCTTCTAAACGCTCGAGACCATCGTCAAGCGTTTCATCATCAATAATAAGCGGAGGCAGCAGTTTGATGACCTCATTCTCTGGACCTGACGTCTCGGCAATGAGTCCTCTTACAAAGGCTTCTTTTGAGACCGCTTCAGCAAAACCATGCGGTTCAAAGGCAATCCCCTGCATCATCCCGCGCCCCCGAACCTGCGCTGAAACGTTTGCCGCATCGACGATCGCTTGAAGCCGATCTCTTAACACGTGCCCTTTTTTTAGGACTTCCTCGGAGAAGGCGCCGTCTTTCCAGTACTGCTTCAAAGCGGTCGTTGCTGCAACCATTGCCAAATTGTTGCCGCGAAACGTTCCATTATGTTCCCCAGGTAAAAATTGATCGAGATCTGGATGTAACAAAACAAGTGCAAAAGGAAGACCATATCCGCCGAGTGATTTGGATAACGTGACCATATCCGGCTCAATCTCAGCCGCTTCAAAACTGAAAAATGGTCCTGTTCGCCCACTTCCTGCCTGTATATCGTCCACGATGAGCAAAATGCCATGCCGACGCGTGATCTCTCTTAAACCTCGCAGCCACTCAAGACGAGCCGCATGAAGCCCCCCTTCACCTTGCACCGTCTCGACGATGACCGCAGCCGGCACATCGATGCCGCTACCTTCGTCCGCAAACAGCCGCTCAATATAATCGAGCGTATCGACGTCTTCTCCCATAAAACCATCATAAGGAAGCGAAATACTCCCTTCCAAAGGACGACTTGCACCGCGGCGCTTCCGACGGTTGGCGGTCACCGCCAGAGCTCCCAACGTCATACCGTGAAAGCCATGGGTAAACGCTGCAACCGTGCTCCGACCGGTTACCTTGCGGGCCAGTTTAAGCGCTGCTTCCACAGCATTGGTCCCTGTCGGTCCTGGAAACATTATTTTATAATGAAGGTGGCGTGGCTTTAGAATGAGTTCGTCAAATGTCTTGATAAAATCAATTTTAGCCTCGGTCGCGAGATCAAGACTGTGCACCATACCGTCATCCAGTAAATACGTGATGATCGCTTTTTTCATCTCGGGGTGGTTATGCCCATAATTTAAAGCACCGGCCCCAGAAAAAAAGTCAATGTAGGCCTTACCGTTTTCATCCCACACCATACACCCTTCAGCGCGTTTAAAAACGGTTGGAAAATCCCGGACATAGGCGCGTACTTCCGATTCGCGTTCAGCAATCACATTCAGTCCTACTGCGCGTGACGAGTCCGTTAACACACTTGGCGTCATCGATATGAGCCTCCTTTGAGTTGTGTTCAGTTGGCATGAACAACATCGCACGAGAGATATGATCAACCTTAATACTTGACAATCTCAATTGGCCCGATGCGATACAAATGTTCCGATGCATGCGAATCTGGAAAAAAATGTTGCGGAAAAAAGTTGTGTTCTATCCTAAGATCTGCCCCCCACGCTCGAGCAAGCGACTGAAAGAGTCGCTTTGAAGGCGTATTATGATCGTCAACCGTCGCCAAAACATAACGTACAGCTTGGTTCTCATCATTTTGAGCGAGTGTTTCGAACAAAGCCATCAAAAGACGTTTTCCGAGTCCCTGCCCCCGCGCTTCTGGAGCCACACCGATTTGCCAAACAAACAGCGCATCACGTTCTTGTGGAGGATGAAAGGCAAGCACATAGCCGACAGGTATTGCATCATACGCATCCGTGTGAGGTGAACTGGACGACCGAGGCGATAAGGGAACGATTTTTTCAACAAGATAAGATGTCCTTCCAAAATAATGGGCCATCATCATGTACGTATACGGGGCATTCGCTTCTAGGTTCCCGCTTATGGTCATCAGGCGGTGCATCGATGCGCCATCCTTCATCTCGGGATGGCGCATGCGATACGAACTGCTCATTGTGAGCCACCACCAAAGCCGTTTCTAAAACGCGCCAGAAAAGCCTGCAGGCGCTCACTTTTGGGATGTTCGAAGATCTCTTCAGGCGTTCCTTGCTCAACGATCTTCCCGCCATCTGTAAACAGGACACGGTCAGCCACTTCACGTGCAAACTGCATCTCATGGGTGATCAGCATCATGGCCATATCACCTTTTTCGGCAATCTCTTTGATCACGGCCAGCACTTCCCCGACAAGCTCTGGGTCCAGGGCGCTGGTCGGCTCATCAAAGAGCATGATCTTCGGTTCCATCACGAGCGCACGGGCGATGGCCACGCGCTGTTTTTGTCCCCCGGACAGTTGCCCAGGATATTTATCGATATGCTCGATGAGACCGACCTTTTCTAACATCGCGCGCGCCTTTTCTTCAGCGAGGCGTCGGGGCATTTTCTTGACATGAATCGGTGCTTCCGTCACATTTTGCAAGACCGTCCGGTGCGGGAACAGATTAAAATGCTGAAAAACCATCCCAATTTTACTGCGCACACGAGCGATATGACGTTCGTCGGCCGGTACAAGCCCCTCGCCGACGCGTTTGTGGTAGAGCGGTTCACCTTCCACTTCAATGATCCCGCCGCTCGGGCGCTCCAGTGTCATCAATAGTCGCGCCAGCGTCGTTTTACCTGATCCGGAAGGACCGATCACGGCAACCTTTTCGCCAGGCATAATATCGAGATCGATGCCTTTTAAAACTTCCACCTCTCCAAATGACTTTTTAACACCTCGGTAGCGCACCACGGGTGTCGTTTCCGCGGACCGCTGGTTTGGACCAACCTTTAGACCTTCCTGCGTCTTTTTTATCAACTGTGTTCGTTGTTTACGCGTGTCTTCTGAACGCGATAATACCTTAGGCAGGGCCATTCGAATCATCCTTTCATGATATTGTCGTTTGACAACGTTATGCATCACACGCTACTGTTTTAGCGCCATACGCTGTTCCGCCCAACGGACAAGGAGTGACGAAGGGTAACTCATCAGGAAAAATAGCACACCGACGATTGTATAAGCTTCCGTATATTGAAAGGTGTGAGAGCCAAACTTCTTAGCGACGGACATCATCTCGACAACGTTAATCGCAAACAGAAGCGGTGTCTCTTTAAATAGGACAATCAGATAGTTACCCATCACCGGGATGATCGGCGGTATGGCTTGCGGCAAAATGATGCGCGTCCACGTTTTAAGAGGCGAAAAGTTGAGGGCGCGCGCTGCTTCCCACTGCCCTTGTGAAACAGCTTCGATGCCGCCGCGATAGACTTCTGCAAGATAGGCGCTGTAGTGCAGACCTAATCCGGTCACGCCAATGACAAACACGGGAAAACGCGGTAAAGCCAAATACAGAAAGAACAGTTGGACGAGAAGCGGTGTGGAACGCACAAACTCAATCAACCAATAGGAAAGCACGGACACAGGTCGGAATCGACTGCGCCGCATAAGTGCCCACACCAGTCCCAACACGGCTGCAAGTGCAAATCCTAGAAACGTCGCCTCCAGTGTCACGGGCACGACTTTGATCAGCTTCCAAAAAACATCAGCGGCAGTCTGCCAATTCCATATATCACTCATGCACCTCTCCCTTTCTCCTCATGGCTACGATTTTTGAACATCGTATCGCTCATCAGTGTGCACTTGACAGACAGGCGATCATCCGTATGCCTACGTAAGCGATACGGCATCATGCCCGATCTCAAGTCCCACGATTTCAAATCACGTTCAAATCACGCGATTTCAAGGCATCAACACGGTCAGTGTTTTACGCCCGCCCGACTGTCGCCTTTTTCTCCAAAGCCCGCATCACAAGTGTCACCGCATAAGCAATGACAAAGTAGATGATCAAAAGCAAGGCAAAAATCGGAATCTCGAGCTTGCTCACCGTCGTCCGCAAGCTCATCGCCTGAAACGTAAGATCACTCAAAGTAATGAGTGAAACGAGCGATGTCCCTTTAAGTAGCTCGATGAAGAGATTGCCAAAGGGTGGAATCATGAGCGGCCAGGCTTGAGGTAAGATAATACGTCGAAAGCGAAGTACTGGAGACATATTGAGCGCAATCGCCGCTTCCGTCTGTCCCCTGGGCACTGAAAGAATGGCGCTCCGGACAACTTCTGATCCATAAGCTCCATAATTTAATCCCAAGGCCAAGACCCCGGCTGTTAGCGCACTCAGATCTAAACCGAAAAACGGCAAGACATAAAAGATCCAGAACAACTGAATGAGAAGTGACGTACCACGAAAAAATTCAACATAGAAAGCAGCCAAAAATCGGACGATCCGGAACTTGGAAAGACGCATCAGCCCCGCAATAAACGCTAACACAGCGGCAACGACACTGCCTAAAAGGAACACTTCCAGTGTTACAACCAACCCCTTCATCAGGGTCGGTAATAAACTTATAAGCGTCTCTAGAGATGTCATGGAGCGCAGCGCTTATACAAGCGCTCTGCCCACCCCCTTTGGAAAAACATATAATTTTTTATATCTTTTATACAACATAGTCACATTCCCATCAGGGTAAAAGATTTTTCATCTTTGATTACTCCTTTTGTTAGCAGAATAGATTCTTTAATGGATAGATTCTTTAATGGATAAAATATCTTCTTTTGTTATCAGAATGTCTTCTTGAGTTGATAACTATCTATCGTTCATGGTCGGCTCATCAAGTTATTCTATCGATAGTTCCTCGGCTGTTTTGTCACCCGGAAGCTCCTGCTCTGTGAAACCAAACTGTTCAAGAATCTTTAAAAGTTCTCCTGAATCTTTGAGTTTTTGGAGCTCCTGGTTATAAAAATCGGCGAAATCTTTGTCTTCCGGACGGAAGGCTGCTGCCCCATAGCCACGTACACTTTTTCCATCAATCACAGGTTGTTTAAAATCCATCACCCGTTCAATATCTGGATCATCGGCAGCGTCCAGCATAGATTGTAGCGATGGCCCTGTCATCGTAATGGCATCGACCCGTCCCGTCTTTAAGGCGGAGATCGCTGCAGGTTGATCCTGTACCGTGACGATCTGATCTTCCTTAATGCCAGATTTTAACATGTACTCCTCTTCGATCGCTCCAGACATGACTGCAACCTTCACATCCGGTTGGTTGGCAATGTCTTCATAGCTGTGAAGATCTTTGGGGTTCCCTTTGATAACTGCCAAAGCCTCCCCAATGCTATACTCCGGATTGGCAAAGACGACCTGTTGGGCTCGCTCCGGTGTAATAAACATACCAGCCGTGATGACATCAAATTTTTTTGCCTTAAGCCCTGGAATGAGGGAGCTAAATTCTACGAGGTGACCGTGCAGTTCCTCCACACCGAGATTTTTAAAGATGACCCGGGCGATCTCTACTGCTTCACCGGTGAGCTTTCCATCTGTCGTTTGATAAGCGTATGGTTTTTCATTGGCAAAACCAACATCGACATACCCTTGCTTTCGCAGTTTATCAAGAAGCGCCGACCCGCTGCTTTGATCACCGTTTGCACTGCCCTCACTATTTTCTGTACCCGATGATGCTCCAGAGCCTGTATCTGGCGTTGTCCCCTGGCCCGATGGGTTCGAGCTAGAGCCACTTCCTTGATCCGATGTTGAAGCGCAGCCGGACATGGCCACCGCGATGATCAAAAAAAGCGTCAACATAACGACAAACGGTTTCCCTAAGCGAATCGATGCAATGTGTTTCACAGTTGAATACCCCTTTCTTATTTTGGAAAAAATTCATATCTCGCTTTTTACCAACCGTTACCGATGGCAAGATGATCGTTACCAGACAGAAGGCCAGAGCCCGTATCCCTTTCGCTTTGACCGTCCGTACGCAAGATGTATCGTGTCAAACGGTGGTTCCGTCGCCTCACCTCCTTTACGAATCACACAGGATGTCATAAAAAATGCACACCTCTCCCGGAACCGAAGTTCCAAGGGAAGGTGTGCAGGATGTAACCTTCTTCACCTTAACGATCAGTTAAAAAAACTTAAGACTCAAGACTTAACACACACACACAAGAGAATTCAAATCACCTTGGGACTTCTCTGCTTTAGCCTACGAGGTTAGCTGACGGGTAGGATGGCAGAGAAGCGTCACATCCCCCTTGGATACGGTCCAAGGTTAACCCCCCAAAACTTGGTTCCCCCGCTCCCGCCTTACGGCGAGATTCGGCCTGATATGTGATT
>PEBX01000115.1 GCA_003050645.1 Candidatus Carbonibacillus altaicus
TATCCTTCTTTATCACCGGTCTGCAGCATATGGCGGCGAGCTGGTTTTTTAAAAACCGTACGGATCTGGAGCAGGAGGTGCTCGCTTATCGATTCCGCTTCGGGAAGCGCATGGCCCTTCCCTTTGGCCTCTTAACGATCGCGAGCTGGCTTATTTACGTTACGTTGGACGGCTGGATCATGCATCCGGTGATCTATTGGTTAACACTGGCGCTCGTCTTAATCTGGCTTGTGACCGTGCGCTTTGCGCGTTCGCCGGAGAGCCTTTGGACGCCGGTGCTTTTTGCACTTGGATTTGTGTTCGTGGAGATTTTATCCGTTGAGCGGGAAGCGATTCGCGTCCTCACGCTCGCACGTTTTAACCATACGATTGCCGACTACCCGGTTTATTTGAATGTGCTGGGACCGATTCTCTTTTTCGGTACAATGCTTACACTGGGAACGTTTTTGTTTTACGTGCTCTATGGGGTGTACAAGGCCGGGCGGCAAACGGGTGTGTTTGATCCGGAGACGAATCCGCGTTCGAAGAGTGTGTCACAGGGCGCAGCACGTCTTACGCTCATTTTATTCACACTCTGGCAGATTGCTTTTTGGGGCATCGGACTGTATGCAGTGATGCGTTCGTAGGTGATGCGTTCAAAGGTGATGCGCTCGCAGCTTAAAGGATTGACTAAACATGGTGATCACGGATAACAGCTTGCATGCCTTTCAAAAAAAGATGCGCGTGACCCTGAGCAGGGTGCGGAACGCTTGCATATGGGTATCCCAGTGTTTGGAGGGCATGTTCTCCGATGCGACCGATGGCGATAAGTTTCGGTGGGGCGGCGGAAATCGTGTGGGTGAGCTTTAAAAAAGCCTCTAAAAGCGGTAAGCTCTCATTGAGCTCAGATTTTTTCGGTGGACGATTGGTAAGGTACCCACCTTTGGGGTCGTACGGGTGAAAGGGTAGGGCACTAAAGAAGAGGACATCCTGTGGCGCAAGATGGTTATCTAAGAGGGCCCGCCAAACGAGCGTCGCCGAGACTTCTGCGAAGCCTTGTTGTTGCACAGTGCGTGTGATTTTACCGGGGATGAAAGGCATATCGGGACGGCTTGTACGTTCTCCTTGGCGAGCGATGATGGCCTCAGGCGTGATGATGGGATGATGCCCTAAGAGCATGCGCTCGGATGTGAAAAAGACTCCGGAAAAATGCGCGCCGCGGTAGCCCAGCGCTTCGCCAACCCAGACCATTTTGGCACGAGCAAGTCTTAAAGCTAAATAGTGTACAAGATGTTGACGGCGTATGAGAGCCATATTCCCTGGGCGTTCATGTTCTTCATCTTTATCGCGCCACGGGTTAAAAACAGCAGGAAGCGATGGGAATTCCGATAACATGTGTACAAACGCTTGGGCGGCGGTAAAAACAGACGGATCTGCTACGTCGTTCGGTTGAAGCGCATAGGAAAAGTCGTTTGTATCTGTCATCAGCCATACACCTCTTTTTGAAAAACATCATCCTCTTTACACTGAGTATGAATGGTTTCTTACAGGGTGTAAAGAGGAACGTCACGAGGAGGTAGAAGGTCAATTTTGTTTATGTTAAAATTTACTTGCATTTGTTTGGTAATAAGGCAATTGTTTAGGGGTGTTTATATGTGCCATTAACGCAAAGAGAAAAGGAAATACTAGCACTTTTAAAGAAAAACCCCATGATTTTACAGGAAGAGTTGGCAAAAGTCCTTGGAATCAGTCGATCCGCTGTAGCAGGGCACATAGCCAACCTCATGAAAAAAGGGTTTATACTAGGTAGAGGGTATGTTGTAAGAGATTTAAAGGGAATTACAGTCATCGGAGGTGCAAATATAGATATAAAAGGGAAGCCCTATAAAGAATTAAAGCACAGTACCTCGAATCCAGGTTATATAAACATCGCTCCTGGAGGAGTAGGGAGGAATATTTCTCATAATCTTGCACAACTTAATGTTCCTGTGACTTTATTAAGCGTTGTAGGTAATGATGATGAGGGGCGCAGACTTTTAGAGGAAACAAGGCACGCAGGCGTTAATGTAGAAGAGGTGGCAATTTCAACAACTAGGCGGACAGGCATCTATCTTGCTATCTTAGACACAACTGGAGATATGGATATCGCTCTTTCAGGAATGGACATTCTAGAAGAATTAAATGTACAGTATCTTGAGTCCAAGACAGAGGTTATAAAAAATAGTGAGATCGTAGTTTTTGATGCCAATATTCCTGAAGAAAGCATAAGATATATAACAGAACTATGCTATAACTATAACATCCCGATTGTAGTAGAACCAGTTTCAGTCGATAAGGCTCAAAAGCTAAAAGGTGTATTAGATAGGATAGATTATATAACACCAAACAAGGAGGAATTACAGTCTATTACAGGAATAAGGCTAAGAAATGATGAAGATATGAAAAAAGCGGTTGAATATTTAAGAGAAAAAGGTGTAAAAAATGTGATTGTTACATTAGGGGAGAGAGGTGCTTATATTTATTCAGGAGCGATAGATAAGCTTATCGATCCTTATAAAACTGACGTTGTCGATGTTACTGGAGCAGGTGATGCACTCACAGCAGGACTTGTATATGGTATTTTCAATGGGTATACACTGACAGCTTCAGTAAAAATGGGACTTGTTACAGCTTTACTGACTATTGCTTCGCCCTATACGGTTAATCCTCTTTTGAATGAAAAACAGCTAAAAAATAAGTTAAAGGAGATTGAAAAAAATGTATCGAATCATTGATATATCAGAGGAAGTTAATAAGGCATTAAAAGAGGGAAAACCTATTGTGGCTTTAGAGTCAACCATCATATCCCATGGAATGCCCTATCCAGAAAATATTGAGACTGCTAAGGCTGTGGAAACAATTGTAAGAGAGAATGGCGCAACACCCGCAACGATTGCAATTATCAATGGAAGGATAAAAATAGGATTAAATGAAAAAGAACTTGAATTTTTGAGCACGGCTAAAGATATTTTAAAAGCTAGTAGAAGAGATTTGCCCGTAATTTTAGCTAAAAGACTCAACGCTGCTACCACTGTTTCTGCTACGATGATTTGTGCAAATTTTGTAGGTATAAAAATATTTGTGACGGGCGGTATAGGAGGTGTTCATAGAGGCGTAGAAGAAACTCTAGATATATCTGCTGACTTGCAAGAGCTTGCTAAGACGGATGTCGCGGTTGTAAGTTCGGGAGCAAAATCTATACTTGATTTACCACGTACTTTAGAATATCTTGAAACCTTAGGTGTTCCTGTTATTGGATTTAAGACAGAAGAATTTCCTGCTTTTTACTCAAGGGGGAGCGGGCTTAAAGTGAATTACATGGTGGAAGATGAAGTAGAAGCAGCGAGGGTCGTAAAGATTAAATGGGATTTAGGACTCAAGGGAGGCGTTTTGATTACGAATCCTATTCCAGAAGCACATACGCTTGAGAATAATTATATTGAAAAAATTATAGAAAAGGCTATTTTTGAAGCGGACAAGCGAGGGATAAGAGGCAAAAATCTTACACCATTTTTATTAGAAAGGATAAAAAACCTGACAGAAGGTAAAAGTTTAAAAGCAAATATTGAACTTGTTAAGAATAATGCCAGGGTTGGAGCGAGTATTGCTGTTCAATTGAATCATCTGTATCAAGGAGAGTAAAATATCTATAAATGATATACTGTCCGATTCGATACGCTTTGTTTCCCTTTGACATTATCGAAGCATTGGCACGCAAGGCTTGTGAAGGTATTCGTTGTTATCAATCAAATACATGTAAATATGTTCATGTGAAAGTTTAACAATGAGCAGGAAGGATGCTACCATTCGTCGAATGTTTGAATAAAAGTGTGTCCAATGTGTGAACGACGGATCGGTGTGCATAGCGCATGGCGCTGGCGATCGTATGTAGAAACGAGGTGAGTCCATGCATCGCGGCTATACTTTTAAACGGTGGAAAGAACGGCATGCTTATTCGGACATTTGCGGATCCTGAAGTGCGTGCGGGGATCATCACCTTTTTAGAAATTGCTCGTGTGTTTGGAAAGCAAGCATCGGATCCACCAACACATGAACAGCAAGCGCATTAAGAGATTGAAAGAAAAAAGATACGAAGACGTAAGACGTGCAACGTTCAATATGTTGCACGTTTTTTGTGTTCTTTGCAGTGACGTTGACTTTACACAGTTGAGGTCACAGATATGTTGCGTCATACAACAACAAGCCGATGTGATGTTCATAAAATACATTAATAAAGAATATAATAAAATTTTATATAATTAAAATACTATACATAGTATATTAAATACACGGTATGGTATATAAACTGAGATGCCTTACCCGATACAATATGAATGCGATTACAATTTGACGCCGTAGGGTGTCATACGAGCGTCGTATTTTCAATCTACGCATTTGAGCTAAAAAGGAGGAATGATGATGTGTGATGTGTGTGGGCGTGAGAATCATCAAGTCAAACCATCGGCGTCAGAGCATTCGTGCGAAGGGACAAAGACCATTTCTCGTCGAGATGTCCTTAAGTTCATTGGTTCTTTAGGCATAGGCGTGGGTATGTATCCGATCATCAGCGGGCTGGCAGCAGGGGAGCGGGTATATGCTAAGGACTGGAAAGTGCCACCTAAAAAAGTGGTGCAGTTAACGTTTTTGCACACAACCGATATTCATGGGCAAATGCTTACCCATCCGGAGATGTTTCGGGTCAATGGACGCAATGTTTTTCAGCAAGCTGGAGGATTAAGTCGTTTGAAGACATTATTTAAACTCGTCAAAGCTGAAAATCCTGGTAATGTATTTATCGTGGATACGGGAGACTGTTATCAGGGTTCAGCAGTGGCAGCTTTAAGCAAAGGCAAAGCGATGGTTGAAGCGATGAATCATATGGGTTATGATCTAGGCATTCCGGGGAATTGGGAGGTTGTGTATGGACCGGAAAAAATTGTAGAGCTTTCCGTTGGCTATAATTTCCCAGCGATTTGCTCTAATATGGTTTGGGATGAGGAAGGACTGGATCCAGGGTATCCACTGTATCCGAATTATTTTGTTACCGAAATGGGCGGCGTACGCATCGGTTTTATTGGTTATAACGATCCGCTCACTAAAATGCGTCAAGCGCCTTCGTATCACCGCGGCATTCAGTTTACGTTTCCGGAGGAGACGGCACCACGGCTCGTGGATCTTCTGCGAAGCCGTTATAAGTGCGATCTCGTCATTTGCCTTGCGCATATGGGTTTAGCACAGCAGGTACATTTTGCAAAAAAGGCGGAGAGTGCAGGGATTGATTTTATTTTTGGTGGGGATACGCATCAGCGCACGTATGATCCCATCACACTTGGTCGTGTGCCCGTCACCGAATCTGGCGCATTTGGTTCGTTTGTCGGGCGGCTTGATATCTTAGTAGAAGATCGGAAAGTGAAGGATTATAAATATGAGCTTATTCCTGTTCTGGCTGAGCACTATGTAGAAGATGAAGCGGTGAAAGCAACAGTAGAAGACATTCGACGGCCGTATCTACCGGTTATTTCAAGAAAAATCGGCGAGACCAAAACATATCTTTATCGATACAATGTTCTTGAAAACCCTATTGACAATTTGATCACTGACGCCATCCGAGAGTATGCACAATGCGATATCGGTATTTCGAATGGCTTTCGTTTTGCGCCACCTGTTGCCCCTGGCCCCATCACGGTCGAAGATATATGGAACTGGATTCCGGTCAATGCGCCCTTAAAAACTGGGCAAGCCAAAGGTTCACAAATACGTCAGTGGATGGAAAAAGAACTGAACAATGTGTTCACAAATGATATTCCTAAACGCGTCGGTGGTTGGGTCGTTCGTTTTTCAGGGATGAAGGTGAAGATGTATATCGATCGACCCATGGGCAAGCGTGTTGTCTCCATCGAGGTCAATGGCCAACCGCTCGACCCCAATCGCATTTACACGCTGGCAGCGTGTGACCGGGAGGGAGATCCAGAAGATATGCTCTGCCGTATTCGTCCTGTCACCTCACCGAAAGTTGAAGATATCGATTTGCATACGGTCATCGAACAATACATTCAGAAACACTCTCCCATTGAATATGGTATCGAAGGACGCGTGATTGCTTTGGATGCCCGTTCTGTTTATCCTGAAGGTGAAGGGTTAAACGAGCAGGAGGTGTACAATGAACCTGTTCCAGGAACACGGTATGTCTTTCGCTAAACGGCATGTCTTTCGTTAAAATGTGGGGCTTGTAGACGCACGTTATTTGTGATATCTTGGAGTTAAGAAGCAGAGGTTGGAGGTGGTAACGATGTCATTCGGTAATATCGGACCGCTCGGTTTTCTAGTCATCCTCATCCTGGCGCTTATTA
>PEBX01000116.1 GCA_003050645.1 Candidatus Carbonibacillus altaicus
AGGTGGAAATAAAAAGACGATCGATGGACCAGCACCGTTCATTGAAGCTAATCGGACCATGGTACCGCTAAAGTATGTGGCAGAAGCACTCGACGCAAAAGTCGATTACGATGCAAAAACTAAAAAAGTCACCGTTACCAAAGGTACGACAACAATTGTCATGTATCTAGGTGAAAAAGTGATGAATATCAACGGTCGCTCCGTCGGCTTAGACACCCCAGTGCGTGCAGTCGACGGTCGGACCGTATTACCCATCGCCCAGATCGCTAACGCACTCGGTGTGAAATACAAATGGGATGATCAAACAAAAACCGTGCGTTTCTGGTAAAAACGTAGGATCATATATTCGGCGAAAAACGTTAAGGCTGGGAACGGTCCAAACGCAAGCCTGTGGAGAAAGATACCAGTGCGTCTTAACTTTAAACCCCCGAGGGAGCTTCCCGGGGGTTTTCTCTTACCTTATGCATTCATCTCTTGTAGACTTTACCATATTGTGCACATGTTATACAGTTTCGAGCGCACGATCTTTTCCTTCAGCGCATAAGGCTGACGCACCTCCCGGCTTGTTCGCTTGCACCATATACGTGACGAGATCGACGACCCGATCCGAATAAGCCCATTCGTTATCGTACCAGGCAAAAACCTGAACCATCCGACCCATGACTTTGGTGAGTTCTCCGTCCACGACGGCGGAATGGCTGTCGCCAATGTAGTCGCTGGAGACAAGAGGAAGATCCGAAAGCGTTAGGATGCCGGAGAGTTCCTCTTCTGCAGCCTGGGCAAAGGCTCGGTGCACCTCTTCTTTCGTCACATCCTGGGAAAGGTAAGCGACAAGATCGATCATCGATACGTTTGGCGTCGGAACGCGGAGCGCCATCCCGGTCAAGCGACCGTTTAAATCAGGTATGACCTTGCCGATGGCTTTTGCGGCTCCCGTCGATGTCGGGATGATCGATAGGCTGGACGTACGGGCACGGCGCAAGTCTTTATGCGGATTATCGAGGACTTTTTGATCGTTGGTCACGCTGTGAACGGTCGTCATCATACCATGCTGCACCCCAAAGGCGTCATGCAACACCTTTACAACCGGTGCCAGCGCATTCGTCGTACATGAAGCATTGGAAATAATATGATGCTTTTCAGGATCATAGAGCGTATGATTCACGCCCATGACGAGTGTCACGTCTTCATCTTTTGCTGGCGCCGTAATGACAACTTTTTTTGCCCCGGCTTGTATATGGCGTGATGCACCCGACCGATCCGTGAACTGGCCCGTCGCTTCGATAACCATGTCGATCTTAAGTTCTTTCCAAGGTAATTGGTCTGGTTCTCGTTCCTGTATTAGCTGAATACGCTCACCGTTTACGATCAAAGCGTCGTCCGTATAATCAATGCTAAAGGTCGGAGAGCGGTGGACTGAATCATATTGCAAAAGGTGCGCCAACGTTTTGGCTGGATAGCTCGCATTAATGGCCACGACTTGAAGCGGAGCATTTTTTTCAATCATACGCCGTAATACGAGCCGACCAATTCTTCCAAACCCGTTGATCGCAATAGAGGTCATACGGATTCATCCTCTCTCGTTTTTATATCATCATCTTTACCTACTTTTATTATATATTGTATGACACATTAGTCAATATGGTTGGATGCATACGCACCATATCAGTGAGGCGATACGATACATTTGCATAAAACATGTAAAAATTGATATTATATTACCTATATTATCCGAAAGGTAATATCATATATTGAATCCAGCAATCATTGAACAAGTACCCAGACCATAAACAGTGTCCCGCTGAATAAGAAGTGATAGCACATGTTCAAGGTTGCCAATCATTCAATCATAAAAAAGGGCATAAAAAAGATGGGCCGAAAGCCCATCCGAATACAGTGCATGATAGCGATTGAGTAGATAAAGCACGCGTATTACATAATGTCGCGTCTCCCCATACGGGATTTGGTAGAGCGTATCAACCGTACCCTGCCAGACACCGCTTTTCAGCCATCGGTCGACGACAGTGGGACCGGCGTTGTAGGCGGCAAGTGCCTGAACGAGCGAACCGTTATACCGATCCAAAAGATGACGGATATACCAGCTTCCGAGCTCTATATTGGCTTCGGTCTCATCCAGTGTATTCAGTCTCTCCGCCATACCCTGCTGCGTGCGAATCCACTGCTCCGTTTCTTCCATTATCTGCATCATGCCTTTTGCTCCTTTACGAGAAGCTCTGTTGGATGTAAAGCCGCTTTCCGTCTGGATAATCGCAGCGACGAGGAGTGGATCAACCCGGTTCGATTCTGCGGATTGTTTGAGGCTTTCCGGATAATAGATCGGATAAAGCCACCCCCAAAGCAAGGGGCTTTTCATCATGGTAAGGATCACGACGAAGAGCACGGCAGAAATCATTCTGCGCAAAAAGCCTGCTTGGATCGTCATCCCTTTTCTCTCCCTGAACACGTACCATTTTTCTCCTTGTCGTGTATGAACCCAGCGGCATGCCAGTGTTCAATCAACCGTTCGACCTCACGAGCTAAGGCGTTTTCATCGCCGCTGTTATCCAGTACCCAGTCAGCTCGTTTTACTTTTTCTTCCAAAGGCCACTGCGCCTGGATACGCTCATACGCCTCTTTTTCCGATAGCTGATCGCGTGCCATGAGCCGCTTTTTTTGAACATCCGGTGGGGCAAAAACGACGATGTTTGCGTCGGTGAGACGATCCCAGCCTGTCTCAAAAAGAAGGGGCACGTCCACGATCACCGGGTACGGACTTATTGTCTCGATTTTTTGAATGGCCTCTAACATTCGCGCGCGAATGCGCGGATGAAGGATCGCTTCTAGCGTCTTTCTCGCCTCGTCATCTTCAAAAATACGAACGCCGAGTCGCTTGCGATCCAGCGTGCCATCTTCTTTTAACATGTCTTCCCCAAAGACGCGGACGATCTCGGCAAGCGCTTCTTCTCCCGGTCGAACCACGTCCCGCGCCACCTGATCGGCATCGATGACCGGAAAACCGCGTTTTTGAAGCAGGCGGGAGACCGTACTTTTACCAGTCGCTATGCCGCCTGTTAAGCCAATGATCATGTCTGTTCCCCCTTTTTCACGGAAACGAGACGGCGGACCGGCTTTTTTTGACAGGATGGACAAAAATGTGTCCCTCTTCCGGCGACAACGATTCGTTCAATCATCTGACCGCACTTCGGGCACGGATGAGAGGACCTGCCGTAGACACTCAGTTCAAGCTGAAAATAGCCGAGCGCCTCATTCGGAGCGCGGTACGTTCTTACGCTCGCCCCGCCTGCTTCAACCCCGCGTGTGAGGACTTCACGAATCGCGGCATAAAGCCCGGCACGCTTCTTTTTACTTAAAAGACCAGCCGGCGTCTCCGGGTGAATCCCGGCGAGATACAGCGCCTCATCGACATAAATATTGCCCATGCCCGCAATATTGGTCTGATCGAGTAAAAATGCTTTGATCATCTGGCCTTTTCGCAGGTTAAGTCGTTCGTTCCAAACGGAGAGCGTAAACCCGTCATCCAGCGGCTCCGGTCCTAATTTTTGAAGAGACGGATGTGTAGAAAGCGCCTCCCGTCTCACCCACTCCATCGTTCCAAACTGCCGGACGTCCCGGTATATAAGCCACGCATCGTTATCCAGAACGAAGATCATATGGGTATGCGGGGGGAGGATACTTCCGGCAGGAATGACGTCATACTTCCCCTCCATCCGCAGGTGTGAAAGTAGATAACCGTCGCCTAGGTCGAATAGTAAATATTTGCCGCGCCTTAACATATCATGCACCGTTTTTCCGATTAAAACATGCCGGAAGCGTTTAGGATCGCGCGGGTCAACCAGTAGACGCGGAAGCCTGATCTCTACATCTGTGAAGGTTCGACCGACAAGCCTTTCTTTTAAGGCCCGGCGGATCGTTTCGACTTCTGGAAGCTCCGGCATCTCCCTCCCCCTCTCTTTTACACCCATGACTTTCTCTTCATGACTTTCTATGGCTTCTATATATGATTTTTCCTATGATTGCTCCCGGCGATTGATCCTTTTATGACTTATGACGTATCACCAGCACTTTCTCTGTGTGACCTTCCCCATGAATTTTCTTCAATATCTTCTTTTTTAACTTCCATTTTACTTGTATCACTTGAATCATTTGAATCATTTGTTTCACTTGTATCATTTTTTTAGCGCGTATCACTTGGCGTCATACCACGTCGGACCGTAAGCAACATCGACTTTTAGCGGGACGCGTAGGGCGACCGCATGGGACATTTTATCACGAACAAGCTCGGCAAGTGCTTCCGCATGCGCCGCGTCGACTTCAAAAACAAGTTCATCGTGTACCTGGAGGAGCATCCGCGCCGGGATTTCGTCTTCCAATAGCACGCGTTCGAGTTCCACCATCGCTTTTTTGATAATATCTGCCGCCGTTCCTTGAATCGGCGTGTTCATAGCCGTCCGTTCAGCAAAACTACGCCGGGCAAAATTGCGATCATTGATTTCCGGGAGCTCCCTTCTGCGCCCGAATAACGTCGTCACATAGCCTTTCTCGCGCGCTTCTTCAATCAAGCGATCGAGGAAACGCCTAACTTCCGGATAGACTTCAAAATAGCGCGTAATAAACGCTTTGGCTTCTTGGCGGCTGATTTTTAAATTTTGTGCCAGACCGAAATCGCTGATTCCGTAAATGATACCGAAATTAACCGCTTTGGCATGACGACGCATGAGCGGCGAGACTTCTTCACGCTTCACGTGAAAAACATCCATGGCTGTCTGCGTATGAATATCTTCATCGTGTAAAAAGGCTTCGATGAGCCGCGGGTCGCCCGACATATGCGCGAGCACACGAAGTTCTATCTGTGAGTAATCCGCTGAAAGGATGCGCCAGTTTTTCTCCGAAGGAATAAAAGCCTTACGCAAGAGCCGCCCTTCTTCCTGACGCATGGGTATATTTTGCAAATTGGGTTCCGAACTGGAGAGCCGCCCGGTCGAGGTCAGCGCCTGATGGAACGTCGTATGAATTTTTCCATCCTCGTGGATTTCTTTGATGAGCCCCTCTACATACGTCGAATACAGTTTAGAAAGCATACGATAGGTTAAAATGGGTTCGATCACCGGATGGGCCCCGGCGAGCGCTTCTAGCGTTTCGGCATCGGTCGAATAACCCGTTTTCGTCTTTTTTTGCGGAGGAAGCATGAGTTTTTCAAATAAGATTTCGGCAAGCTGCTTGGGTGAATTGACGTTAAACTCGACCCCGGCCAGTTCGTACACTTCGGTTTCTACTTCTTTCATTCGCGAAAGAAGCGATCGACCGATCTCCTCGAGCGCTGTGCGATCGATCTTGATACCTGCTATTTCCATACGCGCGAGCACGCCCACAAGCGGTAGCTCAATCGATTCATACAGATTCAAAAGATCGAGCGCCTTAAGTCGCTCTAGGACGCTTGGATAAAGGCGGAAAAAGACTTCCGCTTGCGCTTGTGCATGGGAAAAGAGCACGGGTTCTTCCGGTAGGCGGAACTTACTGCCTTTCCCGAACACGTCCGCATCATCAGGAACCGTTTCGCCAAAAAAAGCGGCAAGATCCGAGAGCGTATAACTGGAGCGGGTCGCATCGAGCAAATACTGAGCAATCAGCCCATCCCCTGCATATCCTTGAAGGGGAAACCCTAGGCGTTCGAATGCGATCATCGCCCGCTTGGTGTCATAAAAAACTTTTTTGATGGCAGGATCCGTAAAAAATTGCTGAAGCGCCGCATGTCGGATAAGACCTGCTCGGTTAAAGATGACCGTACCCAAAGGATGAGCGATCGCTCCGGCTGCGAGATGCGCGCGGTGGGGACGCGCTCCGTCGTAATACAAGACAATACAGGACGGCGTGTTAACATCCGCTCGGATACGCGTAAGCTCATCCAACCCTTCCGTCGTCTCCCCGGTTATGACATGGGCTTTTGAAAAGGTGTGCGACGGTGCCGGATGATACGCCGTTTTCTCCTGCGACGCCTGAGTCACAGCATCGTCCAGCACATAACCAGCGAGTGCTCCTTCACGAAGCCGCTCAATCAGCGAGCGAAAACCGAGCTGCTCCAGAAAAGAAATGAATGTCGCCGCATAAAAACCGGCATAGCGCGCATCATCGAGCGTCATCGTAAGCGATACCGCATCTTCGATAAGAACGAGCTTGCGGCTGAGCCGTGCCGCATCTTCGTGCACCGTCAGATTTTCTTTTAACTTCCCTTTAAGTTCGTCTAGATGTTCATAAACCCCGTCCACCGTCTGGTATGTTTGAATCAGTTTTAGGGCTGTTTTTTCACCGACCCCCGGGA
>PEBX01000117.1 GCA_003050645.1 Candidatus Carbonibacillus altaicus
TAAGTAAAGAGATTTATATACCTCACTTATATACCGTGCCAACACTTTAAAAGAGCGCTTCATTTGAAAGGTAACGATGTGTATATCGATGATCTGCTTCGGTGCCGCGTGCGGCACCTTTTTTATATGCGCAGGGAGACTCAAAAAAAAGCAAGAAGATTGTGTTGCGATTTGTGTAAATTGCAATATCAGTCGTATGCGCCGAAAGAATCATATACAACACTATCTGTTGTGCGTGTTTTCGTTCCACCGGGAGGAAATTGTGTTACAATATAAAGGAAAAGGGGGAGGATCACATGCGCATCGGGGTCATTCACGGCCCGAATTTACATCTGCTAGGAAAAAGAGAACCGGGCGTGTACGGGACGCTTTCGCTTTCAGAGATCAACGAACGACTCAAAACGCGTGCGCGAACGCTCGGTGTTACGGTCGAAACTCGACAATCGAACAGTGAAGGAGAAATCGTGAGCTGGATAGGCGAGGGAGAGTCTTGGTATGACGGGCTGATTATCAATCCTGCTGCTTACACGCATACGAGTATTGCCATTCGCGATGCGCTCCTCGCGGTCAGTCTGCCGACGATCGAAGTGCACCTGTCCAATATACATAAGCGCGAAGCGTTTCGACAGGTTAGCTACGTTGCGCCAGTGGTGTTGGGGACGATCAGCGGGCTTGGTCCATATGGCTATGAGTTGGCCATGCTGGCTCTGGTTCATCATGTTCAAAAGGCTTCGCCTTAAATCCGCGACACGGCGAACGAACAAACATCACACTCAAGCACGCATTCAGCATCGACATGTCATGTGGAGATGCCATGAAAAGGGGACTTAAAAGACGATGCATAGAGAAAAAATAATATCCCTGCTTAAAGAAGAAGGGATTGAGGCGCTGTTCATCACGTCACCGGCCAATCGCCGTTATCTCACCGGTTTTACCGGATCGAGCGGGATGGTTCTTTTAACAGAGACGGAGACGTATCTCTTTACAGATTTTCGATATACCGAGCAGGCGATGCAGGAAGCTCCGGAAGTTGAGGTTGTTGAATCGTCCCATTCTCCTTGGGATACGATTGCTGAAAAGTTAAAGCATTTAGGACTTAGTCGCGTAGGCTTCGAACGCGAACATGTGACAGTAGAGATGTATGATGCGTTACCCAAAGGCGACGGTCTTCAGTGGATCGGTACGACGCACTTAGTCGGGCGAAAACTAAGGCCGTATAAATCTCCAGAGGAGATTGCCAAGATCAAACGCGCTTGCGCGCTTGCCGATGAAGCGTTCATGCATATTTTATCGCTTATCGCTCCAGGTGTAACTGAACGCGAACTGGCTTTAGAACTGAAATGGTTCATGGAAAAACACGGTGCAGACGGCACATCGTTTGAGACGATCGTGGCCTCCGGCGATCGGGGTGCCCTTCCGCACGGCGTGGCATCGAACAAAAAAATTCGTGCCGGTGAGCTTATCACCTTTGATTTTGGAGCGCTTTTAGACGGTTATGTCTCTGACATAACGCGGACGGTGGCTGTAGGGCAGATTGATCAGGCGCTTCTAACGATTTATGATACGGTTTTGCGCGCACAGGAACGAGCGCTAGCAGGCATTCGCGCTGGCGTTAGGGCGCGTGAGATCGACCATCTGGCGCGTTCACTCATTGAAGAAGCTGGCTACGGAGAGCGCTTTGGACATTCTACCGGGCATGGCCTGGGGCTCGAGGTGCATGAGTGGCCAGTTCTGTCTGGGCGCTCGGAGGCCGTTTTGGAAGACGGGATGGTCGTCACTGTAGAACCAGGGATTTACGTACCCGGTCTGGGTGGTGTGCGCATCGAAGATGACGTCCTCGTCACCCAAGACGGCTATGAACTACTTACCGCTGCGCCGAAAACCTTGCTTGTCGTCGGGTGAATGAGGTATGATGAGAGCGTATGCACGTATGGTTGCGTTTGGTTGTGTGCGTGTGCAAGGGAATTTGTAGGGAAGGATGATAGGTATGATTTCCACGAACGATCTTCGAAATGGGATTACACTTGAAATTGACGGCGATCCCTGGCAGGTCATCGAATTTCAGCATGTCAAACCGGGGAAAGGCTCTGCTTTTGTGCGCGTGAAGCTCAAAAATCTGCGCAATGGTAACGTTCGTGACGATACGTTTCGTGCAGGTGAAAAAGTGAACCGGGCTCACGTCGAAACGAAAGAAATGCAATATTTATATGCCAGCGGTGATGAATTTACCTTTATGGATATGAATACGTTTGAGCAAATTACTATCCCGCGCAATCGTCTGGAATACGAGCTCAATTTTTTACTGGAAAATATGACCGTTCATATCGTCGAATTTCAGGGTGAAATTATTGGGATTCAGCTTCCCAATACCGTCACATTAGAGGTCGTGGAAACAGAACCCGGTATCCGCGGGGATACCCAATCAGGTGGTTCCAAAACGGCCAAGTTAGAAACCGGTTATGTGGTGCAAGTGCCACTGTTTATCAATACCGGGGATAAGCTCATTATCGACACCCGTTCTGGTGAGTACGTATCCCGCGCTTAAACAATCATGTGGAACGCTTGTCAGCCCTTCTTTTTTTGCATCCGGACATTTGAGTGTGAAAGAGAGTTTTACCTGTTTGATGAGACGAATGAAAAAGCATTGATTCGATGAACTTGGTTTGAAAGACGGGTAGGATCAGTTTAACGGTGAGATGTTTGAGAAGGCATGATTCGATGAACATGGTGTGAAAGTAGGCTTTGAAAAGTTTGGTAGGGAAATGGAGGCATCATATTTTTTTGTTATCGGTTGTGCTCATTTTTTCATGAGGGAGGAGGTTCGTGATGGCGCATACGAAAACGGATCATTTTCTGGCACTGGAGGATACGTACGGGGCGAAAAACTATGCACCGCTCAGTGTTGTTTTAACCCGGGGCGAAGGGGTCTGGGTAGAAGATGTAGAAGGGCGCCGCTACCTCGATTTTTTAAGCGCGTATTCTGCTTTAAACCAGGGACACCGTCATCCCAAGATCATCAGCGCCTTGAAAGAACAAGCCGATCGTCTGACGCTCACCTCACGCGCCTTTTATACCGACCAGCTGGCGCTCCTTTACGAAAAGCTCCATTCTTTTACCGGAAAAGAACGTTTTTTGCTGATGAATAGCGGTGCGGAAGCGGTCGAGACGGCGATTAAAATTGCCCGCCGTTTTGGCTATGAAAAACGGGGCATCCCCGAGGGTATGGCAGAGATTATCGTCGCTGAAAACAATTTTCACGGGCGGACGACGACGATTACGTCTTTTTCAACCGAGCCAGCCTATAAAAAAGGGTTTGGACCGTTTACGCCCGGTTTTAAGATCATCCCGTATGGGGATGCGCGTGCTCTGGAGGAAGCGATCACACCCAATACCGTCGCCTTTCTCGTTGAACCGATTCAAGGTGAAGCCGGTGTACGCATTCCGCCCGACGGCTATCTCCGGGAAGTACACAATCTGCTTAAGCAAACAGGCATGTTACTCATGCTCGATGAAATTCAAACTGGCTTTGGAAGGACGGGTAAGCGTTTTGCCGCGGACTGGGAAGACGTCTCACCCGATGTTCTTATTATGGGAAAAGCGCTGGGCGGTGGTGTGTTCCCGGTTTCAGCGGTGGGTGCCAGGGCCGAGGTGATGGATGTCATTACACCAGGCTCCCACGGGTCAACGTTTGGCGGGAATCCCTTAGCAGCAGCCGTCGCCCGTGCGGCCATCGAAGTGATCGAAGAAGAAGACCTGCCGCAGCGATCGCTGGAACTCGGGCTGCGGGCGCTGGAGGCATTGAAAACATCACTCGGTGCGCATCCGCGTGTTAAGGATATTCGCGGACGGGGACTTTTTATCGGTATCGAGCTCAACGAACCGGCACGACCCTACGCCGAACAGTTGATGCGGGATGGTGTGCTCGTGAAAGAAACGCATGAGACCGTGATTCGCATCGCGCCACCGCTTATTATTACAGAAGAAGACTTGAACATGGGACTGGACAAAATTATTAAGATTATCAAGCAATAACGAACTGTCTACAGAAATCTTGAAAACAGTCGGCTTGCCGGCTGTTTTTTAATGCAAAAAGTTTGCTTTTTATAAGCAGAACGTGTAGTATATACATAACCTATCCTTTTTGAATCGATTGTCAGGTAAATGATTAAAAAAATGAATGATGACTCTGCAACCAAATGAATATCAAGGCTGTCTATATAAGTAACGGTGAAAGGGGACACCGGAATGGAATCACTTGTGCGGTCCGCACAAGAGGGTAATGAAGACGCTCTTTACACACTTTTAAAAAGTGTCGAAAAAAAACTTTATAAAAAAGCATTTTATATGGTTGGTAATACGGAGGATGCTTTTGACGTCACTCAGGAGGCGCTTTTAAAGATTGTGCGCCATCTTCCCGCTTACCGTAGTGAAGCTTCATTTGAACATTGGGCGCAGCGTATTTTGATTAATACAGCGATCGATCATCTGAGGCAAAGAAGGACTGAGGTTGATCTGGAGACGGTCGAACATGTTATGATGAGTCCCAAAGAACATGTAGAAGCGCAAGTTATATTCCGCGAGACAGCTCGGGAGCTTGTGCAAGCCATTGCTGCTTTACCGGATCTATACCGGGTACCGCTTATGTTGCGATATCAGGAGGAGCTCAATTATCAAGAGATTGCTGCAACGCTCAATTTACCTGTAAATACAGTCAAATCACATGTGTTTCGTGCGCGGAACATGTTAAAAGCGTTGATTCAACATGGTCATGAAGGGGGGGAGGAAACGTGAACTGTGAAGAAGTTCGGCGTATTATCCAAAAATCACTCGATGGAACGATCGATCCCCTCGAAGAAACCATTCTCGAGGCACATTTAATGACCTGCGAATCTTGTCGTCGGGACCTGGCGTTGTATCAAGCGCTTGGTGAGAAGCTTCAGAATCTACCCGAGCCACCGCTTCAGGCATCCCCGCTCGATGCGCTCTGGCCCAAAATACAAAAGGAGTATCGTGAGCAACAAGGGCGTGCCCGAAAAGTTGCTGAGCGCCGCATCTGGTTTCGCCGTGTCGCACTTATCTCAACCGTCCTCGCTGTGATGTTTATCACATTCTTATGGGGCGAACGGTGGACGGATCCGTCGGATCCGAACGTACCAACCCTATCTGAGCTTCCGTCTGATGAACGCGTCGTATCAGGATATCGTACAGAGTCCGTTACAACGCCAAATGAGATAGGGATCATCCACGATGCACAAACGGATTCGGATATGTCTTCGGAATCTCCGATGCATAAGCAAGCTGTACACGAGGAAGGAACAGGCGAAACGATAAAACCAGAAGAAAAAGTCATCAATGTATCCGACCCATCGCTCCCGGTTGGAATCAATTCGGAAGAGCGCTCGTTACCGTCTGCTTCCGAGTCTAAGCGCTTGCTTCAGTCAGAAGGCCGTTATGCGCTCGTCCTGAATGAAAAAAATGTACAGCTTTTTTTAACACTGGTCGTTCAACCAGGCGAATCGGACCGACGTGATTTTTCTGTTGCTTCGATATCGCCGTCAGCTTCTTCAGCTTCAACTCCATCTTCAAGCTCCACATCGTCCGCACCCTCACCTTCACCTTCACGCTCTCCTTCCTCTACAGAAGAGGAACCGACTACACCTGAGTCGTCTTCATCTGGTCTGAGTTCACCAGCTTACCCGGGATCGGAGCTCTTGTGGGAGGAACGCCTACCGGAAAAGTCCACAGACCATCATATGGCGTGGTTGGATGCAAAGACGTTTCAGATTACTTACCGTCTCGATGATACGACATGGGTGCAGATTTTTACGATCGATGCATTGCATCAGACGGTGCAAAAAAAGGAAGAGCACCGTTTTAGTCCTTAATGCACAAAAACATGACAATTGTATATGCTAACGATAGAACAACGCTTCCCGTCAAAAGGCCCGTATCCTTGGAGGTGGTGTCTTTTGACGTTCAAATAGATGATTGAAGCGTTGCGGGCAGGCCGCGTGCGGCCTGCTTTTAATTTTTATTTTCAAAATAACGCATATTATTCACGATTAAAATCAATTGCAATCATCGAGGATTAAGGCTAGGATAAAATAAGAATCCACATCGATCGCATAAGACAGTCTAAAGCGATAGAAGAAGCGTTAAAAAAGCGGTGAAGTGACGACTAGAAAGCGTCAAAGCGAACAAGGAGTGAAAGAGTAAAGGATGGCCAAAGTCCAA
>PEBX01000118.1 GCA_003050645.1 Candidatus Carbonibacillus altaicus
AGGACGACCGCCCAACTTTTCTCTACGTGCAAGCCTGAGATCGACAAGCGGTACCCCGCCGGAGAGAAACGAAGCCGGCACATCGACGAGCACAGTCTCTTCCCAGCGCGCCACATAGCGATCGTCTTGGATCACCTCACCGATTACGGCACCTTCTAGTTGAAAAGAAGCGATCGTCTCAAGCACCGCGGGCGCATCTTCCGCTCGTACCGCATAAAGCATGCGCTCCTGCGTCTCACCTAAAAGCATAGCTCGGGCATCGACCGTATCGTTTTCTCGCGGGACACGCTCCAAAAATAGCTGCACGCCCAGCCCGCTTTTAGCAGCCATCTCCACACTGGCGCTCAAAAGCCCGGCCGCACCCATATCCTGCATGGCCTGAACGAGACCGTTTTGAATGAGCGTGTCTGTCGCCTGAAACAACCTCTTCCCGATGTCCGGATAGGCGCGCGGCACCCCACCTTCCGCTTCGCGATGCTCGGAGCGCGCCGCCGAGGCAAAGGCAGCACCCCCGAGTCCGGCATGATCCGCCGATTTACCGGCATAGATGAGTTGGAGACCAGGGGATGAGACTTTACTGCGCACGAGTTTTTCTTCCCGCACGACACCGATGGCCATCACATTGACGAGCGGATTATGCGCGTATCGTTCATCAAGCTGGACGTGGAGCGCGCCGGATACCACCCCGAACGTCTCATTGTACGCCTGAAAACCTCGTACGACTTCACGCCCCAGCACATCTTTACCCCCCAGCACATCAGGTGACGTGTCACCGTCACCGTTTCCTTTACCCGAAGAAGGCTGCTGGTGAGAGGGCGCAAGCGTGAGCGCACCAGCCACGACCAGGGGACGCGCCCCCATCGAAAACACGTCGCGTAATATACCTCCAACCCCCGTGGCCGCACCTTCATACGGATCGATGTACGAAGGATGATTGTGGCTTTCTAACTTAAAGACGAGGGCGTAACCGGACTGAAGACGCACCGCCCCGGCCCCTTCTCCCGGCCCGGCTAGAGTCCGTTCGTTGTCGTTAGGAAGATCTCTTAAGAGCGGCTTGGTGTGCCGGTAGCTGCAGTGTTCGGACCACATCGCCTGAAACAGTTCTTCTTCTAATGCATTGGGCTTTCTCCCCAGCGATCGTTCGATGAGCCTTACATCATCCATGGAAAGCTTACTCGCCATCTCTTTCGGCCACCTTTCACCTTTTGAACCACTCTACCACCTAACCGTCTCTTGACTACACTTCTATTGCCAAACGATTGATGGGCGCTTGCATATTTTATAACATATATGTTATTAAAATCTCCTGTCGATATGCCCCGCCTTTCCTCATGGAAGTGCCCCGCGTTTAGAATGCCCCATAGACACGTAGACGCCCCTTTTATACAAGCCCTAACCGGCGAGCGACTTCCCTGTAGGCACCCAGCACATCGCCCTGGTCTTTGCGGAAACGGTCCTTATCGTAAGACACGCGACTCGACGCATCCCACAGGCGGCACGTATCCGGTGATATTTCATCGGCAAGGACGATCGTCCCGGACGCAAGACGCCCGAACTCCAACTTAAAATCGGCGAGTAGAAGCCCCGCATCGGAAAATTTTTTTTGCAAAAGTGTATTGATCAAAAGCGCCTGTTCTTTAAGCGACGCAAGCGTCGTCGAATCGGCGAGAGAAAGAAGTGCGATATGCGCCTCTGCGAGGAGCGGATCGCCCAGATCATCGCGTTTGTAGTACCACTCGACAAGCGGTTCCGAGAGCGGTCTTCCTTCCTCCCAGCCAATCCGGCGAATAAGCGATCCGGCGGCGATATTCCGCACCACGACTTCTAATGGAAGAATCTGGACAGCACGCACGAGATGGACGGATGGCTCGATATATTTTAAAAAATGCGTCCTCACCCCTGCACCTTCTAAATAATCAAACAGATGCGCCGCTATCCTTGCATTGAGCGCCCCCTTGCCTGCTTCCTGTCCGCGCTTTTTCCCATCGCCCGCCGTTAAGTCGTCACGAAAGTCGACCCAGAGTACGTCCGGGCGGTTCGTTCGGTAGAGACTCTTTGCTTTTCCCGTATAAAAAAGTTCCCGCTGTTCGATGTGCGTAAGCTCCGCTTCATACGCCGTCATCCTGCCACCCCTTTTTTCTGGCATGTTCGCGTTCCATTTGCTACAAACGGTAGGCCAAAATCAATTTCATCCACCTTTTTTTTCTGGCATATGCACCTTCCATCAGTCTGCCGTTCAATCCTCTGAAAGCTTGGCCCGTTTAAAAATCGTATCGATGTGCCGGATATAAACGCCCTCGTCGAAAATCGTCCGCAGCGTTTCTTCACTCAGCACTTCACGCAGCGTCGCATCGCCCATGACGAGTTCGGGAAAGTTTTTTTCTTCCTCCCAGGCTCTAAGCGCCAGACGTTGTACGGTGTCATATGCCGTCTCCCGGCTCCAACCTTGCTCGATGAGCGCTTTTAAAACCTGACTGGAAAAATAAAGATGATACCCCCGGTCCATATTGTTTCTCATGCGTTCAGTGTGGACGACGAGATGAGATAAAACGTCGCTTAAACGCGCGAGCATATAGTCGAGGAGGATGGTCGCATCGGGGAAAATGACTCGTTCAACCGAAGAATGAGAAATATCCCGTTCATGCCAGAGCGCCACACTTTCATACGCCGACACCATATACCCGCGCAGCAGGCGGGAAAGTCCGGTAATGTTTTCGGCGCTAATCGGATTTTTCTTATGGGGCATGGCCGAGGAGCCTTTTTGGCCCGGTGCAAAACCTTCCTCTACTTCCCGCACTTCGGTGCGCTGTAGGTGTCTCAACTCGACGGCGATCGTCTCCAGCGTCGTTCCGACCAACGCCAGATAAGCCATATACTCAGCATGAAGATCGCGCGGAAGCGTCTGTGTGACGACCGGGGCGACGGCGAGACCGAGGCGCGAGAGGACATACTGCTCCACTTCCGGCGTGACCTGCGTATACGTACCTACCGCTCCGGATAGTTTACCGACATAAAGGCGCTCTTCCAGTTCTCTAAAACGCGTCATGTGCCGGCGCACAGCCTCCCGCCAGTACAGCGCTTTTAAACCAAACGTCGTCGGCTCGGCGTGCACACCGTGTGTGCGCCCGATCATCACCGTCCGTTTGTAGCGCAACGCGAGATCGCTCAAAATACGTTCTAAGCGTACTAGACCATCCCAGATGAGACGGTTGGCCTCGCGCACCTGCAACATGAGCGCCGTGTCGACAATGTCGGAGGAAGTTAAGCCGTAGTGCACCCAACGCCGCTCTTCACCCAGCGTCTCGGAGATTTGCCGGGTAAAAGCGATCACGTCATGCCGTGTCTCCGCCTCCAGCTCGGCAATACGCTTTAAATCGAGGCGCGCATGTTGTTTGATTCGTTCGTAGTCTTCCGGCGGTACAACGCCGGAAGCGACCCACGCTTCAACCGTTAAAAGTTCGATGGTGAGCCACAAAGAAAATTTATGCTCATCGGACCAGATCGCTTTCATCGCTTCGCGCGTATACCGTTCAATCATCGTCTTCTGATTCGCTGAACGAATCGGTTCCCCCCTTTGCCATATATGTTCGTTTCCTCCCTCTTTATATCTATATTTAAACATATCAAAGTCACTTGTTCAAGCTAAAAACTTACTTTATTTATTTTCTAAATACAAATGTTCGGTTTTTAATCTTTTCCCTATGTATGCGACGCTTTTTCTTCCGGGCACATTCTACATGATTTTAAGATATTTTAAGATTTTCATCTTGTTTTTCTACCGCTCTTTCATTATGCTTTCATTAGGTATGGTGGTTTCATCGATCGTGCGCGTGTTCATAACTTGATTAGCTTAAAACGCATTGTTAGCAAACGTTGCCAGCTTATCTCAGCACGATACAAGATGTCTGCACGGAGGTCGCCCGATGAAACGAGCCAATCATTTCTTACAGTTTATCATTCACTGGTTTGAATGGCTGCTTGCTGTCATCATCATCTTTGCCGTTTTCGGTGAAGGAGCGATGATGGTGAGCGCGCTGTATGATTACATTCGCACCTGGGAACTTACAGAAAAATTTCATACTTTTTTATCCGATGCCCTCCTTTATATCATTGGTCTAGAAATTGCCCTTCTACTCCTCAAACGCGATCTCATCCTGATCATTGACATTATGATTTATACCATTGCCCGCAAAGTGATCATACAAAATGTGGCGATCTGGGAAGTACTCCTAGCCGTCTTGGCTATTGCCATTTTGTACCTACTCAAACTTTACGGCGCTACACTCGGCCAGAAAGTGAGGCAGATGGCGGTTGAAGAAATTGACGAAGAACGATCCTAGATCGGCGCAACTTTTCAGCCGTATTTTCGTCATAACCGTTTAGTATATGTTTCAAAATATGCTTCCCCAAAAACACTAAAGGTGAGAAACCATGTCAACATCCTTACCCCTTCGAACGCGCCCGCCTAAGAAAAGATGGTGGGAAAGCCGCTGGTTGCGTCGTTTATCGTTTTTAAGTCTCGTTCTCATGGCAGCTCTGCTCTGGTTTTTTATGCTCGGCCCCGGCCTTGAATACCGGCGGATGGCAGCTGAAATGATACTATCCTCTCAACATCGGCAATGGGCCTGGATCACGTTTTTATCCCCTCAGGAATTACAGTCGATCGATGACAACATTGCCCGACCGGCCTTTAAAAATGTCATTCCGGACGACGACCGAAATCACTCAGCGCTCGATCATACGGCACTGGACGGTTCCATCGAGCCCCTTGATCCGGCGGTGCCGGTGACCGAAACGCCTGCCAAAAAGCTTATAATAACCTTAGAAAGCATCTCCGCCTACTATGGACCGGACCATTATTTTCGCGGAAAAATATTGACGGTTCCGGATCCGAGCGTCATCAAAATGGTGACCTCCAAAAATCCACATCGTGGCGAACAAATCCATGTGCTGGCAGAGCAGGCGGGTGCCATTGCGGCAGTCAATGCCAATGGTTTTCATGATCCGGAAGGCCACGGAAATGGCGGCATACCGCTTGGCATCATCATCGCCGATGGGAAAATCGTTAATACGCCTTTTGGCGGAGCGGACGTGCCGGATTACATTTCCGGCCTAACCCAAGACGGGCGGCTCATCACCGGCGTGTACAGTGCCAATAAACTTATCAAAATGGGCGTCATGCATGCCGGCGGCTTTAAGCCCCAACTCATTGTGAACGGAGAAAAGATGATCACCAAGGGTGACGGCGGCTGGGGCATCGGCCCGCGTGCAGCTATCGCGCAACGCAAAGACGGCTCGATTCTTTTTGTCGTGATCGAAGGAAGACAAGTTCAGAGCTTGGGGGCAACGCTTAAGGACGTGCAAGATCTCCTCTATGAACGCGGTGCCGTTCAGGCCATGGCTTTAGATGGAGGCTCCTCGGCCATTATGTATGTCGATGGGCAGACGGTCACGATCCCTTCTTCCAAAGGCCATGTTTCACGTTATCTTCCCAACGCCTGGGTCGTCGTCGTCCCGGAAGACCGTGACTACGACATTGTCGTCACAGATTGAATTGAAAGAGTTCGTCAAGCAGATGACGTTCACTCGGATGAAACGGCAAAATAGGGCCTAATAAAAAAAGCTGATACAATCATAATAGTTGATACTCCCGTTGTTAAACCATATATACGTTTGATTAAAGGCGGTCTACGCATGCATGAGCAAGGTCTTTATCATATCCAAACGGTAAGCGAGCGAACCGGTATATCGCTTTACAATTTACGGGCCTGGGAAAAGCGCTATGGTTTCCCCGTACCGAAACGAAGCCCCGGTGGTCATCGCCTCTACGACGAAAACGATATTCAGGCCTTACTCTGGATTAAGGCCCGGATGGAACGGGATCATTTAAAAATATCCGAAGCCATCCGCCTGTATCGCGCTCAAAAAGAAAAACTCTCTGCCTCCCCCGGTCCTGAACCTGTTGAACCGCGGACCCTGGATGCATACGCCCTACTAGAAAATACTCCGCTCACGGAAGAAGCACGTGCGCTCTATGCTGCCCTCAAAACGTTTCACTTTCGGAGATCACATCAATTGCTGGATGAAGGGCTGGAACGGTATGATCTGGAGACGATTTTCTTCCAGTGGCTCGTACCGATTTTAAAGCAGATGGAAAAAGACGTCGATGAAG
>PEBX01000119.1 GCA_003050645.1 Candidatus Carbonibacillus altaicus
AAGGGGGACGCCGCGATGACATTAGGTTCGAAAGAACGCTCTCACCCTGTACATACCCCACTTGAAGATCGGACACGCACAACACCGCCTCGACTGCTTTTGGTCACAGAAAACACCCTTGGTTTTGGTCACCGGCGAGCCGCAGAAGCGCTTCAGGCTGCCTGGCACACGCTGACCGGTGAACAAGCACTCATCGAGACAACTCTTTCTGAAAAACTCACCCTCTCCTATAACCTCATCTACGGACAAACTCTGCAACACGCCCGCTTTTTATGGGGACTCGCCTATGCCAGCGAACGCATGAGCAGTCGCCTTTTCCGCCACGGCTTTGCCTTGCAAAGTATGGAAAAAGCGCAACACCTCATCAAAACATATCGACCGGATATCGTCTTTGTCACCCATGCCCTGCCGGTTACCGTCTTCGGTAAACTGAAGCGCAAGGGCGCCCCATTTAAGCTTGCCGTTGCCGTTACGGATTTTGATGTCAACGGTTTTTGGATCGATAAAAACGTCGATCGTTATTACCTTGCCCATGCCTCCCTTATCCAGCGCCTTTACCGACGCTACCGCGTCCCTCCGCACACCATGCTGGCCAGCGGCATGCCGATTTTTACGCCACCCCCTCTCGACCCTCCTATGCTCAGAAAAAAACTAGACCTTCCTACGGACCTCCCGCTTATTCTCATCGCTGGCGGTGGGGAGGGTTTGATCGATGTTCGTAAAATCATTCCTACGCTTGATCGGCTAAACGACCCATTTGCCTTTATCATCATCACCGGACGCAATGAAGCGCTCTGGCGTAGTTTACAATCACACCGTACGCTAAATCACCCGCTCATCGTAAAGCGTTATGTCGAGAATTTTCTTGACTATCTCACCGCGAGCGACCTCATTATCAGCAAACCCGGTGGGCTCACCCTTTCCGAAATCTTTGCTGTCGGTCGCCCATCAATCCTCATTCAGCCGATCCCGGGACAGGAGTCGCGCAATCTTAAATTTGTACGTCGTCATGCAACTGCTCTGATCGCCCACAATATCGATGAACTGACGTATGCCGTGAGCGATCTTTTGCAAAGTCCCCAAAAACGCTGTGATCTTGCCCAGCGGGCTGCCGCGCTCGGGAATAAAGAAGCTGCACTTACGATCGCCCGTGATCTTCTACTGCTCAGAGACAATGATAACGATGAAGCGGTATTCGTATCAGCCGCCGGGAAATCCTCTTCATCGTAAGCTCCTCCGTAGACTTTTGTCGTAAGCTCGGCATCGTTTGCTGGAAGTAGATGTACCACACCACCCGAAAGAAAGCTGTGAGCCTCTATGATCTTTGTGCAAGTCCTTTTACCCGTTTTGCTGTTGATTGCGCTGGGCTACATTTATCGACGTGTAAGCAGCGTTCCGGTTCGGCCGCTGGCCCATTTTTCGACATATATACTTAGCCCTGCGCTCCTCCTCAGTTATTTGTCCACATCCGATGTGACATCTTCGGCCAATTTAATGATCGCTGGGGCCGTCTTACTTTTTACTTTTATTATGTATCTCCTTACCATACTTTTCTATCGATTGTTTCATATGAAACCATACCGGCAAGCAGCCATGCTGGCCACCCTTTTTCCGAACACCGCTAACTACGGTCTCCCTGTGCTCCTGTTTGCGTACGGCGAAGAAGGATTTAAGATCGGTGTTCTGGTCGTCGTCGTTAATTTTGTACTGATGTACACGGTCGGGTTGATGCTTGCTGCCCGCGGCAGCAGACAGATTCTTTCTCCCTGGAAAACGCTTGCCCGCGTACCGACGACGTACACAATGATCCTCGGGCTACTTCTATCCCTTTTTCACATCCGTTTACCTGAATTTATCAGTGTACCTCTTAAAATGACGGGCGAGGCGATGATCCCTGTCGCACTGATCATCTTAGGCATGCAGCTTTACGGGACGCGTACGCGCGAAGTCTGGCAACCGACACTCCTCGCCACGTTCATTCGTCTCGTCGTCTCACCGCTCGTTATGTTCGGAGTGGTATGGCTTTTTAAGATCGAGGGGCTCACGGCCAAAGTACTGATCGTACAGAATGCTACTTCGGCAGCCGTGCTGATGACGATGATCGCAGCCGAATACGACGTGCGTCCCGGATTTGTCGCAAATATTACCCTGTGGACGACGATTTTGAGCTTTATCACACTCACTCTTCTCCTATATGTGCTGGAAATCATACCCCTTTGATCTTTATGTTTTCATTGAACAACACGATGAATTACAAAACATGCCCCATCCCATCACGGATGAGGCTTAATTTGCATACGTCCGTCTACAACACTTCCGCAACAGATTTGAGCTGCATAAAGTGGGTGAGATAGTCGGGGCCGCCCGCTTTCGAATCGGTACCGGACATATTGAAACCACCAAATGGATGTGCGCCGACAATGGCTCCGGTGCATTTACGGTTAAAGTACAGATTGCCAACATGGAACTCACGCCGCGCTTTTTCCAGATGGGCACGGTTTTTACTGTATACTGAGCCAGTCAGTCCATAATCGGTGTCGTTCGCAATGGCCAGCGCATGATCGAAGTCTTTGGCCCGAATGACCGCGAGGACCGGACCGAAAATTTCTTCCTGCGCAATACGGGCATGCGGATCGACTTCTTCAATAATCGTCGGTTCAATAAAATAGCCGACTTCATCATGACCAGTGCCGCCGAGGACGAGCCGCCCTTCCTTTCGTCCGAGCTCAATATAGTTCATAATCTTGTCATAGGCAGCGCGATCGATGACCGGGCCTAAGGTATGCGCGTAGGTTGCCGGGTCACCCTGCACGAGGGCCTTCGTTTTTTCTACGATGCGTTCGAGAAGCTCATCATAGATGCTATCAAGGAGTATTGCCCGCGAACAGGCTGAGCATTTTTGTCCCTGGAAGCCGAAGGCGGATGTGACGATGCCCTGGGCCGCCGCTTCCAGGTCGGCCGTCTCGTCGACGATGATGGCGTCTTTACCACCCATCTCCGCCACGACGCGCTTCAGCCATTTTTGTCCGGGCTGCACCTTCGCAGCGCGTTCGTAAATGCGTGTGCCGACTTCAACCGAACCGGTAAAGGAAATAAATCGTATCCGTGGATGGTCGACCATAGCGTCACCGATCTCCCCGCCGCTTCCGGGGATAAAATTGATCACCCCGCCCGGCACGCCAGCTTCGCGAAAAATCTCAAACATTTTATAGCCGACCACCGGTGTGGCTGAAGCCGGTTTTAAAAGAACAGTATTCCCCGTGACGACCGCACTCATGGTCATGCCGGTTAAAATGGCCACAGGGAAGTTCCACGGTGGAATAATCGCTCCTACCCCCAGCGAAATATATTCCAGCACGTCATCTTCACCGGGCAGAACTGTGAGCGGTTGCGGCGCACTTAAGCGCTCCATCTCCCGCCCGTAATATTCGAGAAAATCGATCGCTTCTGCCGTATCGGCATCGGCCTCGACCCAGCTTTTCCCTGCTTCTTTAACCATCCAGGCACTGATGATGTGCTTTTTCCGCCGTAGGATCGCTGCCGCTTTATACAAATACCGCGCACGTTCCTCTCCAGGAACTCTCTTCCAACTCTCAAACGCCTCTTCCGCAGTTTTGATCGCCCGTTCGACGTCTTCCAGTCGCGCTTTCCCCACATAGCCGATGACTTCACTGTGTTTGGCCGGGTTTGTTGAGGTGATCGTGCGGCCCGGATCGATTACTTCTTCGCCAATCACCAGCGGATACGTCTTTCCGAGTTCGCCCTCCACAATCTTTAGCGCTTCTTCAAACGCCTTCCTGTTTTCTTCTTTACTAAAATCCGTGAGCGGCTCCGGACGAAACAGTTCTCGCATCATATTCTTTCCTTTCCTTTTAATTTCTTTAAATGTTTTGCCTTCGCTTTTTAACGCTTAAACCATGATTTCACGATAAACATGACATTTTCAGGGCGCTCTGCCAGACGTCTCATATAGTAGCCGTACCAGTCATCACCATACGGGATGTAGACGCGGGTACGGTACCCCTGGCGGGCTAGATCTAAAAGTGACATGGAACGGATACCGTAAAGCATCTGAAACTCAAACTGAGTGCGGGGGATGCCATGCGAATTAACAAAGCTTTTTAACGTTTCAATAATCGCAAGATCATGCGTCGCAATCGCTGCATAATGACCCGCTAAAAGATGGCTTTCGACAAGACGGATGTAATGTTGATCAACGTCTTTTTTATCAGAAAAAGCGACTTCTCTTGATTCTTGATAAGCCCCTTTGACAAAGCGAATATTTGGAGCCCAGACGCTAAGGCGCTTTAAGTCAGCCTCCGTTTTGTACAAATAAGATTGTAGGGCGAGACCGATCGTCTCATGACCGAAGTCTTGAATGAGGCGCTCAAAAAGGGCCAGCGTCTTCTCATTGCGCGCATAGTCTTCGATATCGATGCGCACAAAACGACCCAGTTTTCGTGCTTCGTCTAGAATACGCCGCATGTTATGTTCACAAAAACGCTCATCTAAATCGAGACCAAGCTGTGTTAATTTAACCGAAAGATAACTTTCCACACCAGATGCATCCAGCGCTTTTAACGTTAAAAGCGCCTGCTCTGTCGCCGCTTCTGCTTCAGACCGGGAGGTGACAAATTCTCCCAGGTGATCAACGGTGGCCATGACACCTTCAGCGTTTAGCTCTTTGATCCTGGCGATCGCATCCTCAATCTGTTCACCCGGTACGAAACGACGTGTTCCTAAATAAGGGCCCAGCCGCTTCACTATTCGTTCCATCGTCTGATTTTTGGACATACCCAGAAGGGTCTTACGCATCAGCGTACTCATCGGCATCCCCCTCACCTTGACACACGAGCACGTGAGCACTGTTTAATTTTTGTACATTGTGTTATAATTATTATACATGATAACGCTTTCTTCATCAAGATCCCTTTTTGCATTGAGGAGTGATCACTGTGAAACATTATGCGTCCCAACCTCCGTCTCACCCGTCACGTTCGCCTCAGACACCCTCCCTTTGGACGCTCAAAGATGATTTGTTTGAACCGCTGCTCGACGGATCTCATGATGCCATCACTATCGTCGATGAACATGGTACCGTACTCGCCTGGAATCGCGTCGCGGAGACGATCTACGGCATACCGAAAGATACGATCATCGGTCAGCCGATTCAAAACTTTTTCCAGAAAGGCTCACTTATGCTTTTTCATGTCATGCAAAGCCGACTTCCAGTCTACAATGTGTACCATCGCCCGCGCGAAGATCGCCATGTCATCATCAATACGCTGCCGCTTATCGATGCCAGCGGTACGCTACGCGGGGCCATCTCCATTGAACGAGATATTACGGACCATGTGCATCTTCAAGAAGCCTTGTGGGGGCAAGAAACCTTTGAAGGTACCGCGCTCGCTTCATCGATTGTAGAGCGCTCGTCTCTTCTACCTCTCGCCCAATCGTTGTACGAACTTATGAAACATGAACACCCGGTTCTCCTGATCGGTCCTGCCGGTGCGGGTAAACATCTGCTTTTTACGTGGGCCGTGAAAAAGCTCGGTGAGGAGGCGTGTCGCAACGAACATGTATTAACATTAAACAGTCTGGCCATCCACGAAGGTCTGCTCGCTGTCCAGCTTTTCGGTTACGACGGCCCGCCTCAGCCTTCTGCCGGTCTGATCGAACGCACGGGAGGCGGTGCCCTCTATTTAAAGGATATTCATACATGGCCCAAGCAAGTTCAGGCCATGCTCGGTGAAGCGCTCTCTACCGGTCGTTTTCGCCGGCTGGGGAGTGAAGAGGAAAAGCCCGTCACATCTTGCATCGTCGCCACAGCCGAACCGATTCTGGAACACATGCTCTCTCAAGGTGAGTTTCTGGACGAACTGTACTACCGCTTTTCTATCATGCATATCCCACCGCTTCGAGAACGCCCCACGGATCTCGGGACGCTTATGCGTACGTTTTTTGAACAGGCCAAAGAAACCTATCAGAAAAAGAAACTTGCGCTCTCACGCGAAGCGCAGATCGCGCTTTTGCGTTACGACTGGCCCGGTAACATCCCCCAACTCAAGCAGACGATGGAACGG
>PEBX01000120.1 GCA_003050645.1 Candidatus Carbonibacillus altaicus
ATCTTTCAGGATCCCGTCATGACTGCTGCAATGATCGATCGGTTGACGCATCAGTCGTACCTCGTGAACATGAACGGGAATTCGTACCGCATGAAAGAAACGAAGGAGTGGCTTGCTAAACAAAAGCTGACTGAATAACCGAATGGTCATTTCCGCCACTGGTCACTCAAAGGTAGGGGAAAATTATAAGATAAAGGAATTCGCCCCTCGGGATTAGGTTGTCTGGTTAACATCCTACTTCCATATGAAGGCTGCGAATTCCTTTTTTTTGCTTAAAATCCCCGACTTTTTCAGGGGAAACTAATTAGATTACGGAACTCCAGAAATCCACGGCTGCCAAGATAGTGGATGATCCGCTTTGCTTCCTCCCCAGCAATGGGATTCCGCAATGCCACCTCAAGAATCCTTCGGACATGACCGCGGCCTGCAGAGAGTTCCCACCCTTTATGATCCCCTTTGGCAATTAGCTTCAGGCATTGAGCTGATTCCACAGGATGGGTCTCCACAGTCCTTGCAAGATGCTCTAGCACCATATGCCCAGGGTCCACCTGATGGACGAGTTGAAGCGATTCGGAAAGCTGCGCAATGGCCCAGCCCACATCAAACTTGTCCGACACAAACCACCAGCCAAAGGCGGCCATCTCCTTGACGATGTTTGTAGGAGACTGGGACTGTCTGGCCCATGCAAGACGGATCTCCCAGAGCTGCTTTAGACGGTCGAAAATATCTGCAGGAATCTCCCCACTGTTTTGTTTCAGCACGCGTCCTATATAGCCAAGCGCGTGCCCCCTGAGGGCGTCGCTCGCCTTTTCCCAAAAGGCCGTAAGCAACGGGTCCTCAAGTGAGAGCTTGCCACGCCAGTAGAAGGCCATGAGGTGCTCCGCAAGCCTCTCGTCCGGGTTAGCGAGCCACCGGGTGTCGTCGTGGCTACAGCCTATCCGCTCCACTGCGTGGTGGTATTGCTCGCTGAGAATGTCCAAAATGTTGTCATAAGGTCTGCAGAATGTTACGTAAGTGTTCCACGCGGCCTCGAAAAGCGCCTCTTCACCTTGGCCAATTGGGAAGATTTTCGCTGCACTGTCACGTGCCCACTCGGAATCCAAAAGGACGAGCCACGGGAACCACTGGCCGTAGACCGCGCGAATGGCGAGCCACGGCTCTTGCGCCACGTCGAGATGGGCGTCCAGCACTTCCCGGACCTCGGGCATCTCATCGAAGCCCCTGTGAGGCTGATCCCCGGCGTCTGCTTGGCCTTCCATGTGCCGCCGCACCCAAAGGGCATAGCGGACAACGGCGTGCATAGCCTCACCCCGGGTGCTGTTGATTGAGAGCGTGGCCGGGTCCATGTTGGAGCCACCATAACGCTCCTCGTGCTCCGGCGTAGGCTCGGGGTCTTCGCTCAGTGGTTTCAGAATATGCCACACCTTTACGCGAAGGCGGATGGGGATGCTGCCCGGACCATTGTCAAAGCCGGTGGAGAGTAAGTCCGCGATCGTCTTGCGTGTCCAGCCCCAGTCGGGGTCAGCTTCCATTTCTTTTCCCACCTGCCGGCCCGGGGTCTCACGCGGCTGTGACAGCGCCCATCCGCAGAGATCCAAAACCGGCTCCCAATCAAAAGTTCCACCTTGCTTAAAGGCGTCCCGGAGGCCGGACAGGACAGCGCGGATGTATGTCGGGTCCAGGCCCTGGAAGCGTTTAGCCTCGACTGCGAAAGGTCCCGGATCTTGCGCGACGACGGATGACAGCACGCGGCCCAGCCCCTCCGGAGACGGCTCGCGGAAAGCATTGTCCGGAGGCCTCCACGTCTTGAGGAATTCCACGATCTCCTGGACGGACATCGCTTTGAGCTCATCGGCTGACTTGGGGCTCGTCGGCCCCACCCATCCGTCTTCCGTGTACACCGGGAACTCGACATGATCCGGCTCGCCGTATTTCCCAACAAGCTCGTGGTATCGTTCCTGCCACTCTCCCGGCAGGTTCTCGGGCCTGATCCTGGCCAGCCAGTCCCGCTGCCAGATTTCGCGGTAGCGGGCAACGTCGTCATCGGACGGCGGAGAACCCGTCGCCTCCTCTCGCCATCGCTTGAACTCCTCCACGTCGGGGCCGACCTCGATCCATTCTAGGATCGTGGCTCGATCCTCGTGCGTTAACCGCTGGAAACAATCTCGCAGCAACAGTACGTACTCGTGCCGCAGGTCCACGTCTTCGAACAGCGCTCGGTCAGTCAGCCTCTCGGCTGCAAGTGCTTCCGCTTGGTCTGGAAACACCCGGAGGACGTGCAGCGCGATGCGTCTGAAAACTTTCCAGGGTCTGCGTCCGAGAGAATTCAAGACCTCTTCGATAGTCCCCTGCCCGGACCGCACGACGAGCTCCGCGGCGTCGCGGACCCCCGTGACGAGGGCATCCTTGATGGTGTGATCGTCGTTCTCGAGATGGTCCTCGATATCGGGTCGCCAGATCACGGAGTAGTCCTCGGGTCCTTCATCGTCATCACGGCGTCGGGAAAGCCGAATGGCCCTGTCCAATAGGTCGCACAGTAGCTCCAGCGCGAAGATGCCCGCTGCCCTCACCAGTTCTGAATAGTGTTTTTCAAGAATCTCCCCATAATCCCAAGTGTGGAAGCGCGCCCGCGGCTCCGGCGGAAAAAGGTATTGTTCGTCCGGATCAGCCATCTGTTGTTGTCTGGGATCTGGCAGGATTTTCAGCAGAACTTGCGCGATTGCCATTGCCTCTTCGGCTTTCCCAACTTTCGCAAGAGAAGAAATAAGCTGACCCATCTTCACGGGCACCAGCAAATCATGGCACTCCGCCCAGCGCTTGGCCTTTTCCACAAGTCCCGCTGAAATATCTGTTGGCATGGCAAGCAAGGCATCCACAAGGTCCGAGAGCACGGCGACGTTGTCGGTATCGTCCATCTCCTGGATGATCTCGGCTACAAGGTTCGGCTCGTGCTGAGCCATGCGGGCGAGGTACCGCGCCTCAGGCCACGGAGGAAACCGGATAGTTCCTTTTTCCTCATCTCGTTCAGGCTGAGGCGGGTTCTTGAAGAAGCCCCGCTTCCGAAGCGGCTCAAGCCAATCAGGGTACTCGAGACGGTCAAAGAAGTACCGATAATGCTCAGCATAAACGAGCATGGCTATCGCTTTATCTACCTGCTCAGGAGTTGGCTCTTCCAGAATCTCATCCAAATCCTCCATCGTTTTAAAGAACTCTCTAACCATAGCTGATAGTGCACTTTCGAAGATCACAAAGTGCTTTTCCAATTCATCTGCGCCCATCTTAAGGTCCATTTGGCCCCGGTCGTGTGCACGCTTCACGAACCACTCTGTACTCTCAATCCATTGTATAATCCTCGGCCTGAGCGTAGCCTCTGACCTCTGATTGTTTGGGTCAATGGCCTCAAATAGCCGATTCGCAGCTTCAAGGGGTGTTTTACGCGTTCGCTCGTGATCGCTCACCAGTTTGGCTATTTCTTTGTACACCCTATCAGGAACCCAAACACCCCTATCAAGGGTTAGAGGCTCCTGGTATATAATCTGTGTCGGCAAGGAGCTATCCACAGGCAGGCCTTGTCTTTTCCAGACCTCAACAATTTTATCAAAGCGATTTTTGTATTGAAGCAGCCCACCTGCTTTGGACCCTGCAATAACATCTGGCAGGCGATTTCTTATCTCCCGTACAGCATGGGCAACGAAGCGAACCTTGCCGGGAAAAGTCTCGGAGTAGATCATGCGTAGTGCGCCTTTGTATAGCTCGCCGAGCGATGGCGCATTTCTGTCAAACCATGAGGATAGATCTCTACGAGGTTGAATCCAGTAATCCTGAGTTCCGTCCACCATCACAACTCCCCCCGAAATGCCTTGTCCAGGATTGCCTGCTCCAGAAGCTTGAGTTCTTCGTCCGTCTCCGCCTGTGCCGCCATGTGGGCACGAATCCTTTCCTGCACCGTCTCCAGGTGCGTCACGATGCGACGCTGCTCTTCGAGTGGTGAAAGCGGGATAGAGAGGGACCTTAGGTTCCTTTGATTAATGTGTGTTGCCGTTGCAGTCCCTCTAAGCTGTTTGAGACCTGTCTCCCCTAGTCTGAGCATGTAATAGGCAAAAAACTCAGAGTTAACATTATCTTGACATTGGAATAGGTGCAAAGGCGCCGGGCGGAAGGCTCACCACGGTATGTAGATTGAACTGGTTTTGGCATCATTAGTTCTCTCCCATTCACGAATGATACGAAACAAGTCTCTCATGATATATGCATACAGATAATTATAATACTTACCACTACAATAATTCTAGTCGCGCATATGATATTTTTTTAGTGACTTGACCCTACCGTTCGAACCGTTTTTATAAAAATATTATTTCGTCTACTGTCAATTACATCAGTCATCTATCGGTAAGTCGCTTTTCAAAAAAATCTCTTTGATTTCGTCTAAGCCAACTTTCGATTTCTTTGATCCTAAGTTCCGTAGGAATATGTTCGGTTGCCATAGGTCTACCAAGGATTTTTTCCAAATAGTTTATCTTTTTTTCAATCTGCTTTCGGAGCGCTTCAGGTGGCGGGAAACGCAACCAATCCAATTCCTTGATCTGCTGAGATTCATACCTTACATAGTAATGATTTCACTACTGAAAGCAGTAAAATTTCACTCTTGAATTCATTAAAAAGGTAAATCGAGGATATTTCAATCGTAGATTTTAACAATTTGTCTTAAATTACGGGTTACCCTAAGTCTACTTCTCATGTCATATCGATCCTTTAAGCCCGTTTTTCTGTCAAATAGAGACAGGTATCCCTTGGTTAGATTTAGGTAATTTTCTTCGATCATGCCCTGCTATAGTAACCTCCATCAGTATAAACATCTTTGATCCCCTGTTCAGAAAGAGTCGGGAGGGCCCTTTTAAGTAACTCGATATCACTGGTCGTATTGGGGGCAAGGTCATAGTGTGTTACGATCTGAACCGGATTTTCGTCTCTACAGGTTGAGGAGATTTCCTTTGCCTCTTTCGCAAGCCACCGGTTTTCTTCTGGATTGAAGACAGCTTGCTCTCTTAGAAAGCGATCCAAAAGTTGAATTCCTTTGATACTTTTTAGCTCAGGGTGTTTCTCGGCGTGTTGAAGGACTTCGACACCCTGGTCGATCAAGCTCTGAATTCGCGAGGGAGTATCTTGCTTTTTGAGTTGATACAGGAAATGAGTCTTGTCATCTGCCCTTTGGTAGTTAAACGCATACTCATCCAGCAAGACTTCATCAGTGTATTCCCGGATTTCTTTGATCAAATCTAGGCCCATTAAAATGTTGACCGGAAAGTTGGGACGCCCATTGTCGCTAGAATAGAGTGGCGCAAAGAGATTCTCATCAATCTTGCAGAAAACATGTTCATAGAACAGTGCAGCCCAAGAATTCTGAAGCTTATGTGCTAGCCGTTGATCCATACTATAAAGGCTATTGAACAAGTTATCCTGTAAGTGCTCATTATTTTCACGGAACATCTGCAAATACCCCTAAGAAAACGATTTATCTCCATAATTCGATCAATCACTTCTTTATACTTAAAAATTCAACGTTAGGAGGTAAATATCCTTCTTATGAAGGTTAGTTTACAGGGTTTTTGCAGTGAAATCATAAATAACATAAAATTGATTTAGCATAGCATAACAGCCAATGGAGTCTTATGAATTGGGGAAAGCCTTGATGTTCATACAATCAAGGATTTCCGCTTTATAAAAACTGTAAAAGTCGGGTCGATGAGTAATAGCATAAAATGATGGATATGGTATAATAGAAATAAAGACGATCGTACAGTCGATGGTGGCTGTGGGAGGGGATGACGTGACCAGACTCATGGACTTGAAAGTTGACTTTGCCTTCAAGCAGTTGTTCGGTAAAGTTGGCAACGAACCGATTCTCCTCGCCTTTCTGAACGCAGCCCTTCAGTCGACCCAAGAGAAGCGCATCATGTCGGTGGAAATACTCAATCCCGAGATGCAGCGGGAACACATGGAAGACAAGGCATCTGTGCTCGACATTCACGCCAGAACGGAACAAGGCGAACACATCAATATCGAGA
>PEBX01000121.1 GCA_003050645.1 Candidatus Carbonibacillus altaicus
CGTTCTCATCATCCTTTTAAGCTCATGAAAAAATTGTCTTAACATGATCCTTCTCCTTTCCCATAAGGATTCCATGGGCTGCTTAGGATTCCATGGACCGCTAAAATTGTTATCCATTACCCTACCGTGCTCTAACCCTACCATGCTGCTCCTTCAACTTTCTTCAATCTTAACATGGATCCTCGACCCGGGTGCTGGTAGTTAATGGCAAGATGTGCGTAAAATATGTTCGGCTTAAAGACATCGTGCACGAACCATTCAAACCCTATACGAAGAAGCTACGTTTAAAAAGTGGCGATACAAAACGGAAGATGCCCGTGCTTTTTTTTCGGATTTTTAGTTAACCAGTAATGAAATTTTATGTTGACAAAAAGATTTTGCCCTTGTATGATCAAAGAAACTGGAAAATTCCGGTGCGATGCCGCGCCGAAGAGGGGGCGACCCATGGATAGGGCGACAGAAGCGGTGATGAAGACAACGCAAGAAATTCTCTTCACTTGGAATCGGGATCACCTCTGGAATCCGTTTACGCCGATGAAAAATTATTTGGAAGAAGATCCGATCATCATCGAGCGCGGCGAGGGGGTCAAACTTTTTGACGTCAACGGTCGCGCGTACTGGGATGGGTACAGTTCGCTCTGGCTGAACGTTCACGGCCATAATGTCCCGGAGCTGAACGCGGCTGTCACCGAACAGCTGGAGAAGATCGCGCACGCGACGCTCCTCGGGAGCGCCAACGTTCCGGCGATTCAACTCGCGAAGCGCCTGGCCGATCTAGCACCGCCAGGGCTTCGGAAGGTGTTTTTTTCCGACTCCGGCGCCGAAGCGGTAGAAATCGCCGTCAAAATGGCGTTTCAGTACTGGCAAAACATCGGTCGCCCGGAAAAACGGCGGTTTATCACGATGACCGGCGCGTATCACGGCGATACGATCGGCGCGGTGAGCGTCGGGGCGATCGAGCTGTTTCATGCCCGCTTCGGGCCGCTTCTTTTTCCGACGGTCCGCATCCCTTATCCCCACGCGTACCGCCACCCGAGCGGCGATCCGGAGGCGGCGGCCCGGGACAGCCTCGCGGCGCTCGAGTCGATCCTCCGAGATCAGGCCGATGAAATCGCCGCACTGATCGTCGAGCCGGTGATGCAGGGGGCGGCGGGAATGATCCGCATGCCGGACGGCTTTATGGCCGCCCTCGCCGATCGACTTAAGGCACACGACGTGCTTCTTATTGCTGATGAGGTGGCGACCGGATTTGGCCGCACGGGAGCGATGTTTGCCGTCGAGCATGACGGCGTCGTGCCGGACTTTTTGACCCTTGGAAAAGGGCTCACCGGCGGGTACCTGCCGGTGGCGGCGACACTAACCACCGATCGGATTTATGAAGCGTTTTGGGGCGAGGAGATCGAAGGAAAAACGTTTTACCACGGCCATTCATATACGGGAAACCCGCTCGGCTGTGCCGTCGCTCTGGCCAATCTCGATCTTATGGAAAAAAGAAAACTTCTTGAACACGTCAGGTGGCTTTCGGCCCGGGCCGATGCACGGCTCTCAGCCTTTCGCGAACTTCCTTACGTCGGGGATGTGCGGCAAGCGGGGCTGATGATCGGCATCGAAATCGTCCGGGACCGAGCGACGAAGGCGCCCTTCCCGCCGGAGGTGCGGATTGGCCGGAAGATCGTAGCTCGGGCGCGGGAGCTCGGACTTTTAACGCGCCCACTCGGCGACGTCATCGTCTTCATGCCGCCCCTGGCCACGCCGGAGGCGGCGCTCGAGGCGATGATGAACATTCTTTACCAGGCCATCGCTGAAGTGACGGAAAAGGAGGCCGGGTGATGAGCGGTCTTTTTGTCACTGGGACGGATACCAGCGTTGGGAAGACGGTGTTTACCGCGCTCCTCGTCCGCTGGCTTCGGCGGCGCGGTGTCGACGCCGTGCCGATGAAGGCGGTGCAAAGCGGGGCGGCGGCGGAAGATCCGACCGGCGATGCGGCCCGCCTCCTCCGAGCGGCCGGCGTGACGATGCCGGAGGAAGCGCTGGTGCCGTACGCGTTTCGCTCACCGCTGGCACCGGCCGTGGCGGCGGACAAAGCGGGAGTGCGCGTGGAGCTCGGGCGCATTCTCGCGGCTTACCAGACGCTTCGCCGGCATCACCGCCATGTGGTCGTCGAAGGCGCTGGCGGGCTCATGGTCCCTATCGCTGGGGACATCCTCATCGTCGATCTAATGGAGCGTCTCGGCCTTCCGGCGGTGGTCGTCGCCCGCTCCGGGCTCGGGACGGTGAATCATACGCTTCTTTCGCTTCATCTCCTTCGAGCGCGGGGCATCCCGGTCGTCGGCGTCGTGCTGAACGACGGGCCGCATGGTGAACCGGACCCGTCGGCCGAAGACAATCCGCGCTTGATCGAACGGCTGGGCGGAGTGCCTGTGCTCGGGCGCCTTTGGACCATCCCCGAGGGGTCGAAGCCCGATGCGACTCGGATGCCCTCCGGTGCGCCGCCGGGGCGGGCGACGGAGGAAGCGTTCGGAGTGGCGGAAAGGACGCGTCAAGAGGCCGAGGAGGCGGTAGATGAGGCGGCGCTCGCGATGTTGGAGGAAAAGATCGATCTTTCGGCGATCTTCCGGGCGCTCGAGGGGTGGGAGGAGCGATGACGCTTGAGGATGAGCTTACAGAAAAGCTTCGACGGCTGAAGGAGGCCGCGCTTCTTCGCCGCCTCGTCGTCCGCGCGGGAGGGGTTCCGGAGATCGAAGAGATGGGGGAGGACGGTAGCCTTACCCGACTCCTCAACTTTTCATCCAACGACTATCTCGGACTCGCTGGCCACCCGGCGCTCAAAGCCGCCGCTTGCGAGGCTGCCGCCCGTCACGGTGCCGGTGCCGGAGCGTCGCGCCTCATTACCGGCCACGCGCCGTGGACGGCGGCGCTGGAAGCGGATCTCGCCGCCTGGATGGAGAAAGATGCGGCGCTTCTTTTTTCCAGCGGCTATGCCGCAAGTGTCGGAACTTTAAGCGCCCTCATCGAACGGGACGACGTCGTCTTGAGTGATCGGCTCATCCATGCCAGCCTCATCGACGGCATCCGTTTGTCGCGCTCCCGCGTCCGGCGCTACCGTCACAACGATCTTACGCACCTGGAGGCGCTCTTGAAGGAAGTCCGGGAGCGCGAAGGAAAAACGCGGGTGTGGGTCGTCACGGAGTCGGTATTCAGCATGGCCGGGGACGTGGCACCGCTTCAGGAGATCGTCGAACTGAAAACACGCTACGGGGCCTATCTCGTCGTCGACGAGGCCCACGCCGTGGGGCTTTTCGGCCCGCGTGGAGGCGGCGTGGCCGAAGCGCTCGGCGTCCTCGAGGAGATTGAGGTGTTTATCGGCACGCTGTCGAAAGCGCTGGGTGCGGTCGGCGGCTTTGTAGCCGGGAGTCAGTCGCTCATCGACTGGCTTGTGAGTAGCGCGCGTTCTTTCATTTATTCGACAGCGCTTCCTCCGGCCGCGGTGGCCGCCGCCCGGGAGGGGCTTCGGATCGTGCAGGAAGAACCGGAGCGGAGGCGGCGGGCGCTCGGGAACGCGGCATGGTTTCGAGACCGGCTAGAAGCGCTGGGCGCTTTGCGCGTCGCCCCCCACTTCGGCGAAAGCGGTGCGCCGCCCTTTGTCACGCCGATCGTTCCGCTCATCGTCGGTTCGGCCAGCCAGGCGTGCCGCGTCTCCGCAGCGCTGCGGGCGCGTGGCATCCTCGCCGTTGCCATCCGGCCACCGACGGTGCCGGACGGGACGGCGCGCCTCCGCTTTTCGGTCTCGGCGGCCCATTCGCCTGATGATCTCGCCCACGCGACGGAAGCGGCGGCCTGGGCGCTCGAGGCGGCGGCCGACGAAGGAGTCGGTGGAGGGACCTCGGGATGCGGCTGAGGATGCTTTGGGTCTCGGGCTGGGGTTTTTCGGCCGAAAGCTTCCGTCCGGCCGCCGACTGCCTGCGGGTCCGCGGGGAGCACTGGGCTGCGGGAGTGGACCATCGGTTTTTCGATTGGACGGTCGGACGGACGCCGGAAGCGTTGCTTCGGGCGCTTAAGACGGCGCTCGTTGCGGCGCACCTAGAGGCGGGGGAAAAAGCGGATCACAAACGGCGCGGGCGTGTGGCGGTCGTCGCGTGGTCGCTTGGGGCCCTGGCTGTGCTGAGCCTGGGACCAGCGCTTTTAAACGGGCTTGACGCCTTAGTGATCGTCGGTGGAACGCCGCGGTTCGTCCAGGCCCCAGATTGGCAGTACGGCTGGGATGCGCGGGCGCTCGAGCGATTTCGTCGGCGGTTTGTCCGCCGTCCGGAGGAGACGTTCGAGGTTTTTTTTCGGGATGTCTTCAGGGAAAACCCAGAATCTATCGAGCGGATCGCCCTGCCGGTCGCGGATCCGTCGGTCCAGGCAGCAGCGATGGCCAGTCTCATGCTTCTCGAACAGCTGGATGCCCGCGGAGGGCTCGAGGATCTTCAGTTTCCAGTGTATATTCTGCATGGATCGAACGACGCCATCGTCCCGCTTTCTGCGGCTTCTGCGTTAAGGGAGCGCTTACCGAAAGGATCGCTTACAGTATGGGAGACGGCAGGACATGCACCGCACCTTGAACACTCTGCGGATTTTTGCACATGGTTGGAAATATCGCTACAGGAAATCATGGATTGAGGTGAGTCAAGTCCATGAAGGAAGATATTGATCAATACCTCGTCGCCCGGCACTTCGACCTGCACGCACACGAATATGAGACGTATGCGGAGGTTCAGCGAGAGATGGCCGAGCGGCTAATGGCGCGCCTGGCTCACGTGGAGGGGCCGCATCGGACGTCCGTTCGGGCTGTACTCGACATCGGTGCGGGAACGGGGGTGCTTACGCGACTTTTGTTCGAGCGGTATCCCAATGCGGAAATAACAGCGCTTGACATCTCCGAAACGATGCTTGAGCGGGCCCGCGAACAGCTTGGTGCCACCCAGGTGCACTGGATTCAGGCCGATGTGGAGACGTGGAAGTGTCCACGTCGGTATGAAGTTATCGCCTCGAATGCGGCCTTTCAATGGTTGAACCGTCCGTCCGAGGTCGTACGAAAACTTTCCGGCTGCCTGGAGGACGGAGGGATGATGGCGGTGGCGACCTTTGGGCCGCGAACGTTCTGGGAACTGTTTTTCGCTTTTCGACAGGCGGGGGATCCGGCACCACGCCGCGGTCCGACTTTACCACCGATGCGCTTTTGGTCTGAAGCGGTTCACGCATGCGGACTGCAAGTCGAAGTTTTGGAACGCGTCCGGATGTACCGTGTTTATCCGAGCGTACGTGATTTTTTGAAAACGGTTAAGAAAATGGGTGCTAGCCATGCGCCAAAAAGCGACCGCCCGCTTTCGCGGCGCGTGCTGACTCGGATGGAGGCGTGGTACAACGAAACGTTTGCCGTGCCGGGCGGTGTTCAGGCGACGTTTGAGGTGATCGTGGCGGTGGCGCGAAAACATCCATAAAGGGGTACCCAACAGCTCCGCCTCACTGGATAATGTCCATTATATCCTGTCTAACGATCGGACAGTAAATGATATCATACATTACTTCCATCTATCAGTTTATGCAAATATTACCTTAACCTATTGAAGGCTTCTTTATGGGGAAAAAGCTGATTACTTTCTTTTGCTAGCAATTCCGTTTCCCTCAATTTGAAATACAACTCACTTGCAAATTATAGTTTTTCATATGATTCAAAATTCATCGCAGCCATACTCCTATGCCTATTATTTATATGAAAAAGCGTTATAATTGTAATCGGCAAGGTTACATCGGTCAGAAACAGCATGGGGAAATACACGATATTTGCAGCGATGATGGTTAGATTCAAAACACATCCCTTCGGTAATATTTTGACGTGAGTGAACCGTTACCTCTTTAGTAACAATTTAACTGAGTGATCGCGCGGTATTGACATTTACCCCTTCTTATGTCAAAATCATTCGTAAATACAAACCACGCAACGACCTGTTGACTGGACAATATGCTCGCGTCAAGGCGCACGAGACAAAGTACACGAGACATGATGCATATCG
>PEBX01000012.1 GCA_003050645.1 Candidatus Carbonibacillus altaicus
GTAGGATAAGGTCTTCTTGAGGCGCTTCAATCTGCGTACCTTTTTCTACCAGTACGCTTGCTTTTTTCCCGGTGATGAGTCGCACATAAGCATCCTTCCCGCCATCGACTTTCACCCAGGTGAATGGAGCATCTTTTTCATAGATGACGATGTTCGTATAACGTGCAAAACCCCAGTCCAGCATAGCCGTCACTTCACGATTGCGCGTCTTCGTATCCGGTTCCCCCAGCACCACGGCAATGAGCCTGAGTTCGTCGCGTTTGGCGGTGGCCGAAAGACCAAACCGTGCGTCCGATGTGTAGCCCGTCTTTAACCCGTCCATACCCCGATAAAAACGAACAAGGCGATTCGTATTGACGAGCCAGAAGGGCTTGTCCGTATCTTGTCTTAAATAATCTTGATAGGTCCCCGTATACTCTAAGATCGACTCATGTTTTAAAAGTTCTCGACTCATGATCGCGATATCGCGTGCGCTAGTGAGGTGCCCTTCCGCGGGAAGCCCCGTCGTATTGACAAAATAGGTATGCCTCATCCCCAGTTCTTTCGCGCGTTGATTCATCCGCTCGACAAACGCTTCTTCAGAACCGTACGTGTATTCGGCGAGCGCCACGGTCGCATCGTTGGCAGAAGCGATGGCCGCCGCTTTTAACAGATCGCGGACGGTCATCGTCTCGCCGACTTTCAGGAAAATTTGGGAGCCGCCCATGGATGCCGCTCGTTCACTCGTTACGACCTGATCATCCAGCGATATCTTCCCGCTCTCCAGTGCTTCCATCACCACAAGGAGTGACATAATCTTGGTGATACTGGCCGGCGGAAGCGGGAGATCCGCATTTTTTTCGTACAATACTGTTCCCGTATCCATGTCCATAAGGATGGCCGCACGCGCGGAAGGCGCGAGATCCACCGGAGCAGTCTTGACCGTCTTCTGTTCGTTCGTTTCAGCCGATGCCGCGCCGTTTTCTTCGGCGCAAATCGTCTCCCGTGATGGCCAGATGAGCGTTAGTCCGACGATTAGCAATAAGTATAAGCGCCACACCTTTTTCTTCATGGTTCACGACTCCTTTGACCGGCCTACCCGTCATGTTAAGTGACCGTATGGATAAAAAGGCATCGTAGGGCATATCGAGATGGTTCTAGCGTTGGTATACCCCAACGTCCGCCTTCTCATGCATCACACACGCAACCGTGAACCAAGGTGCTAGGACTTAGCGCACTACCGTGTTTGTCGTTCATCCGGCCAGTAATACTGATCAGGATAAGGTCGCGCGCCGAAGATCTTCGTACCGATCCGCACGATGGTCGCCCCTTCTTCAATCGCTACTTCAAAGTCACCGGACATCCCCATGGAAAGTTCTGTCAGTTCTACATTCGGCAAATCCAACGTTTTCAGTTCATCTCTCAGCATGCGCAGCCGTCTGAAATAGATGCGCGCATTTTCGGGGTCACTCGAGAATTTGCCGATCGTCATCAACCCTTTCACGCGAAGTGCGGGATATTGACTGACCGCCCGAAGGAGTGAAGCCGCCTCCTCCGGAGGAACACCGAATTTGCTCGCTTCGCCTGAGGTATTCACCTGGATGAGCACGTCCATCGTTTTTCCTTCCCGCTCCAACCGCCGGTTAAGCGCCTCGGCCAGACGCACTCGGTCGAGCGAATGGATCATCGTCGCATAGCGAATAACATCACCGACTTTGTTGGTCTGCAGATGTCCTATATAATGCCAGGTCACGCCATACGGTTCTAACTGCGGAGCTTTTTCTTTAAGTTCTTGCGCTTTGTTTTCCCCGAACAAAGTTATTCCCAAGTTAATCGCTTCGATGATCCGCGCCGCATCCACCGTTTTACTGACAAGCATCAGCTTGATTTCATCCGGCGAACGGCCGACGCGCCTTAAAGCGCGCTTGATTTCATCCCGTACTGCTTCTAATCGTTCCTTCATCGTTAACAATTCTTCCAATGAAACCCCTCCCCGAAATTAACTTACTTATGGTATAATACTATATAAAAGGAGTGAGGCAAATGGTCGATCGCAACATGTGCCCTAAATTTGAAGCAGCCAGCGAACTGCTCGGGAAAAAATGGACAGGCTTAATTTTGTACACACTGCTAAGCGGTCCGAAACGTTTTAAAGATATCAAAGCAACGATTCCTCAGATGAGCGATAAGATGCTATCCGATCGCATGAAAGAGCTTGAATATGAGGGCATCGTTGAACGTCACGTCTATCCAGAGACGCCCGTTCGCATCGAGTACACCTTAACCGCCAAAGGAAAAAGTTTAAAACCTGTCATTGACGCCATTCAAGCCTGGGCCGATCAGTGGATTGAAGTTCCGCTCGGTGTGTCTCAACAATGAGAACCCTATTTGACACATACGGACCGATCTGTTATGCTGAAAGTGTGTCACAGGGGGTGCCTTTTTGGCTGAGAGGTTCCTATGGGAACCAACTCCTTGCACCCGATCTGGATCATACCAGCGTGGGGAATGTGACGTCCGGTGAGCAGCACGATATGTTCAGATGACAGATCAGGACGGCACCTCCCCGACAATAAGGGAGGTTTTTTTTATGCGTTTTTCCGAAAAAGCACGCGAGGCAGCACGGCGTAGCTGGGCCTTAAGCCACCGCCACCCATTTGTACAAGGAATCATCGATGGGACACTCCCAAAAGAAAAGTTTCGCTTCTATATTTTACAAGATATTTTTTATCTGAAAGATTTTGCCAAAGTACACGCCCTTGCAGCGACCCAGACCAAAGATTTTCGCATCACAGCGATGCTCGCCGAAAAAGCGAAGTTTACGGCTGAAGCAGAAATCGGCGTGCATAAAGAACACGCCGAACTCTTAGGTCTTACACATGAAGATATTGAAAACGTCCGCCCTGCACCGACAACGTATGCCTATACGTCGCACATGCTGCGCGCAGCGATGAGCGGTCGTCTCAGTGAAAGCATCGCGGCACTTCTCCCGTGTTACTGGCTATATGCCGATATCGGGTATCAAAACCGGGATAAAAAGCCCGCCGAGCCGATGTATCAAAACTGGCTGAACACCTATGCCAGCGACTGGTTTCAAAAATCAACGCAGGAGATGATCGACCTTTTTGATGCGCTCGCAGAAGAGGCAACGGAAAAAGAACGCGCATCGATGCTCGAGCATTTTGTGATCATGAGCGAATGGGAGCTGGCCTTCTGGGAAATGGCCTATACCGAAGAAAAATGGCCCTCGGAAGTGCTCGCTCATTATCACGACGCAGCACATGAGGCTGTAGAAGAAGGGTCCCGAGACATGACGCCGTAGAGGAACGTATGATAGAAAGTCAAGCGAAAGGAAATGATGCCGCTAGGGTGAAGAAGCGTCGATTATATCGTAGATAAGCGGTTTTTCATCCTGCGCACGGTCCCCGATGGTAAAGGCCTCAGCAAGTCTTTCCACAGCTACCTGTGGGATGGGTCTAGACCCAGCAAACAGACGTGCGAGCACCTCTCCCGCCCGCACACGCTCTCCGCGCAGACGTTCGAGGTGTATGCCGGCCGCGAGATCGATCGCTTTCGCTTTTGTTTCCCGACCCGCTCCGGAGAGCATCGCCGCTTCGCCGACAAGCCGGGCGTCGATCGCCTTAACCCAGCCATCTCGCTCAGCCCTGATTTCTTCTTCATAGCGTGCCGCCGGTAAAAAGCGCTCCGGCTCACGGATGACTCGTATGTCGCCGCCCTGCGCGCGGATGAGCGCCTCGAACTTTAAAAGTGCCGAACCGTTCTCCCGGCAAGTGAGGACTTTTTCCCGTGCTTCCTCGTCACTCCCCGCCCCGCCGGCTGCAAGCACCATGCGCGCGGCGACAGCGACGGTAAGATCGACAAGCCGCTTATCGCCCCCGCCGCTTAATACTTCAATCGCTTCCTTCACTTCATTCGCATTTCCGACATCCCGACCCAGGGGTTCGTCCATATCGGTGAGAAGGACGTGGACCTTGCGCCCGACGCGCTCGCCGATGGCGATCATGGCCTGAGCCAGTGCGCGTGCCCGCTCCAGAGTCGGCATAAAAGCGCCGCGCCCGACTTTTACATCGAGCACGATCGCATCTGCACCGCTCGCCAGCTTTTTGCTCATGATAGAGCTTGCAATGAGCGGAATCGACTCCACCGTGGCCGTGACATCGCGCAGCGCATACAGCGCTTTATCCGCAGGAACGAGGCCTTCACTTTGTCCGACGACGGCAAGGCCAATCTCGCGGACTTGCTTTAGAAAATCGTTTTTGCTGAGCGTCGTCTGAAACCCGGGAATGGCTTCCAGTTTATCGATCGTGCCGCCCGTATGACCAAGACCACGTCCGCTCATTTTGGCAATCGGTACGCCGCATGCTGCAGCGAGCGGGAGGGCGATGAGCGTCGTCTTATCACCGACGCCGCCCGTAGAATGTTTGTCTACTTTGATCCCGGGAATGGAAGAAAGATCGAGCACCTCACCCGAATGCCACATCGCCTCCGTCAGGTATACTGTCTCCTCGGCGTTCATTCCCTGAAAATAGATCGCCATGAGAAACGCACTCACCTGGTAGTCCGGAATCTCACCCCGAACCACCCCGTCGATTAAATATTGCCAAACGGCCTTGGGTAAAGTCTCCCCGTCTCTTTTGCGTCGTATGATCTCGACCATCTGCACGATGCATCGCCCCTTTCTTCCTGTGATACGCCTAACAGTTTGACATACGTCCATGCGCATGCATACCTATCCTATCCTGAAATAGGTTGCATCGTTTCATCCTTCTCTTGGTGCCGCAGTGCGGCATGAGGGTCTATTCGCACATTTTGACCAACGTACCCATGCACGCGCATCGGCTGTACACATACAGCTAGCTCAATACATACAACTAATGGAAACAATGGCTCGATTATAAAGACACGTTCTAAAAGATATGTTCATTATGTTCAATGTTCACAAGGAAGCATGTACAAAAAAACGGTTAACCATATCCGTGCCGGGGCACGAGCATCACACGAAACACCGCTCGAGGCGGCCGTCTAGCGTCTCGCGTGAATCTCTCGCAAAAAGCTCGTTCCAATCGCTGGCCGCGCCACCTCGAAATTATCGGCAATCGTCTGCGCAATATCGGCAAACGTTTTCCGAACACCGAGTGACGTACCCGTATCGCCGCGAAAATACAGCACAGGATCGACGACAAGAAGCGGAACATATTCCCGAGTATGGTCGGTACCGTGATGATACGGGTCGTTCCCGTGGTCGGCGGTGATGATGAGAAGATCGTCCACCCGAAGGCGTTCCAAAATCTCCGGCAGTCTCCGGTCAAACGCTTCGAGCGCCTGACGATATCCTTCGGGATCGCGACGGTGACCGTATTTGGAATCAAAATCGACGAGGTTCGTAAACAGAAGTCCTGTAAAGTCTTCATCCATATATTCAAGCGTCACATCGACGCCGTGTTCATTGGAGGTCGTATGGGTCGCCCGTTTCACGCCCACGCCAGCAAAAATATCTTCAATTTTTCCGATACCGATCGTTTCATAGCCGCCCTCAACGAGCGCATCGAGGACCGTTTTCCCGGGAGGGCTCAGCGAAAAGTCGCGGCGATTCGGGGTGCGTTCAAAGTGACCAGGTATGCCGATATAGGGACGGGCGATCACCCGGACGACCGCATATGGCTCCTGAAGTGTCAGTTCGCGGGCAATTTCACAGGCGCGATACAGCTCTTCTAACGGGATAACTTCTTCGTGGGCAGCGATTTGAAAGACGCTGTCAGCCGAAGTGTAGACAATCCACGCCCCGGTCTTCATCTGCTCCTCGCCCAGTTCGGCGATAATTTCCGTGCCAGATGCGGGCTTGTTCCCAATCACCGGACGGTTAGTCCGCCTCGAAAATTCACGAATGAGTTGTTCCGGAAAACCGTCAGGATAGGTGCGAAAGGGCGTCTTCGTCTCCAGACCGACGATCTCCCAATGACCCGTCGTCGTATCTTTTCCACGCGAGATCTCTTGCATTTTCCCGTAAAAACCGCGCGGTTTTTCTACTGCCGGAACCGACTTAAGCGGTTCGATGAGACCGAGCCCGAGCTCCGCCATGTGTGGCACATGAAGTCCCGCCCGTTCACTGATATGACCCAGCGTATGGGCCCCTTCGTCGCCGAATTCGGCCGCATCGGGTGCCGCACCGATGCCCACGCTATCGAGCACGATCAAAATCATGCGTTTATATCGATTCCGAGCCTGATCCTGCAACTTATTCACCTTTCCTCGTATCGACGTGCGCGCGGGTGGGCGCGTTCGTACGTCTTTTTTAGAGACTGCTTAGTAAGATGCGTGTAAATCTGGGTTGTCGACACATCTTGATGACCTAAAAGTTCCTGAACAATGCGCAGATCGGCGCCGTTTTCCAGGAGATGTGTGGCAAATGAATGCCGCACCGTATGCGGCGTAAGCGGTTTTTCAATCCCGGCCTCTTTGGCACGTTCGCGCAAAATTTTCCAAAACCCTTGCCGGGATAAGGCCCGTCCGTGGTGATTTAAAAAAAGAAAGTCGCCTCCGTTTGCTCCTTTTCGTTTCAGGAGTACCGGACGGCCCTTTATAACATAGGCATAGAGGGCATCTTTCGCTTTTCTGCCGATCGGTAAGATCCGTTCGCGGCTACCTTTGCCCATCACCCGCACGATCATCAAGTCAAAATTGATATCCGAGAGTTTTACCTGGATAAGCTCCGAGACACGCATCCCGGTTGCATAGAGAAGTTCTAAAAGTGCCCGGTCGCGGAGTGAGAGCGGCGCATGACCGCCTGCCGTCTCGATTAATTGTTCGATTTCTTCTTGGGTCAGCACGTGCGGGAGCGTTCGCTCTCGTTTCGGCGTTGGCACATGGCTGAGCGGGCTTTTTTCCAGGAGCCCCTCATCAAGTAAAAATCGAAAAAAGGCGCGTAGCGTTGAAAGCGTCCGCGCCTGAGTGGACCGTTTAAGACCCCTACGGTCCAAAAACGCCATATAAGCAGATATATGCTCACGGCTTACATCGGCGATGGCGCGTATACCCGTTTTGTCCACATGCGCTAAAAATGCGAGCGTATCCCGTTCATAGGCTTCGCGTGTATTGGAAGAAAGCGCTCGTTCCAATGCCAAATGATCGATAAAAGCACGCACCAACGGAAGGTACCAGGCATCTAGCTTCATATCTTCCTTCCTCTTCCCGGACATCGCAAGCGGCACGTCCTCCTTTGCGGTATGAAGAGATGAAAGCATGAACGGACGTTAGACCGGATGGACGGTAAAGCGGATGTTGTCCCTAGAATCGAGGTCGCTTCTTTTATTCCCCGTGATACCAGAAATAAAACAGGCGGTTCACAGGAGCAGATTCATCCGCCCCGTCCGCCGAATGAACCGGCTTATATAATTCAGTTGCCGGACCGTCTACTTCCACCGTATAAGCGCTTCCACGCGTCGCCCACGCCGGGTGGATGGTATTCATCAAGCGGTCGACCCATATAAACATGGCCAAAAAGAGTACGATAAACGTTAAAAATGTGGCAAAAACCGCAGTCAATCGTTTCAGGCTGATAATCATGAAAGCCACCCTTTTCGTGCCCTCAAAAGATCCGTATCAGAGACACATACCATCAGATCTTTCCTTATCGTTTAAGGCTAGAACCATTATATGTCATTGAAAGCGGACTTTATACATACAATGCGCGTTCATTCAAGGTGATATTACAAGATTTCCTGAAGTGGTGTATACAAAAGACCGAGCGATTGAGCGACCGGCTGATTGGTGAGGTGCCCACGCATCGTGTTCACGCCCTTCGCCAGCGCTTCATCGGCTTGAATCGCAGGAACTAGCCCCTGACGTGCGATATTCATAACATACGGCATGGTCGCGTTGGTCAGAGCAAATGTCGATGTTTTGGGCACTGCACCCGGGATGTTGGCCACCGCATAGTGAATAACACCATATTTTTCGTAGGTAGGCGCACTGTGCGTCGTCACGCGATCGATTGTCTCAATGGATCCTCCCTGGTCCACGGCGACATCGATAATGACCGCCCCCGGGCGCATCTTTTCGACCATCTCCGCCGTCACCAGCTTCGGTGCGCGTCTCCCCGGAATGAGCACCGCCCCGATCAGGAGATCGGCTCTTTTCACCGCTTCTCGGAGGTTAAAGGGATTGGACATGAGTGTCGTAACCCGGCCTTGAAATAAATCGTCGAGTTCCCGCAGGCGCGCTGCATTGACATCGAGCAAGGTCACCTTGGCACCCAAGCCTACCGCCATTTTCGCAGCATTCGTTCCGACGATGCCGCCGCCTACGATCACCACCTGTGCCGGTTCCACACCGGGCACGCCGCCTAAGAGAAGGCCAACGCCACCCTGCGGTTTGGTAAGAAGGGACGCCCCGATCTGAACCGCCATCCGTCCGGCCACTTCACTCATCGGTGTAAGAAGCGGAAGCGCACCGTTTCCGAGCTGAATCGTCTCATACGCGAGCGCGGTTGTCTTTGCATCCAGCAGAGCGCGGGTAAGCTCGGGTTCAGCAGCGAGGTGAAGATATGTAAAAATCGTGAGATCGTCACGAAAGTAACCGTATTCACTCCTCTGCGGTTCTTTGACTTTTAAAATCATCTCCGCTCGTTGCCAAACCTCGGTCGCGCTTTCAATCATGTCTGCGCCTTCGTGTGCATACTGCTCGTCCACAATACCGCTCCCGAGACCGGCTCCACGCTCGACGAGCACTTGATGACCGGCCTGGACGAGTTCATGCACACCGGCCGGAGTGATCGCGACCCGGTATTCGTTATCTTTAATTTCCTTTGGAACGCCGATAATCATCACCATGACCTCCTTTGTCTGTACCACGGTGTCTACACTACGGTGTCTACACTACAGTGTCTACACTACAGTGTCTACACTGCAGTGTCTGTACTACGATGCTTCATTTGAACGAACGGAAAAACCGTGATCGAAGAAGATAGTAACGCCGTGTTTTCACGACTTACTTATATTTTATTTTACACCAAATGTAGCCTTAAAACAAAAAATTCCTGCCTCAATCAACAGGAATTTTTTTAAACGCATCTTGCGTTAGATCAGACTCTTTGACGCCTTTTCGCTGACATAGCTCACAAATACCGTGAAACGTGAGGCGATGATCTAATATTTTAAAGCCGAAACGTTTTTCTACTTCTTTTTCCACCTGATCCAGAAGATCTTCTTCAATCTCGATGACCAGACCGCAACTTAAACACATGAGGTGATGATGGTGATGTTTGGCTCCTTCTGCCCGAAAGTCGTAACGCGTCACGCCATCACCAAAATTGATTTTGTGAATGATTTTAAGTTCGGAGAGAAGTTCAAGTGTCCGATAGACGGTCGCCAAACCGATGTTTGGTGCGCGCGATTTAAGAGCCAGGTACACATCTTCCGCACTTAAATGATCTTCCATATGCTCCAGTAAAACGCGAACGGTAGCTTCGCGCTGCGGCGTGAGCTTGTATTGATGGGCATGTAAAATTTGTTTAATTCTCTCTAGCCGCTCCTCCACCAGAGAACCCTCCTTAAGCGACCCAACTAACACCATTATAAGGGAACAACCCCGAATTCGTCAATTGAAAATCAATATTAAATAAGAATAAGCTTAAAAAGGGCGTTGGAACTGTAAAAAAGCCAGATTTCGGCAATACCTCTGTAGGCGAGTTGTTGGAGGGCCCAGGCATGGAACATAAAAATAGATAATGCAACCACACTTTGCAGGCTGTACGTTAAAAACGCCTGCGCCGGTCCCTTGCCGGCGGTACTGATTTTACAAGCGAAAAAAGGCCACTGTGTTTTTACATACGGACGGGCACCTAGGATAAGCAGCGCATAACCCAGTCCTAAAAACAGCTCTAGCGGTAAGAAGATCAAAACGTCAATGATGAGTCCTGTAAGTCCAAAGGCATCAACGATAAAAAATGTACTCCAGCCAAAGCGAAAACCGACATAGACGATATACAGCCATGCAAGGGGCCAGCCGATCAGCGAAAGCGAAAGTAAAAACAAACTCACCGTCTCCAGGAGGATCATCTCCAGCCGTGCCCTACCCCACGGTCGCCATGCTTGAATCTTCTCGTCAGGGGCGTACACGCCATCCGTATAGACGGCCTGAACTTCCTGTTCGATGACGGTTTTTGTAAAGTCGCGGATCGCCGTGCGCTCATCGGTCGTAAGCGTAAGAGGTACCAGCCATCCACCGATCATACCGAGGAGCCAGAACCCGAGAAAAAGTAATAGAACGTTCATTCTCCCCCAGCTTCGCATACCGTATCTTCTGCGCATGCGTCCCCCTTCTTTCTAGGCTAAGGGTTTCCGAAATCTTCCATCCTCTTGACGGGCCCCACGATTCATGATAATATGACTCATGCCAGCAAGCACCTACCTCCGAACCAGGTCAGGTCGGGAACGAAGCAGCCTTAAGGAGGTGTGGACTGTGCTGGCTTTGTTGTTCACAAAAAGGTTGATGCCTTTTACCAGTATGTGTTAAGTGTTAAGATCGATCGCTAAAGACTTTGTCCTGCCAGTACCGGCAGGCCGTAAGGATGGCATCCGTGTAAAGCGGATCGTCCGTATAGCGTCTACCCATAGAATGAACGGGATATAATGCCTGAAGATGGGAACGAACTTCTTCTAACGCCATCATTGTTGTAAAGTTCAAATTGTGACGCCTTAAAGGTGGATCGCGCCATAGTTGCATGATTTTGTTACGAAAGTGTCGGTACGTTTCATGGTACGGGCGATCGCGCGCATCTTCCGGCAAGACGATCTCAACCGGTCTTAAGAGAAGCCTTAAGACGTGAAGCAGATGGTGGCTGAGTCCTCGCTGCCTAAGACGCGTTTCGGCAAGCGACATGCGCGGTAAAAGTGCCGGCACGCCGCCTAAGGCAAAAACAGCATGCATCGCATCGAGGAGGTTCATTCCGCTGTGACCGAGCGGTGTTCCCGTTCCAACATTGCCCGGTCCGGGTGCAAGGATGATCCAGTCAAAAGTAAACACGCGGTGCGCCATATAAAGAGCGCTGTAGAGATTGATCGCTTCATACGTTCCGCCAAAGGCCTGTCCGGCTGTGATAACGGCATCCAGCATACCAAGTGCACTGAGCCGCTCCACATGTCGGCTGATCCAGACGGGGAGAGCCGCCCAATCGTTCATAATGTAGACGATGCGACTTTTCGGATGGTTAGACTTCAGACACTGAACGACAAGCGGGAGTGCGCTATGCAAAGGCAAAATGAAAACAGTCCGACCGGCAAGACTTTGTTCTAAGGGATAGTTCCAGACCGTCTCGGGTAACATCAGTTCTTCTGCCTGAACGCTTAACTGAAGCGGTGTATAGCGCATTTTTAAGATATGGCCCGTTAAAGTGCGGTTACTGTAAAAGCTCACATCTTCGTCCAACAAACTGACGACAAAATCATAACCGCCTGTGCCCAAATCGAGACTGACGGCATTAATATTTAAGAGGACGCGATCACCGATTTGTAGACTCCGCCACAGTTTCGGAAAATGCATAACCTGCCGCCGGTCATGATCCTTAAGATCCGTTTCAACTTCGACGATCTCAAGTGAGACTCGCCGTTCATGAATGGCCACAACGCGCCCTTCGGCATAGCGAATCATTATCATCCCTCCTCGCTTAATGTATGTCTTCTTCATAACAAAAAGCACCGGCCTGAGGCATGAGAAAAAGATTTTCAGGCGGTGCTTAGGTGCTGATAACGATTTTGATTCATATGCTAGATATAAGGGCATCCGTCCATTATTCTACGAGCGAGATCAGAGGATCGATGACGACCTCAACCCGTCGGTTTTGGGCACGGCCTTCGGGTGTTCGATTATCCGCAACAGGCTTGAATTCGCCATAACCGATGATCCGAAACGTACTCGGGTCGAGTTTGGGGTTTTTCAAAAGAGCCTGTAAAAAATTGGCTGCCCGCGTCACAGAAAGCTCCCAATTGGAAGGAAATTGTGCGGTATGAATCGGTACATTGTCTGTATGACCGATGATCGAAATATGGCGCGGATATGCCTGCTCCAGAATCATCGAGATGTCCTCGACAGTCGATAGCGCGTCTTTTGTAAGCGCAGCGCTCCCCGAAGGAAATAGGGCCCGCTCCCCGATCAAAATTTTGAGTCCTTCATTATCCATAATCGTACTAATATAATCGGTCAAACCGTGTTCACTGACATACGTCTGGATGGCGTTTTGAATGGTTTGAAGCGCCTGTACTTCCTGCTGGATGCGCTCGAGTTTGGCTTTATCTTCCGGATTGACGCGCGCCGTCTTTTCCGGATCAGAGGATAAGTTATGTTCATCCGTTGGATCTCGCCTCGGCACGTACGGAAGCGTATCTTGCGGTTTGACCGGCTGTTCAAATTCTAAGACGCCGCTCCCACCTTGAAAAGCAATATTAAAAGCGTTCGCCAGTTTGGCTACTTTATTCGCATCGATCTCGCTCATTGCAAAAAGGACGATGAATAAAGCCAGCAGTAAGGTTAGCAGGTCAGAATAAGGAATGAGCCACGTTTCATCGATACGCTCTTCGTCGTGACTGCGTTTACGCTTTTTCATTTTTTCTCGCCGCCCGTCGTTCACGCTCGGTTGCCGGTAAATATACGAGCAATTTTTCTTCGATATTGGCAGGCGATATCCCTGCCTGAATGGATAGAATACCTTCGATCATAAGCTGTTTTAAAGCAACTTCCTGCTTACTTAACGTTTTAAGTTTATTGGCAAACGGGTGCCACAGTACATAACCGGTAAAAATACCGAGGAGCGTCGCCACAAACGCTGAGGCGATCGAATGCCCGAGCACGTCGGTGTTGCTCAAATTTCCGAGTGCAGCAATCAAGCCGATCACCGCACCCAAAACGCCGAGCGTCGGAGCATATGTACCGGCCTGTTCAAATATTTTAGCACCGTTTTGGTGCCTTCTTTCCATCGCCTCCAAATCCTGTTCCAAGGCGTCGCGGATAAATTCGATATCGCGTCCATCAACGACCATCTTCATTCCGTTTTTTAAAAAAGGATCTTTAATATCATCCAGTGAATTTTCAAGGGCGAGCAATCCTTCGCGGCGGGCAATTTGCGCCCAGTTCATAAACTGGTCGATGATCGTTTCCGGATCTTCTAATGTCTGTCCCCTAAAAATGAGTCTGAACAAAGACGGTACTTTTTTCAGCTCACTCATCGGAAAAGCGTTCATGACCGCCCCGATCGTTCCACCAATAATGATCAAATAGGCCGCTGGATTGGTAAAAAGCGAAGAAAGCGGTGCGCCTTTTAAGACCATCCCCCAAAATACGGCAATAAAACCAACGATCAGGCCGATAATCGTCGAAAGTTCCATAGAAGCTCCTCTCCATCGTCACTTTTTCTTTCTTAAAGCGACAAACAGATCCCCGCAACATCGGCGGAGATCTGTAGATGTAACGCCTTCTGCCGCCTTTATTTTAGGTATCGGCAAAAGGCACGTCAATGTTTAGCTGTGATCAGCATCCGGCTCAAAGTTTTCCAGATCGTGCTTGATTTTCTGCAAAAAACGACCAGCGACGGCACCGTCCAACACACGATGGTCAATGGAGAGCGTCAAGTTAACCATGTCGCGAATGGCGATCATCTCGTCGATAACCACCGGGCGCTTGACGATCGCTTCTACGGATAAAATGGCAGCCTGCGGTTGATTGATAATCGGCATAGAGAGAATCGAACCAAATGCGCCGGTATTATTGACGGTAAAGGTGCCACCCTCGGTGTCTTCAATGGTCAGTTTTCCGTTTCGCGTACGCCGGATGAGGTCATCGATGGCACGCGCAAGACCGATGAGCGATTTTTCATCAGCATGGTGAATGACCGGCACATATAAAAGATCATTGTGGGCAACGGCAATCGAAATATGAATATCTTTTTTATACAAAATTCCCTCATCGGTCCAGCTGGCATTGAGAACGGGATACTGTTTGAGGGCACGAATCGTAGCCTGGATAAAAAATGGTAAATACGTTAAGCGGATACCTTCCTGCTTAAAAAACTGCTCTTTTATTTTCTCGCGGTACCGAACGAGTTTCGTCACGTCGACTTCGACCATCATCCAGGCATGCGGTGCGGTATGTTTGCTCTCTACCATCCGCCGGGCAATCGTTCGACGTACGCTGGAAACCGCTACGAGCGTATCTCCCCGTTCTGCAGGCGGCACTTCGGCCTCTTGAAGCAGTGTTTCCCGGGAAGTTATCGAAAGCGATTGTGCACGAGAAGGCGTATATTCAGTCTGTTTTTTCGTCGTCGCACCTTCTGCGACATAAGAAGGTGCCTGCGGCTTTTCAGGCGCGGGCTGAGTCGATGTGTGCTTTCCAGAGGCTATAAAGTTCAGTACGTCTTTGCGTGTAACCCTTCCCCCTTCGCCCGTTCCTACCACCTGACTGAGATCGATCCCGTGTTCGCCAGCGAGTTTTAAGACAGCTGGAGAATAGCGCCTGCGCTTATCTGTGGCGGTTGTAAGGTCGGGCGAGGAGGACTCGGGCTTGGCAGGATAGATGGGACCGTTCATCGATCTCTTTTTTTCTTCTTCTTTCGTCGGTTCGTTAAGTTCTCTCACCTGGTCGATTTGAGATGCGTCATTCGACTCGAGACGGGCAATCGGCGTTCCCACCGCAACCGTCTCACCTTCGGAGACAATAATCTCAAGAATGCGACCAGCCTCAGGCGCCGGCACTTCTGCCGTCACTTTGTCCGTCTCGATCTCGCACAACGGATCGTAGGCAGCTACGGTATCGCCCGGTTGAACGAGCCAGCGAACGATCGTGCCTTCCGTCACACTTTCACCCAGCTTGGGCATCGATATGATTTTCGGTTGCGTCACACTACCCCCTCCTTATGTTCCCACATACTATCCTATGTCCGTTTGACTCAGACATCAAAAGTGTGCCAGCGCGCGCATCGCTTCCATGATTTCTTCGGTTTGCGGTAAAAAGGCTTTTTCTAACGGTGGCGCATAGGGCATGGCCGGAATATCGAGACCGCCGAGACGACGAATTGGTGCGTCCAGATCAAAAAATGCATCCTCGGCGATGATCGCTGCGACTTCGCCGCCGACCCCACCCTCCAGATTATCTTCATGTACGATGAGAACTTTCCCGGTCCGCGCTGCAGCCCGGATGATCGCCTCGCGGTCGAGCGGATAGAGGCTGATGAGATCGAGTACATGCGTGCTGATCCCTTCTCCGGCCAGATGCTCGGCCGCCTCCAGCACTTGATAGAGGGTATATCCGTAACTGATGACCGTAAGATCGTCCCCTTCCCGCTTCACGCGCGCACGATCTAAGGGAAGTGTATACGGTTCATCGGGAACCTCTGCTTTTAGAAGGCGATACAACCTTTTGTGTTCCAAAAACAAGACTGGATCATCGCTTCGAATGGCAGCGATAAGCAGGCCTTTGGCTGTATAGGGATCAGACGGCGTGACCACACGCAGACCGGGCACGCCGGTAAAGATTTTTTCGATGCTTTGCGAATGATAGAGCGCCCCGTGAATCCCTCCACCATAAGGCGTCCGAATGACGAGCGGAGCGCTCCAGTCGTTATTGGAACGATAACGGATTTTGGCCGCTTCATTCATGATCTGGTTGGTCGCCGTAAAAATATAGTCGGCAAATTGGATTTCAGCGACTGGCCTCAGACCCGCACCCGCTGCCCCAATCGCAACACCCACGATGGCCGATTCAGCAAGCGGCGCATCCACCACACGTGTCTCGCCGAATTCTTCCATGAGCCCCATCGTCGCCCGGAACACACCACCGCGTTTTCCCACGTCTTCGCCGAGTATAAAGACACGCTCATCGCGCGCCATCTCCTGCCTTAAAGCATCTGTTATCGCTTCTATATAGGATCGAACCGTCACGCGCTTCATCCTCCTTCCCTTGGGTCGCCCTCACTCAGCTTCAGCATAAACGTAACGTTTGACGGTGGAAGGGTCGGCATAAGGTGCACGTTCCGCATAGGCGGTCGCGTCATTTACAATATCCATCACGTCTTTTTCCAGCTGCTCAAGTGCCGCATCATCGATGAGTGACTTATCCAGGATATAGGTGCGCATTTTCCCGAGTGCATCGCGTGCCTTTTCTTCTTCTAATTCCTTTTGGTCGCGATACGTCCGATCGTCGTCATCACTGGAATGTGGCACGAGCCGGGAGACACGGGCTTCGATGAGCGTTCCGCCTAACCCTTCGAGCGCCCGCTCACGTGCGTTTTTTACGGCCTCATACACGAGAAAAGGGTCGCTTCCGTCGACGAGGACACCTTCCATCCCGTAGCTTTGGGCTCGCTCAGCAATCGTTTTCGAGGCAACCTGCTTATGGTAAGGGACGGAGATGGCATAGGTGTTGTTTTCTACAAAGGCAAGGACTGGCAAACGATGCACCCCGGCAAAGTTGAGTCCTTCATGGAAATCACCCTGATTGGACGTCCCGTCACCGAAGCTAACAAAAGCCACTTTTTGCTCACCACGCACTTTGAAGGCCCAGGCAAAACCGACAGCATGCGGAATTTGCGAACCCGTCGGGGATGACTGGGTAAATATATTAAGGGTCGGATCGCTAAAGTGGTTGGGCATCTGCCGACCGCCGCTCGATGGATCTTCTGCTTTGGCAAAAGCCGCAAGCATAATATCGCGTGGACTCACGCCGAGCGTGAGCACCACTCCGAGATCGCGATAATACGGTAAGACAGCGTCCGATCCGGCCTGAAGCGCCCAGGCCGCACCGACCTGTGCGGCTTCATGTCCTTGGCAAGAGATGACAAAAGGAATTTTACCCGTACGATTGAGCATCCACTGCCGTTCGTCGAGCTTCCTCGCCAGATACATCGTTCGATAGATCTGAATGACCTCTTCATCGCGAAGCGACGCTTTCCGATGATCCATCGTCCCTACCTCCTTGATGACAGCAAATTAGTACCATATCCTGCGCCAAACAGTCCTGGTCACTGCGTCATATCATGTTCTGCTGCTTCACTTTGCTCATTGTGTCATATCTTGTTCTGCTGCACAGTCTTATTCTTTCCTTTCCATCATGCGCCGCTGTGCACTCCCGTGCCCTCGGCGATAAACGCCGCCTCTCCCAGGAGTTCAGAGAGCGTCGGATGCGGGTGAATGACGCGGGTGAGTTCCCACGGACTCATCTCCATAAAACGCGCAAGCGATGCTTCACCGATGAGCTCTGTTGCTCTCACGCCGATGATGTGCACGCCGAGCACATCTTCGCTATCCCGGTCGTAGACAAGCTTTAAAAAGCCATCATGCTCACCTTCGATCAGCGCTTTACCGATGGCCCGATACGGCATCTTAGCCACGCCGACCGCGTACCCTGCCTGCCGTGCATCTTGCTCGGTCCAACCCATGCTCGCGACTTCCGGATAGCTATAGGTCGCCTTTGGCACAAGCTTGGGATCAACGCGCTGTCCCCCTTTACCCGTCATGTGTAAGACAGCTTCGATGGCTTCCCGGGAAGCGAGATGGGCTAACATCAACCCGCCGATCACATCGCCCACCGCATAGATATGCGCCTCGTCGGTTTGATACGTATCGTTTACGACAATCGCCCCGTCCTTCGTACGGATACGCGTATTTTCAAGGCCGATATCTTCAATATTCGGCACGCGCCCGACCGACACAATGAGCGCCTCTACCGTTAAAGTCGTCTCAAGAGGTCCGGACGCATCCGTGTGCGCAGAAGCGACCTCACGATCGGTACGCGCGCCTTCCTCACCGTGCCAATTTCGATCGCTCGTGTTATAACGCCGCGGGCGAAGCACGACATCTACGCCGTGATCCGTGACATGCAGCCGCTCTCGGTCGAGTTCGTATCCCAGATAAAGACGAATCCCTTTTTTCTTATACAATCTCATGAGTTCCCGGCTGATCTCTTCATCTTCGCCCGGTAAAAGTCGATCTGTCATTTCTACGACGGTCACCTCGACGCCCAAATCGTGAAAGAGAGAAGCCCATTCAACACCGATCACACCGCCGCCAAGGATAACCACACTTTTCGGAAGCGTCTCCATTTTCCAAAGGCTGTCACTGTCAAAAATGCGTCGGCCATCAGGTGTAAGACCCGGGAGCGATCTCGGTCTAGATCCGGTCGCCAACACGACGTGTGTACCGCTGATAAGCTCTCCCTCGCTCAATCCCGACGCCGCTTCCCGCGCTGGTATGACGCTAATCGTACCCGCTTGCGGTGCAAAGATGGAAGGACCTAGGAGTCGGCCGTGTCCGCTGTAGACGTCGATGGCACCTTTTTTCATTAAAAACTGAATGCCTCTCTCCAGCGTTTCTATGACTTCATGGGCACGCTTTAACGCAACGTCCCAATGAAAACGGACGCCCTCGCTTTCTACTCCAAAGTCCCGACCCCGGTGATGTTCCCGGTACATTTCGGCAGATTTTAAGAGGGATTTAGAAGGAATGCAGCCGCGATGGAGACACGTCCCGCCCAAACCGTCGCGATCGACGATGGCCACTTTGAGTCCCAGCTTCTGGGCAAAAAGGGCGCCCACATACCCCGCCGGTCCACCGCCTAAAAAAACAATATCATATGTTTGACTCATCCCCGGTCACCCCCTTCCACGTTTAAAAGCCTAAAAGAAGACTTCAAGCCGAAGAAGGAAAAGGTAACCTTCACCCCCTTTTCCCGAGGTTTAACATATTTTTTTCCTGGGGCAAAAACGTCTTCCGAACACGACCGATGGTGCGAATGCGTTCTTCGGCCAGCCGATTGGCCGCCGCAGCATGCGATATATGTTCACGTTCGGCGATCTCCATGATGATAAGGACGTTATCGTAGATGCGCTCAACTTTCTTTAGGGCGCGCTCGCGATTATACCCTTCTAATTCATCGGCGACGTTAATTACGCCCCCGGCATTGATCACGAAATCCGGTACATAAAGTATTCCTTTTTCATAGAGGATATCACCGTGACGATCTTCTTGAAGCTGATTGTTGGCTGGTCCGGCGATCACCTTCACTTTGAGTCGGGAAAGAGTATCATCGTTTAAAATACCGCCCAGCGCATTGGGTGAAAATATATCCGCATCTACATCATAAATCGCATCTCGCGCTACAGGTTTGGCACCGAACTCGCGGACAAATCGTTCCACATTGTCTTCATAGAGATCGGTGACATAAAGCTCTGCCCCTTCCTCATGCAGGTGTCGCGCCAGATGATAGGCAACGGACCCGCATCCCTGCATGGCCACGCGCTTATCTTTAAGCGACGGAGAACCGAACGCTTTCTGTGCTGCAGCCCGCATCCCCTGATACACACCGTAAGCCGTGACCGGGGAAGGATTACCGCTGGAACCAAAAGCCGGTGAGATACCCGTAACATAATTCGTTTCTTCATGAATCATGTCCATATCTTGCACGGTCGTCCCCACGTCTTCCGCCGTGATGTACCGACCGCCCAGGCTTTCCACACACCGGCCAAATGCACGGAACAGCGCTTCACTTTTATCTTTGCGCGGGTCACCGATGATGACCGCTTTTCCGCCGCCGAGGTTGAGCCCAGCCACTGCATTTTTGTATGTCATCCCGCGTGAAAGACGAAGTACGTCAATGAGCGCTTCCTCTTCGCTGGCGTACGGCCACATGCGAAGTCCGCCGAGCGCCGGACCAAGTGTCGTATCATGGATAGCAATGATCGCTTTCAGTCCTGCCGTTTTGTCCTGGCAAAAGACGACCTGTTCATGATCAAAGGAATGCATCGTTTCCAGTACCCGCATGTTCATCCTCCTCATATACCTCTTCCATTGTTACCCAAAAAAAAGAGAAAGTAAAGATAAAAAGCTGTCCATCCTTTTTTCATGAAGTTATTGTAAGCGCTTTCTAAATGGATTCTCTTTTATTTTCGTTGAAGGACACATTTTTGTCAATACTTTTTAATCGTATCTATTAAAGTTCATCACTTAAAATTAATAGGAATAGTGAGTCTATTTTTCTATTAAAGTCATTCAGGATCATTCCGTATGTTCCTTGACAAAGTGCATGATGGTGCAAAGGATAAGACGTCCCATCATGCATCTTCACATGCACACACGTACGGAGTGCAAGCCGGTCCTATCTATGCTATACTGAACATAACAAAAGGAAGGGATAGAGGCATGACCCGATCAAACCAAGCACCGGTTAAGCAAGTCTCACCTGATGCAGCGCATCTTGATCCTGGCGATCAAACCAATCAAACTGAGCTTGCCACAAACCGGTCAACACTTTCTCCGTCTGAACGGAATAAACTGATAAGGCAGCGCACCCTGGCCCTCATTTTTCTCGCTTTTTTCGGCCTACTGAGCGCCATCGGTTTGGACTGGCTGAAGGATAGCTTTTTCAGTGCACTCTCCGGCATTGGTTTTCGCTGGTGGAAAGTGCTCTTCGGGTTTATTTTTTTTATCACGGGGCTCGCTTTTCTCGCTGGTTTTAACTTTTATCGTGATGTCAAACGCAGTTATACCCAGCCCAAATTTATTAAATGGTATCGCCGACGGCAAAAGGCCAAAAAAAATAAAGAGAAAAAGACTTCAACGCACACCCCAGGTGTCAAACGCTCTTAGACAGGGGTGTTTTTCAATCAAGCGACTTAATGAGTATTTTTCAGCATAAACGATGACCGGTAAAAGAATAACGATGAGCAAAATCTGGAAAAAAACTGGTGTCCAAGCGAGTGCGACATGGGTGAGCCAAAGCCCCATCAACAGAGCACCAGCATCTCCGATGATCAGCTTACGCCGGGCTTCAAAGAGGCTCATGACGAGTAAAAACACCCCAAAGGATGTCTCAGACATGATAGACGCTGCAGTCACTGTAGACGCTGTCGTGGGGCTAGATAATATAGTCATGGGGCTAGATAATATTGATGAGATGGACGTCATTGACGCTATCGATGATATAGACATCATCTGCGCCCCTTTAACCGATGCCCCGATGCTACCGCTCCCAAGCCCAACAAGCAGGGTGGCCGTGAGCAAAAGTAAACATCCTTTTACAGCGCGCAGCGGGCGTAGATCAAGCAGGTTGAAAACATGCGTGAGCACTCCAGCAAGAAACGCACCTTTAACGAGGTCTAAAACCATCCCCCACCCAGATTCTTGCCTGACGTTCTCAGCATGAACGAACGCAATGAGTGCTCCGATGAGAGGAAGCGTAAGGAGTTTCATGATGCCGCTCGTCACCTCACCTCTCTTCCATAAAGCCTGAAGATGACCGCGAATACTTTTCACCTGTCGGTTGCCGTAGACGTCATCATACCAGCCGATCAGAACGCCAACACTGATCAAGCCCTGTATTAAAAGTGTTCTGGTCTTGAAGAAATCAAAACTACCATGGGAGAGCATATCAAAAACGACATCGTGCAGCATATACGGGATGATAAATAAGATGTAGACCACACCGCCTCCCGTCGGAATGCGTTCATGTATCCAATTCGGAACGAGCCATTGCTTGATGCATGCATATTTCCTATATAGCCTAAAAAGCAGCCCTGCCCAGAGCACACCGATTGCAAGACTGATTAAATGGCAGCCTGTAAGTTGCATGCGTTTTTTAAACTCCTTACTCATTAAGCGTTGGTTTGAAATGGCTTGACATCTCAGGCGGCTTGACACATCCCTTGATAAAAGATGCATGCGCTTCGTTTACTTTGCATGCCGACCGCGCATTTTATATTCGGCATCCCAGCGAGCCAGAACACGCATGATATCGAGCCCTTGCCGGCCCCGATGCAGAAAACCGGAGAAATTTCGTCCGCGGCCAACATGTCGAATGGGCAGATCGACTTCTAGCGGATAGAGGCGCAAGCGGGCCAGTAAGAGGGTTAAATACACTTCAATACCCCAGCCGACCGGAAAAGAACGTGTATATGGGAGAAGCCAGCGACGGAGGATGAGCCGTTGCCCGGAAAGCGGAGCTTTGAGCTTAAGACCCGTACGTTCATAAATGGCCTGTCGGCTCCATCGCTCCACGAGGCCCAGACCACCTTGTTCGCTGCGCGGCAAGACGCCGATGATGTATGGCAGCACGTCAGCGCTCATATCAAGGAATCTCCTGAGTTTAGGTGCTTCACCGGCTAGATCGGCATCAGTTAAGATCAATCGCTCATGGCTCGCCGCGACGATTCCCTGGGAGAGCGCATAGCCTTTGCCGTGATTACGGGCAAGACGAACGGTGCGCACCCCTTTGGGCCAGTCGAGAGACGACGTCCGGTCGCGGCTCCCATCATCAACGATCACAATTTCATCGAAAAAAGGGTTCTCGAGCAGGGCATCGACCGTTGCCTTGAGCGATTCGGCCATATTGTAACTGGGGATAATGATGCTCGTCTTCATACCGTATCCGTCCCTGTCCATGTTCCATCTGAGACGGACGGAACGTCGGGCGCTGTATGTCCCTTTTGTGCAAACCGCTTTTGCCAATCGGCAAAACCGGTTAAGTCATCAAAACGATGACCGTACATAAGCGTCAGTAAAACTGTACTAGAAAGACCTTTACGTCCTTTTTCCAGGGCATCGAGTAACGTATGATGCCGGCCGATGACAAAAATCGTCTCTGCCTCGCTTTCAACCGCCATCCGGATGGCCACATCTTCACTCGTTCCGGGGACGCTGATCGTGTAAAACGGAAGGTTAAGCTTAAGCAGGCGTTCCCTCTCCGGTGCCCGTCCATCAGCATAGACATGGAGTAACCGTTCCAAAGAGAGCGTGAGCGCCCGATCACTCACGCTGTCAAAGTCCCCCACCACAAAGTGCGGTCTCAAACCGTACGTTAACAGGCTATCTGCCCCGCCATCGACACCGATGAACATCCAGTCTGAAAGATCATAGGCCTGATGCAGCGCTTGAAGATCGGCTTCACTCGTCGCCGAACGGATGAGGATGAGGACCGTTTTCCCCTTTAATTGTTCGGTAACTGCCGGCCATACATAGGGCGCACCCATCGTTTCAACCTCTTGCTGCATAAATACGGCCGTATTGTAAGCTATGTCTCGAAATCGAGCCTGCCACGTTTCTTTTAAGCGGATCAGCTCTCTTTGCAGTGTGGGCGGTCGAACAGGACGGAGCACAGTCATAAGCATCTGGTCAGAAGCAGTAATATAAAGACGTCTTCTCCATAGGACAGCATGTCCGACCGGATAGTTCTTTAAAAATGTCAGAAGACGGCCCGCTCCGTCACCTGTTTCAAACAAAGGAATACCCGTCTCCATAAGATCATAGACGCCCGGTGCCGCATATTGGCCGCTGAGATAGGGGCGCAAGTTTACGATCGCCACCGGCAGTTTACGGGCAATTGAGGCCGCCATGAGCCGATCGAGATCGCTGTGTTGAAGGAACATAAGCTCACCCGGCTGAAACCGGTGAAGAAGGCGCTTAGTCAAAGGATGAAAACGATACCGTCCGCGCCAAAAAAAGGGCGCCTCGAAAAAGCCGTGTTGTTCCAAAGCTTAACCTGCCCCTTTTTTATCATGGCTTTTTCTTTAGCGTCCCCATGGATATAGATTTTATACATCATGATACATCTTTTTTTCAGTTGCGTGGGCGTTTGTACGCATGAAAGACCGATCCAAGCACAACAATCGGTTCAACACAGCGCGACAACCGGTACGAAACGCAGCAAAAGATATGAAATAAAATCTGTCTCGAAGACACCTCTAGGAACGGAGCACCTTATCCTCAATACGCAGGCGATCGGCGAGCATGGCGATAAACTCACTGTTGGTCGGCTTGGCTTTGTACTGGCTCACCGTCGCTCCGAAATATTTCGCCAGTGTATCTAAATTCCCGCGCTGCCAGGCGACTTCTATGGCGTGGCGAATGGAGCGTTCTACGCGGGTCGGTAACGTGCCGTACATTTCGGCGATTTCAGGATAAAGTGCTTTGGTGATGGAACCGAGATAATCGATCCGGTGATACACTTTAGCAATCGCTTCCCGCAAGTATATGTACCCTTTGATATGGGCCGGGACACCGATTTCATGCAAAAGAGCTGTGATTTTGGCTTCCAGCTGGGCATCGCCTGATTTGAAGTCACTTTTAGGTTTGGAAGGCTCCTCTCCTGGGTGCTCAAGGGAACCCAAAGCATCAACCGTTCTCTTATACGGTGCGTACTCTTCCCGAACATGCCCGGAATGCGCACATATTTCCCGAATACGGCGTGCGAGCATATCAAAATCGAGTGGTTTTAGCATAAAATAAGACGCTCCATAAAGGGCCGCGCGTTGTGTCGTCTCTTCCTGGCCAAAAGCCGAAAGGACGATCGTCTTCATGCCCGGTCGTGCTTCCAAATCGAGTGCTTCCAAAACGGCGATACCGTCGACCACGGGCATGATGATATCCAGGAGCAAAACGTCCGGTGTATGCTGTTTTAATAGCTGGATGGCCTCTTGCCCGTTGTGCGCGAAAGCCACGACGCTCATATCTTCCTGAGCATTTAAAAATTGGCTGAGCTGTCTTACAAAATCACGATTGTCATCGGCGATCATCACTTCGATCATTGAGAGACCTCCTAAAATTTAGATCGTTTTGACCCGTTAGATTAAAATAATGACAGTACATCTTTTCGACAAGTGCCTAAGAATTCCTGCTGCAAAGTACTTTTTAACGTAAACTTAATAAAGTTGGACATAATCGTACAAATTCTTCGCTGTGATCGACGTATTTCGACAGGACAACCGCATTAAAAAAAAGCGGGCTTTCCACCCGCTTGTCACGTGTATGCTGAAGTCTTGTCCCCAACATTCGATCGCTTTCCTGAAGCATCCATTCAATGAGAACACCGTAACCTCTGGTCGGATCATTCACAAAGACATGGGTCACCGCTCCGACCAGCTTACCATCCTGTATAATGGGCGAACCCGACATGCCCTGCACGATCCCACCCGTTTTTTCGAGCAATCTGGGATCGGTGACGCGAATAATCATGCTTTTCGTTGTAGGAACCTTTTGCTCCACAATCTTCTCTATTTCGATCGTAAATCGTTCGACGGTCTGGCCATCAATGACCGTCCGTATTTCTGCCTGTCCTTCGTGCACGTCTTCAGCGAGCGCAACCGGTATCGGTTCGCTATATAAAAGATGCGAAGGCATCTCGGCTATGCGTCCGAAGATCCCGTAAGCAGAGTTCCGTTCAATCGTCCCCAACGGGCTTCCGTCTTCCGGGAAGACGGCGCGTATGGCTCCGGGTTTACCGGCTTCCCCCCGATCGATCGATGTCACCAGGGAAGGTAAAATCGCCCCACCGCCGGCGACGATCGGCCGGTTCGTATCGAGATCACTGATGACATGGCCGAGCGCACCATAGGTTTGTTTTTCCGGATCATAAAAGGTGAACGTTCCTACTCCGGCCGCCGAATCCCGCACAAAAAGACCAAGTTTAAAGGTGTTATCCTGTGAATCCAGCACGGGTTTGATGGGAACGGTTAGACGCTCGGTCCCCCGCATCACTTCTAAGGTCACCGTCTTACCGGAGCGCCCGGCTTTTTCCACGATACGGGTCAATTCCGTGGCCTCTTTTAGTTCCTGGCCGTCAATGCGCGCAATGCGATCCCCCACTTTAATACTGGCCGCTTCTGCCGGAGAGACCGGCGGTCCATCGGCAATCGGCACTTTTTTATAGCCGACGACCATAATGCCGGCCGAGCGCAGTTTGACACCGATAGACTGACCGCCGGGATAAACTTTGCGTTCTGGAAGCACTTGAACATTTACCGAACGAACGATGAGTGATCCGAGTTTGAGGTCGATCGTCTCCTCACCGGGCGCGTCTTTGGCCGTCGCTTCTAAAAACGTCGGCGTAGAACGCATGGTCAGGGCTTCCCCTTGCCTTAGAACCCAGCGGAAAAGAGGACTTTGGGCCAGCTGTTTTTGCTCACCGACAACGATTCGCAGTTCATCAGGCAGGCTGAGCAGGGGCGAGAGATAAGGGGATCTCAGCATAAGAAGCGTTCCTAATACTGCCAACAATGACAACCAAAGACGCATCGTATCGCGACGTTTCACCGGTACGCACTCCCTTTCTCTTCCTTCACCCCCGCTTGCGCTGTAACTATAATTTTACCGCCTCCTCCGTTGTTTAAACACGTAAATGGTACCAGGTTTATGTGAAGGCGATCATGCAGCGTGATCAGTTTACACGTTCGTCGGGCGTCATCACGTTCGATGTCATCGCACTTTTTTTATGTTCCCGTGCCTGCGCGATGAGTGCGCGCGCATGCTCATGCGCGGTCGCCGTCAGTTTTGCCCCTCCCAGCATGCGCGCCAGTTCCTGAACGCGGGAGGACTCATCTAACGGTGTCAAGAGGGCAACCGTTTCCGCGCCGTCTTGATTTTTTTGCATGAGCCACTGCAGATCGGCAAAAGCTGCCACCTGTGGCAGGTGGGTCACGGATATAACCTGATGGCGTCTGCTGATTTCGGTCAAAAGCTTGCCGATCGCCTCACCGATTTTACCACCAACACCGGTATCGATTTCATCAAAAATAAGGCACATCGGTTCTTCTGTATGCGCAAGCGCTGCGCTTAACGCAAGGGCCACGCGGGATAGCTCACCACCGGAGGCAACCTCTGCCAGTGGGCGCAGTTCATCCCCGGGGTTGGCCTGAAAATAAAATACAACCTGCTCAAATCCATCCTTAAGCCCGCCCGGCGATGGAGCCTTGGCATCGTGTTCATCCGGCGTGCGATCGCTAAAGACCGCTTCAAACTTAGCATGGCCTAAGTAAAGGTCACCTAAACGCCCTGTCACCGCGTCTTGTAATTTTTTGGCGCAAGTCCGGCGCGCTTCGCTAAGTGCGCGACCCGCCCGGTAGAAGGACTGAAAGGCGGCCTCAAGCTCCTTTTGAATGGAGGGTTCCTGCGACAGCGTTTCTTCCAGCGCGGTTAATGTTTCATACGCCTTGTCACGAAATTTAAGGATCGCTTCGACCGTATCACCGTATTTTATTTTCAGCCGATCGATGACGATAAGACGCTTTTCTATCCGGTCCAGACGTCCTTCTTCATACGGTTCTTCCTCGATGGCATCGCGCAATCGGTATGAAACTTCTTCCAGCCCGTCGATGAGCGTCTCCAGTCGCTCAAAAACGTCACCAAGATCTTCGTCCCAGCCCGACGCTTCTTGCAGAAGCGCACGCGCCACGCGCAGACGATCTAAGGCCTGATGTTCCCCGGATAAGACCTGATACGCCTGCGAGAGGTTTTTAAGAATACGCTCGCGGTAGCGCAGACGTTCGCGCTCTTTTTTTAAGCGCGCTTCTTCTTCGGGCTGAAGCGCCGCCTGATCGATTTCCTGAAGCGCTTCTTCCAGGTAGCGCTTTTCAGAAAGAGTCTTTTCTCTTCTTTCCGTAAGGTTTTGCCAGCGCTCATAAGCGGCGCGATAGGTCTCAAACGCTTCTTGATACATTTCTTTTAAAGGGTTAAGCACGCTCTGACCATACTGATCGATCCAGAACAGGTGATTTTTTGCATCAACCAGCTGATACACGCTGTGCTGGCGGTTTAGTCTGAAAAGCAACGGGACGACTTCTCGGAGCACCGCCAAAGGAACGATCTTCCCGTTCAATTTGGCGCTGCTTCGACCTTGATCCGTTATCTCCCGGCGCACCAGAAGCAGACGGTCTTCATCAGAATAGGGAAGATCGAGGCGACGCACGACATCGAGAAGCGATCCAGGAACATGATCCCAGGTAAACATTGCTTCTACCACCGCTTTTTTTGCACCGTGCCGTACAATACCGAGCGGTGCACGCTCGCCCTGTAGAAGTGCAATCGCTTCCAGAAGGACCGATTTGCCTGCACCCGATTCACCGGTGATGACATTAAAACCCGGTTCAAACATAACCGTTAAGGATTCGATCACGGCAATCGATTGTATGTCCAAGCGAACGAGCATGCCAACCCTCCTTTTTCCGGCCCCTTCTTCCCAATCTTATCTTTTAATGTATGTTTAGGAATATATGGCGTGATGATGCAACATATCATGAAGGCGTGCAGTGTACAATCATGCGCTTCAGATCGTTATGCGTCCAGCTGTTCCAGTCTCTCTCGAATGGCCGTCGCACTCTTTTCATCCTGACATATTAAAAGACATGTATCATCACCGCAAATCGTCCCCATGAGGCCCGGCCAGGCCAGTTCATCCAAAACCGCTCCAAACGCATTGGCATTGCCAGGATCGGATTTTAAGACGAGCAAATTACCGGTCTGGGCAAGGGAACGAAAGCTCTCCAGCATGAGACGACGCAGTCGATCATCTTTCGCAACCGGAGCCTCTTGTGGCAGCGCATACTTATAACCGCCGCCGGGTTGCGGCACCTTCACCAGACCCAAGGCCTTAATATCGCGGGAGACGGTCGCCTGGGTGACGTCAAAACCCTCCGCCCGCAAACGATTCGCGAGTTCATCCTGCGTTTCAATCGCATATGTTTGAACGAGTTGTTTGATGCGAACGAGTCTTCGCGTTCTTTGCACGAATCGCGTTCCTCCTTAAAGTAGGTAAAAGGATTGCCGGGAGTTATCATGCGTTGACCAGGAATCCCGAAAAACGCTGATTTCTTGACAATCTTATCGTCTCATATGCCGACCTTCATGCCCGATCTTGAAACGTTGTCATCGATAACGATCACATGTTATGTCTCATGGCTGTGTGCCTCCTGCACGACGCGGCGCACGACGTGTTCATCGACCAGCGATGAAGAAGACTTGCTTGTCTTATCGTCTACCGTATCGGTCATGAGCGCACGGGCATACATTAAAAATTCAATGTTCCCATCGCCACCGCGGATGGGCGAAGGGATGAGGCCAAGCGCACTAAGATCAAGGAAGCGAAGCAGATCCAGCATATTTAAAAGGACCGTTTCATGCACCCGCGCATCGCGTACAATCCCTCCTTTGCCCACTGCATCCGGACCTGCTTCAAATTGCGGCTTGACCAGAAGGACAAAGGCACCACCGGGTTTTAGCAAACGCTTTAAGGGTGGTAGGACGAGGCGGAGTGAAATAAAAGAGACATCGACAACGACTATATCCGGAGGTGGGCCCGGTAACATCGCCGGTTCAAAATAACGAATGTTTTGCCGTTCCATGACGATCACGCGCGGATCCTGACGGAGCGACCAGGCGAGCTGACCGTAGCCGACATCGACCGCATAGACAAGCCGCGCCCCGTACGTTAAAGCGGCATCGGTAAAACCACCCGTCGAGGCTCCTGCATCAAAGACGACAGCATCCCGGAAGTCGAGCTCAAAGGCCTCGATCGCGGCCGCTAGTTTTTCTCCGCCACGGCTGACATAACGGGATGATTTTTTTTTGAGACGAATGCTTACATCTGCAGTAACGGTCGTTCCGGGTTTGTCGACGAGAGTATCATCGACGAGGACTTCCCCAGCCATAATCGCCCGACGTGCCTGTTCGCGGCTTGGGAAGATACCCTTTTGTACAAGCAAAATGTCCAGTCGCGTTTTTTTGAGTGCCATCCAAGTCTCCTACTTCCGTTCAAAGCCGTCTTTCGGTTAGCGCGTGTCAATCCTATCAAACTTATAGAGATCTATCCCGAACTATCCTGAACTTATCCGGACTGAACATGTCTCATTGTTTGTTTAAACGCTTTTAACACGCACGTTTCGACCCCTTCCGGCGTCAGGTTCAAGGTAGCGAGGAGCTCAGCAAGGCTACCCTGTTCGATAAAACGGTCCGGTATGCCGAGCCTTAAGACGTTCATCGGGATGCCATGCGTCTGTAATGTTTCCATGACGGCACTCCCGAAACCACCTGCAAGCGATGATTCTTCGAGCGTAATGATAAGGCGGTGGGTTCGCACAAGTTCCTCCAGCATGTGCTGATCGAGCGGCTTGATGAAACGGGCATTCACGATCGTACTGGTAAGACCATGTCTGATAAGACGCCCGGCCGATTTTTTCGCAAGCTCCAGCATATGCTCTCCGACGGATAGGAAAGCAAGGTCTTGACCTTCTTCCAGTTTTTCCCAGGTCCCTAACGGAATGGTTTGTAAAGGCACCTCCCGGTACGGAACGCCGGCTGCGCTCCCCCGAGGATAGCGTACGGCAAAGACGCCCCCCTCATGCTGAAGCGCCGTATACAGAAGATCACGCAGTTCCCTTTCATCTTTGGGCATCGTAAGCGTTATATTCGGAACCGTCCGTAAGGCGGGAATATCGAAGACGCCCTGATGCGTCTCGCCATCTGCTCCCACCAGTCCAGCCCGGTCGATGGCTAAGACGACCGGTAGCTTTTGAAGGGCCAGATCGTGGATGAGCTGATCATAAGCACGCTGCAAAAAGGTCGAGTAAATGGCAACGACCGGACGCAGCCCCGCCGCTGCCAGTCCCCCGGCCATCGTGAGCGCATGTTGTTCGGCGATACCGACGTCAAATAAACGATCCGGAAACTTTTTTTGAAACGGTTTCAGGCCGGATCCGGAGATCATCGCCGGTGTGATCACCACAAGGCGGGCATCGCGCTCTGCAAGTTCGATCATCGTTTCGGCAAAGACCGAGCTGTAGCTCGGCGGACCGACGACTTTGATCATCTCACCGGATTCGATTTTGTACGGTCCTAACCCGTGATACGTATCAGCATCGCGTTCGGCAGCCGGATAACCCCGTCCTTTGACGGTTAAGACGTGAACGAGGACCGGCCCACGTATTTTCTTGGCCATCTTGAACGTCGTCTCGAGATCGTTTAGATCATGCCCATTAACCGGACCGAGATAGGTGAACCCCAGTTCTTCAAAGAGCATGCCCGGCACAAAAAATTTTTTGACCGCGTCTTTCATACGTTCGGCGGTTTTAAAGAGGCTCTCCCCGATCCCCGGAATACGTTTCATGAGGTTTGTAAATTCATCTTTCGCCCACCGATACGGTGTTGCCGTGCGCACCCGCCCCAGATATTGATGCAGCGCACCGACGTTCGGTGAAATACTCATTTCGTTGTCATTTAAAATAATGATGAGTCGCCTTTTTTCATGACCGATGTGATTGAGTGCTTCTAGAGCCATACCGCCAGTTAATGCCCCGTCACCAATAATCGCCACGACATGATAGTCTTCGCCTTTCAGATCACGGGCAATCGCCATCCCCTGTGCAGCAGACAGCGAGGTGCTGGAGTGCCCTGCCTCCCAGATATCATGCACCGATTCCGATCGTTTTAAAAAACCGGAAAGCCCACCAAACTTGCGCAACGTAGGAAAGTTTTCGCGCCGCCCGGTCAGCAGTTTGTGCACATACCCTTGATGGCCGATATCCCAAATAAGCTTGTCGTGCGGCGAATAAAATTCGCGATGAAGGGCCAGGGTGAGTTCCACCACACCGAGATTAGGAGCGAGGTGCCCCCCCGTTTGAGAAAGCGATTGAATTAAGAAGTCCCGGATTTCCTGAGCCAGCTCGGGAAGCGACGAGGAAGGAAGCGCGCGAACATCTTCAGGTGAATGAATCGTCTCTAAAAGCATCATGTCACCCATTTCTCGATGGTATAATTTCAAATTAAGATTCACGGGTACCGACGAGGTCGGCAATGGCAAAAAGGATCTGGATGGACTGGCGTTCTTCCGTCAAAACGTCTAATGCCTGTTTGGCCTCTTCGATGAGGCGATCGCGAAACTTCTGCGCTTCTTCCAGGCCGATGAGCGCCGGATAGGTCGATTTTTGCTGGATATCATCCTGACGCGTTTTTTTTCCCAACATTTTTTCGTCGCCGATTACATCCAGAATATCATCTTGGACCTGAAATGCCAAGCCCAGCGCCCGCGCATACCTGACCAGCGCTTCATGCTCTTTAGCCTTTGCGCCGCCGAGAATCGCCGCACTCTCGACGGAAAACACGATGAGCGAGCCAGTTTTTAAACGGTGAAGATGTTCGAGCGCATCCAATTCGATGTTTTTCCCTTCTGCCTCAAGATCGAGAACTTGTCCTCCGACCATCCCTTCAGCACCGATGGCCCGGGCAAACCCCTGAAAAAGTACGAGCAGTTTGGCGGGAGGAAGTCCGGGAAAAGACAAAAGATCGGACAGGGCGAAAAAAGCCTGTGCTTGCAGGGCATCACCCGCTAAAATGGCTACGGCCTCCCCGAACACCTTGTGGTTTGTCGGCTTGCCTCGTCTTAAATCGTCGTTATCCATCGCCGGCAGGTCGTCGTGAATGAGAGAGTACGTGTGCACCATCTCCAGCGCGGCTACTACCGGATAACCGATCGACCGCTCCGCCCCGAGCGCTTCTAACGTTGCAAAATGAAAAAGCGGCCGTAGACGTTTACCACCGGCAAACAAAGAATACGCGATCGCTTCTTGAAGCGTATCCGGAGCATGCTTCGGCAGATACCGCCTCAGGGCACGCTCCGTTTCTTCCTGAACGAGACGCATATACGCGCGAATGTCTTGCATCATGCTTCCGTCCTATCTGTAAGAATGTGACGAGGGATGAAACCGTTTGCTATTCTGTAACTGAGCTCAGTATGGATAGAAATACTTTTTACTTATAACTTTAAAAAGGCAAATCTTCATCCGCAATATCGAACGGATCGACATCGACCGTCTCCTCATGCCCTCCATGGGTGAACGCCCCAAGTGTTTCTTCATCGAGGAGGCGCACTTTTTGTTCCACCTGCGACAGTTTTGTTTCACAATGTTTGGCGAGGAGCATGCCTTCCTGATACAGATCGATCGCTTCTTCCAGCGGTACCGACCCTTTTTCTAACTGTTCGACGACGGCCTCCAACCGTTCCATCGCCCGTTCAAAAGAGAGTTCTTTCACTTGTTCCTTCAACGTCTTCAGGTCACGCATGGGGATTCTCCTTTCGTATCTCCCAGACGGTCGTCACAAGAACGCCATCGTAAAGACGTGTAAGAAGCGTCTCGCCAGGTGCCACATCATCGATCGAGCGCACAATCCGCCCATCAGGATGCATACTGATCGCGTAACCTCGGCGAAGTAAGGAAAGCGGGCTCGCACCATCAAGCCGTTTGGTCCATTGCGTCAGTCTTTCCTGGTGATACATGAGCTGTCTGACGATCGATCTTTGACCGCGGGCACTTAGCCCATCAATCTTTTTTCGGGCCTCTTCCGTCCGTTCGCGGAACGCATGACGATGGGGCAGACGATGTTTCAGCAAAGAAAAGCGGTGCGCTTTTAAGGCATATTGCTGTTGAAAGGCACTTTTCAGCATCTGCTCTGCACGCACTGCGCGTTCCTGATAAGGAATGATGAGGCGCTCGGCATCACGCAACACATAACTTCGCATAAGCTGACGGAGGTGCCGCTCCTCCCGCTCCAACCGGTTTAAGATCGTACGCCGAAGACGAACTTGAATCGTACCCAATCGCTCCAGTAGATCACGCCGATCCGGCACAGCGCGTTCAGCCGCGCCGGTCGGCGTCGGCGCTCGAAAATCAGCGACGTAATCGGCGATCGTCACATCTGTTTCGTGACCCACACCGCTTATAATCGGTACGGGTGAAGCGTAGATGGCGCGGGCCACCGCTTCATCGTTAAACGCCCACAAATCTTCGATCGATCCGCCGCCCCGGGCTACGATCGCCACATCAACATAGTCTTTTAAGGTACTAAGATACGAAAGCGCCCGAACGAGCGATTGAGGCGCTTCACTCCCCTGCACGACGGAGGGTATGATCCACACTTCGGCCAGCGGGAAACGGCGTTTTAACGTCGTGAGCATGTCTTTCAGTGCAGCCCCGCTGGGTGAGGTGATAAGCGCCAGGCGCCGCGGATAAAGCGGGAGCGGTCTTTCCCGCGCAAATAAGCCTTCTTCTGAAAGCTTCTTCTTCAGTTGTTCAAACGCGAGATACAGCGCGCCGAGACCGTCCGGTACCATTTCCTGGACGTAGAGCTGATACTGCCCGTCGCGTTCGAAGACGCTCACATAACCGCGGGCAAGGACGGACAGCCCATCTTCCGGTCGAAACTTAAGCACGCGATTGTAGCCTTCAAACATGACAGCTTTCACGACGGCCTGTTTGTCTTTCAGGGAAAAATACATATGACGCCCGGCATAATGACGAAAATTCGAGATTTCCCCTTTGACCCAGACATTTTGTAACGTTTTTTCCCGGTCGATGACGTCTTTGATGATGGCCGTAAGTTCACTCACCGTAAGCGTCACGGCACCAGCTGGCTCAAACATCCTCCTCCTCCTCTCCGTCTTAGTTCCTGTCATACGACGCCCGATTCCGTTATACATTTTATTTAAGCCGCTTATTTAAGCCGCTACGGAGCCCTTTCATCCATGCCAGATGTTTAAGCTAGCTTAGTTAATTCACTCATCAGAGATGTTCAAGCACTTCACATGTTTAAGCGGCCACCGTTGTTAACGTCTTTTATTCCGCAAACATAATCGTTGGCGCATGAAAAGGAAGCCCCCGTCTCAGTCGCGCGGCTTTAACCGTGTTTAAGAGCAGCATGGCGATCGTCATGGGACCAACCCCGCCAGGCACCGGTGATAAAAGGCGCGCTTTCTCACGTACGCTATCCGCTTCGACGTCACCGGTCAGTGTTCCATCCGCCCTCCGGTGGATACCGACGTCGATGACGACCGCCCCTTCTTTTACCATATCACCGGTGATAAGCTCGCGTACGCCCGCTGCTACAATAAGCACCTGCGCGCGCCGGGTGATCTCTCCCAGATGACGCGTCTTCGAGTGTGCGATGGTCACCGTCGCATGGCGCGAAAGTAACAGCTGGGCGACCGGTCTGCCGACGATATCGCTGCGGCCGACGACGACCGCCTCCTCACCTAACAGCGGTATGCGGTAAGCGTCGAGAAGGGCAATAATGCCCTGCGGTGTACAAGGGTAAAGCGCACGCGATTGACCGAGCATGACGCGACCGACGTTTTGATATGTAAAGCCGTCGACATCTTTTTCCGGCGCAATCTGTTCGATCACTTTTTCTTTATCCAGTCCCTGGGGAAGCGGGAGCTGTACAAGTACGCCGTCGACATCGTCATCAGCGCTCAAACGCGCGATCGTTTCTAAAAGTTCTTCCTCTCGAACCGTCTCCGGAAAGCGCAACACTTCCGAACGTATCGCACCTTCCTGCGCCGCTTTTACCTTATTCTGGACATACGTTAAAGAAGCAGGGTCAGACCCTACGAGGACGACGACAAGGCGTGGAGAAATCCCCTGCGTCTTCAGTTCCAGAACCTCTTCTTTCACTTTTTCCCGGTAAAGCGCAGCCAGCCGTCGCCCATCCATTCGTTGTGCCGGCATGGGTCGTCTTCCTTTCTTCGCTCAATGTCTTCTCCGAAAGTCCTAACACAAAGCATTCACTCAACGTTTTTTTACTCGAATGATCATGCCTTCTTCGTTGTTTTTATCTGAATTGCTATGGTTTAACTCCTTTGTAAGGCTTTTCTCCACTGGGCCAAGGCTATACGCGCAACCCCCAGGGCGTTGTCTCCGGCATATGATACGGGTGCGAGAATAAGCGGCACCCTGCCCGCAAAAGTCTGACGCCAGGCTTCCCTTAACAGTTGATTGGCGACGACACCGCCGCTCAGTAAAATCGGACGCGTCTCTTGAGAAAGCAAATGGTCGAGCGCGCGCGTGAGCGTCTCTTCCAGGTAGCGGAAAAGGGCAAAAGCTACTTCCTCCGGAGAAGCTCCTTCATTCATGCACCGGGTAAAATAATTTTCTGCACCGGATAAATGAAAATAAGCTCCTTTTAAGGACGGGCTGAGCCTTATCGCTGCACCGCTTCCCGTATTTTTTATTGCAAAAGAGACGGCCCGTTTTTCCAGACACGCTCCGGCAGGGAAAGGGCAGCCGAGCTTTACACCGATTCGATCAATGAGTTGCCCGGCATGAAGATCGAGCGTCCCTCCGACGACGGTGATCGCATAGCCCGCATCCTCTGGGCGCACGTCCAAAAGTTCACTCGTACCGCCGGAAAGATGCACGGCCCAGAACGGCTCGGTAAGCGGTTCGGTGAGCGCTGCAGCGATATGCCCTTCTTGGTGGGATGTGGCGTAAAAAGGAATACCGTGAAGGGCAGCGATCGACTGCGCCACGGTTCGTCCCACCTCAAAAACGGGCATGTAAGAGTCGGCGACGGGGCGCGGACGGGTGCTCGCAGCCGTCGCCAAAAGACGCACACCCGAGGGAAAATCTTCCATCAACGTGGGGAGCGCCTGAAGGTGCTGAAAAACAGCTTCTTGCTGCCGGAGTCCCCGTCTCCCTGCTTCGACCTTTAGAAGCTCCCGTTTTTCCCAGAGGCACCTCCCTTCTTCGGACAACAGACAAAGCGATGTGCGGTAATTGCTCGTATCAAGGGCGAAGAGTGCGTTCATCTTTCACCACGCTCGCAAGAACGCCGTTAATAAAAATACGCGCACGTTCATCGCTGTACGTTTTAGCGAGCTCCACCGCTTCATCGATCACAACTTTTTTCGGTACCTCCGGGACATATAACAGTTCAAAGAGGGCGATCCGCAAAATAGCCCGATCTACAGCCGGCAGCCTGTCCCACTCCCACCCGACAAGATGCGTCTTGATGAGCTCATCAATCTCATCCCTATGCTCCGTCCAGCCTTCCAGAATCGTCACCACGTATGGTGCTGTCTTTCGCGACAGGCCGAGTGCTAAAAGCGCCTCATCCATGCTGATGTGCGAGAGATCCATCTGATATAAAGCCTGAAGCGCGAGCACTCTTGCTTCCTGGCGTTTCATTGCGTTCAACTTCCCTCCAAATAGCGATCGGATGTCCTAACGATCCCGGTCCGGTCGATCCCGATCAAAAAAAGAGGCAGGCAAAATCTTTTGTAACCAGTCTCTCATTTGCTCCTGCCCGTCCAACCGACCCCCAACCCAGTAACCGAGCGCCAAAATCAGGGCAACGACGAGCATGCGTCCGAAACCGAAAAACAGATACACAAAACTCAAAATAAGCGCGTAGATCGTGCCAAGTATTTTTCCCCAGTGTGGTCTTAAGGCTTCCCACATGGTACCCCTCCTATTCTACACGCCGGCGGGGAGGTGCTTCCAGCGTTTGTCGTGACTCATGGACGAGTACCGAGATTTGTGCGATTTCGACCCCGGTTATACTTTCGACTTTTTCTTTGACTTCTTTTTGAATGCGTTCGATCAGCTGCGGAATGTTTTGTTCACCGTCGACGCCTATTTTTATGTAAAACGTATAACCGTCGACTTCGGAAGGTTTAAAATGAACGTCCACATCGTGAGTTCCCGGTATCTTTTGCACAGTACGGCTGGCGAGTTGCTCAAAGGTTGTGAGTGCAATACGCGTCTCGCCATATTCATTGCGCCCGGCGAGCGCTGTAACCGGGCGGGGTCTGTGCCTGATCCAGAGAAAACGTAATGATAGCAGAAGAAGGACAGCATCGACCACCAGCACGATGATCTTTGCCGTCATCGACTGGTAAATATAACTGATCATATCGTATACGCGCGTTTCAAATAGTCCGAGTCCGATGATTAAAAACGCGAGCATCAGAATCAATACAAGCGCGGCATACAATTTTAATGCCAACCGGTCGAATGCATTCATCAGCACACCTCCGCTTTGCATTTAAGAAGGACGTACATCGACTACCGTGATATCGACCCGCTCCACATGAATACTGGTCATCGACTCTACCGCCTCTTTAATTGCCTGTTGCACGGCACGCGCAACAGACACGAGATCATAACCGTACACGCCGACCATGGCAACTTCAAAAAAAGCTGTGCCATCCTCCAGATGAATGGTTACACCGCGGGATGTACCGCCACGCGTCAGGCGACCGACAAAATCACGCCGATCATCCTCGTGGGCATCATAGACACCCGGTACATCGCGCGCCGCCATCCAGGCAATGAGCGTTAAAACTTCCTCGGCAATTTTAATCTCGCCCTGCTCTTTATTTTCATCAAGGGGGGGCATGCGAACACGATCTTGCGTTTCCATCCCTTCATCACCCTTTCACTTTAGTTTAACTTAACCCGGAAGGGCTGTCTAGCGTTTCCGATGCCGCCTTCATCCGTTCTTCTAAAAATCTGGTATGCACTCGTCCTGCGCGAACATCGGGTACGGCGAGAAGTTCCAGTAAAAACTCACGCGTCGTATACACGCCCGGTCCTTCTACGACGAGCTCATGAAGCGCGCGTTCCATACGTGTGATCACCTCTTCGCGGGTCGGAGCCCAGACGATGAGCTTTGCGATCATCGAATCGTAATAAGGTGGAATGGTCGTACCACTCTCCAGCGCTGTATCGACCCGCACCCCAAAACCGCCGGGTAGGACGAGGCGCTCGATTCGCCCAGGGGTCGGCATAAAGTTACGTTTAGGGTCTTCGGCATTAATTCGACATTCGATGGACCAGCCGCGGATCTCGATATCTTCTTGCGAAAAAGAAAGCGGGTAGCCGTAGGCCACTTTGATCATTTCCTGAATGAGATCGATCCCAGTGACCCATTCGGTGACCGGATGTTCAACCTGAATGCGCGTGTTCATTTCCATAAAATAAAACTGTCCATCTTCATCCAGCAAAAATTCTACCGTCCCTGCGCCGACATACTTAACCGCCCGAGCCGCCCGTACCGCAGCTTCCCCCATCTTCTCTCTAAGCTCGGGGGTCACCGCAGGAGAAGGCGCTTCTTCGATGATCTTCTGGTGCCGCCGCTGCAAAGAACAATCCCGTTCACCGAGATGTACGATATGCCCATGCCTATCACCGATAATCTGTACTTCTACATGGCGCGGGCGAACCAGATATTTTTCTAAGTAGACGCCGGGGTTCCCAAAGGCGGCCTCTGCCTCGCGCCGTGCCAGATGGAACATGTGGCGAAGCTCTTCATGATCACGGGCAACCCGCATCCCACGCCCGCCACCGCCTGCAGTCGCTTTTATGATGACAGGATAGCCGATCTCACGCGCCAAAAAAAGCGCCTCTTCCTCGTCCTGAATCAGTCCCTCTGAACCAGGAACGGTTGGCACCAGCGCCTCCTGTACTGTTTTTTTGGCGATGGATTTATCCCCCATTTTTTCAATGGCTTCGGCCGATGGCCCGACAAATGTAATACCGACGAGTTCGCAAAGTTCAGCAAAATGGGCATTTTCCGCTAAAAATCCGTACCCGGGATGAATCGCATCGACGCCGATAGACGTGGCCAGCGTTATGATGTGCGTCATATTTAAGTAACTTTCCTTCGGTGATGCTCCCCCGATGCAGTACGCTTCATCTGCCAGTTGGACATGTTTGGCATCGCGGTCTGCCTCTGAGTAGATCGCAACCGTCCGAATACCCATCTCGCGCGCCGCGCGAATGATCCGCACGGCGATTTCTCCGCGATTGGCAATCAGCATTTTCTTAAACAAAAACGTTCCGCCTCCTTCGCCATCCCAGATGTGTGCGTAAAGACTGCCCCATCTTATGATGTCGTGCGCACTTTAAAGAGCGGTTGGCCGTACTCGACGAGTGTCCCGTTTTGTACAAGTATGTCCACGATCGTCCCTTCGACATCGGCGACGATTTCGTTAAACAGTTTCATCGCTTCGATGATGCAGACGACCGTATCCGGCTTGACCGTATCGCCGACGTTCACATAAGGCGGAGCATCGGGGTTAGGCGCCGCATAAAACGTTCCGACCATAGGCGATTTGATCAAAGTGATTTGATCCTCGGCGGGCGACGCAGAGACTGTTTTCTGCGGGGCTTCGGGCTGAGTTTGATCACCGGACGGAACGCTCCCCTCCGCCAGTTGAGGAGCGGAAGGCACCGGTGATGGCACGGAAGAGTATGTCGGAGCAGTGCTTCCCCCTGTGTAACTTCCGGCAGGAACGATAGATGCAGAAGGGTGATCTTTTTTTAAGACGAGCCGCTCTCCTTCGCGCTCCAGTTCAATATGCGTCAGTGAAGAAGCATCGAGCGTACGTATAAGTTCTTTGATTTCACGCAACGTAAACATGACACCACTCCTAAGACATAGACACATCTTCGTCATGATCTTGGTCATTATATCATAGCTTGCCTGCGCTCACAATGAAACCGCCGTGTAACACACACATTTTAAATCGCTCATCCATCGCAGCGCTTAAAAATAAAAAGCGAGATGACAGCATCTCGCCGTTTCTAACCAATCCATGATGTGCTCATCCGCGCCTTCCGATCAAACGCTACACCTTCCAATCAAACGCTACGGTCGATAGCTCACCGTCACCGCCGTGCCCGAGACATTCATATTTTTACTGACGGTCTGAATGATGCCGACCACATCTTCATTTTTAAGGTCGCTGGCCCGAACCACCACGCTCACTTTTCCATCATTTTCCATAACGACTGCGTCTTGAAAGCCGCTGGCCTTGAGCAGCGATTCGACCATGAGTTCCCTCGATTCAGCATTTTGCAGAGCGTCGATCTTGGCGCTTGCTTCTTTGACCGTCCCTTCACCGCCGTTATCGATTAAGGCGAAATACTCTTCCATTGCCTTGGCGCGCTGCTGATCGCGCATGAGCCGGGCACTCGCAAAAAAGTCATCGCTTTCTCTCACCGTGACCACGCTGTCTTCACGCTCAGTTTGACCGTTCGCATCCGTTTGGTCCATATCCGCCCCATCATCCGTTAAAGCATGATTCGATCCTTGTGGATCGGTGTAAAACAAATAGTACACCGATAAAACGACGAGCAGGGTTAACATGGACAAAAGCCACATCGTTTGTTTTTTCGCAGACATCGAAAACCCTCCTTGAACAAAGTAAGTATCATATGGGGTGGCCCTTCAGACCATCAGTCCCGACCCGACATTTTTTTGGGAACGACGGAGATACGGTGCGGTGGAACATCGAGGGAACGGCTGACCACATCATAAATCCAGTTTTTGATCGTCGGGTTTTCCGCGCCGCGCGCGACCACCACAACGCCCCGAATCTTTGGTTTGAGCGTCTTTACGACGACCGGGTCTTCGTTGGATCCTTGCATGATGCGCAGCACTTCTTCGTCGATCGACGTATCTTCAACTGTTCTGGAACCACCCTGACGATCGGATTCACGGGTCAGTTGCGTCGATTTGCGCGTATTTTTTTCAAATACCTGCTCGGGCGTAGCATCGACGTTTACCATGACGCTCACCTCCCCCACTCCGACAATGGCTTCCAAAATATCGCGCAACATATGCTCATAATACTGCTCATACGCTTCCATCACCGCATCGATCGAAACTTTTGTTTCACTTACATCCTGCGCTGGAGGTGGCTCCTCATGCTTTTCTCCTTTCAATAGACTGAACACATACAGGAATAGTAGGATCACCGCCAGTATAAAAGGCCAGCGATATTGCTTAAAATTAAAACCCATGTCTTCCTGCATCCATTTCAAAGGCCACACCTGCTTTCACCGGCTCCCCAAGCCCCGCACTGCGCATGCATCCCGCACTGCGCATGCATCTACAAACGTCTCACCTCACCATCCGCACCGATCCGTCCGTACGAAAAGCACATCTCTAGCGCTCTTCACACCATAGAGTCCACGCCCTCCTTCCGTCCCATCATCGTCTGTACACAAGAACGGGTACGCCATCCAGCGAAAGTTTGTTTTGTACGAGCGCAGAAACGCGCGCCCGAAGTCGCGCCTCATCCGCCTGCCCCGATGATTGCCCCACAACCGGCTGAGCCAAAGACGCCTCTTGCCCTCTCTCACGGCCTGTCTCCTCATCGCGAACGGCCACGTGCACCGGTGTGAGCTCGATCGGCGCAATGGTGATGGCGGATGAGTGAAGCGCGTCTTTGTTATTCTTTTTATGAACCTGTCCCAGTAAATAGACCTCAATGCGTTCAAGTTCTTGATCTTTAAAGATCAGCGCGACATCACTTTTTTCCCCGGTTGCCTCGAAAACGGCGTCTTGAATCACGTGTTCCATGTTCCGCCGGGCCAGATCGAACGCCGCCTGTTCCAGTCTTTTGCCCATTTCTTCCCCGTTTTCTTGAATGGTGTGTATATCGGTGTATATACCCCCTCTCACCTCTTCCCTCACCGCATTCGCAAAAAGTGCCTGCGTCTTTTCCGCGAGTGCCCCATCCCTAAGCGGCTCCAAGGAAAAAATTTTTAACACCGGATCGATAAGCGCCATCATGATCATGAGCGATAAAACAAAACGGGTGTAGCGCTTCATCTCCGTGCTCGGGAGCAACATTTCGATGATCGTCGCCAAAAGCACGATCGTCACCAGCTGTATCATCCACTCCCCCAGTATGATCCTCCCCTTTCCGACTAACGGTACATCACCGCACTGTTACTAGCCATAAGCAGGATGAGAAGCGTTAAATAAAACATAAGCGCCACCGTGACCAGCGTAATAAAAATATACATCAGTCCCTGACCGATGACTTCTAAAGAGGCGGTAACCGGATTATCCCCGAGCGGTTGCAAAACAGCCGAGGCAAACTGATAAATCAAGGCCACGACGAGCACTTTTACCGCTGGAAATATGGCGATCGTAAGCAGCATAAGCACTCCGAACAAGCCGACAGCGTTTTTAGCGAGGAGTGATGCTCCCATCACCGTCTCCGTGGCATCCGAAAACATGCGCCCGAAAACCGGTATGACATTCGATACGATGTATTTGGCGGTCCTCAGCGTCACCCCATCGGTCACCGATACGACCGTGCCCTGCACCGATAACACACCTAAGAAAATGGTAAAAAAAATACTCAAAACGGCCACACCCACTCTGCGCATCAAAAGCCCCAAACGGGAGAGCTGGTAATATTCCGTGAACAGACTGATAAGTAGCAAAAAGGCTCCTAAAAAAAAGAGCGGAAAGACGATCTTATTCACCAACACCACACTGGCATTGACCAGAAAAAGAACAAACGGATGAAAAAAACCGACCGTGCCCAGCGCTCCGCCTGCCGCAATTAAGGTGAGCAAAATCGGGAAGAGCGCTAGCATAAAGTGCATGAGTGCATCTATCGTTTCCCGAGCCGAATTGGCCGTCATGTAAAAACTGTTTAAAACGAGTACGGCAAGTACGGTAAACGTAATGAATTGAGCGATGCGACTGACATTTTTTTCTTCAAATGCGTTTTGTATTTGCTGCAGGAGTACCGCAAAAAGCGACAAAAGCAAAATGGTACCGAGCAAGCCGAAAAGCGTGCGCACTTCATCAAATATGTACTGCCAAAGCCCGCTCGAAAGGCGCGACCAGCTAAAAAACGATCCGGGATCGCGGATGGCCTCTCTGACCGATGCATGGCGCAGTGCCGGCAAGTAGCGCTGATATGTTTGTTGCACTTCCTGAAAACTGCGTTCAATATCTGTAAGATCGAGATGATCGAGCTCCTTTTGCAGGATCTTATCGGTCAGCGCGCGCGTCTCTCCTGCTTCATCCACCGGTTCACCACCGCTTATCCCGGCATTTGTCTCGATGTTTATCCCAATGCCGGATCCATCCATCGACCGACCGCTCGCCCCCACGGCCAGGACACGTGCGCCGGGCTGAAACAAGACCGCACTTCCGATGAAAAGACTCCAGAACAACGCGACAAGCAAAAACATAACACATATGCGCGCGTGCGCCATTCGTATTTGCACGTTTTCACCTCCTCATCCTTTTCAGCACTCGTTAAACAGGAATGAGGGCGAGGACCGTCTCTATCATCGCCTCAAGAATGGGGATGGCCATCATCAAAATCATCACTTTACCGGCCAATTCAATTTTTCCAGCAATCGACGTTTCACCCGCATCGCGGCTGATCTGCGCAGCAAAATCAGCGATATAGGCAACGGCCACGATTTTTAAAATGGTTGCGGTAAACAGCGCATTAACATGTGCGCGCTGCGATAAGTTGATAATGAGCTCGATAATTTTCTGCACATTGGAAAGCACGCTTATAAAAATGATCATTGTCGCCACTAGAGTAATGAAATATGCAAAAAGAGGACGTTCTTCTCGCACCAAAAGGGCGAGCGCCGTGGCCGTAAGACCGACCCCCACCACCTGCATGATCGTCACGCTTCTCACCTGCCTTTCCCTGCTTACTTGCCTTTCCCTGCTTACTTGCCTTTCCCTGCTTACCTGTTTTTCCATCACTCAAACATATCACTGAATCGATCCACATCACGCCATTTATCCAGAGATCGGCCGTCTGTACCGTCCGCGACGCTTTTGTATCAACGCACCAACACTTGATCGAAAAAAGCGTACGGAGCGGTTAAAAAAAATGAAAGACGCGCTGGATATGCTGAAATAAATTCTGAATAAAGTTCACGACCATATATAAAACGATCACAAAACCGATCAGCGTCATCCAATTCGCCCAGTCCTCCCTGCCGATCATCCTGAGAACCGAATGAATCATACCGACGATGATGCCTATACCCGCAATGGTAAAAAGCGTCTGAATATCCGGTTCCACATTGAACCCACCTTCCCCACACAGCTTTCAACCCTTACCAGATCAAAATCATGACCAGAAGACCGAACAGCACGCCCATCGTGCGCGCCATCTTACCATAGCGCTCATCATTTTGTTTTGCCTCCTGATACGCTTCTTCCAGCTCATAGCGCGCAAGCTGAATGCGTTTTTGCTCGGAGAGGCGATCATATTGTCCGAGCGAGCGGGCAAGATCGATGAGCGTCTGCCTTTCTCTGACGTCGGTGTACAGTATAAGCGGGGGACGATTGAGAAGATCGTACCATACATCTGCCAGATTTCTCCGACCTTCCAAGAGTTCACGATGTGTGGACAAAAAGAAAGACGAAAGAAGTGCCGGCTCCATATGCGCTAGGCGTTTAAAAATGTCCGGTAGTCCGTTTTGGGCGTAGACGATCTCCGTCTCCAGCGATGTAAGCGCACGTTGAAGGGCAATGAGAAGTTGAACGCGCCATGCATAGCGGCGGGCTACATCCCAGCCGATCCAACTAAATAAGGCAAGCATTAAAAACCCGAATATGAAACGGAGGCTCACCGCGCATCACCTGCAGGAAGGCGCGTTTTTAACATCACACCATCTTTCCCCGGTGTATACACTTCTTCTAGCGTAAGCGGGCCGCGTCTTCGGCTTAATAAGAGAATGCGCTCGAACCCTCCTGTTTCCAAAAGTCGTGCGACACTATTCCTGCGCATGATTTCTTCAAAACTCGAACCGTGTAAAGTCGCTAGCACACTCACCCCAGAACGGCGGGCCTCTTCTACCGCCCGCACGTCTTCCTCGCTACCTAGCTCATCGACCGCCACCACATGCGGCGCAAGCGAACGAATGGCCATCATCATTCCTTCGGCTTTAGGGCAGGCATCGAGCACATCCGTGCGAGGGCCGACATCCAGCGTCGGTACACCGTCGACACAGGCTGCGATCTCCGAACGTTCATCGATGACGCTAATGCGCTGCGGCGGTATGCCAAAACGCCGCTCGCCTCGGCTTAAAATCCGCACCAGATCCCGGAGAAGTGTCGTTTTGCCGGCACGCGGAGGGGAGACGATGAGCGTCTCAGCCACACGACCGCCGTACCAGATATACGGTAAAAACGGTTCGCCCACACCCGGACGCGCCCGGGCCAGACGAATGTTCAAGCTACCGATTTCTTTCAGATGGTCGACTTTTCCATCGCGCAGGACAGCATGTCCGGCCAGACCGACACGATGACCGCCGGCAATCGTTACATATCCGCGACGCAATTCTTCTTCCAACGCATAAAGTGAAAAGTCGGCGAGTCGAGCCAGAAAAGCGCGTAACTCATCCCTGCCGATCGTAATCGCATCTTCTGTATTGGCTGAAAGTCGTCCATCGCGCGTCAAAAATCCTGCATTTCGATAGGTCACAAGCTCAATCGGTTGTTCGCTACGCAGACGAATTTCTTCCGTTTCTTCACCCTTAACACGCCAAAAAGTTATAAAGGCACCCTTTAACCGTTCAGGCAGATACGTTAAAAAATACGGGCGTACGTCTTTATGCATGTGATCTTGAGGCGCGTGCGGTGTAACGCAACTTTCATTCATCTTCTCCAGCATATCCTTCACCCGGTCTTTGCCTATCTTGCTAACACCGTATGAAAGCACGTCCTCATTTAGACCTCTGCCCATTCAACTTTTTTATCGTTTTTTTAGATAGCACGCCTCTATCACGTATCCTATGCGTCCTTTTTAGCATCTAAGCCTCTCCTTTTGCCACGATCCCCACTTTTTCCGACTGCAAGAGGAGCCAGATAGAACGCGCCAAAAACGCTTAACAAAAGAACATCTGCAACTTATTTATAGAGATCAAGCAATTGATAGCGTTTGGCGAGCATGAGCCAATCGCTTTTTTTATGTGTGCCGAGCTTTTTACTAATGTTACTGCGGTGATTTTCTACCGTTTTGGGCGAAATGGACAGCTTTTCCGCAATTTCTTTTTGCGAATGCCCGAGTACGGTTAAGACAAAAATGTCCTTCTCACGCGTCGTAAGCGGCAATCCGGCGTGTCCTTCTTCTCCCTCGGCGGTCTCCTGTAAAACATCGAGCGGTACGATAAACGATTTTTGCCCTTGTAAAATGAGTTTTAAATGCTCGATGATGCTCTCTGCTTTTTGCCCTTTATCAATATACCCATCCGCACCTAAACTGTACGCACGGCGCACATACTCGATCTCATCATACATCGAAAAGACAACAATTTTTCCCTTAGGTAAAACTTTTCTAAGTTCCTGAAGAACAGAAAGACCGCTCACACCTCCGGGCAGCGATAAATCTAGGAGTACGAGCTCGGGCTCAATTTGAAAAGCAAGGCGCAAAGCTTCTGCGCCATCCGCAGCAAAGACGACTTCATCGAGTAAAAAAGCATCCGTTAAAAGCTGTTCCAATCCATCACGGACAATGGCATGATCATCTATAATCAACGCTTTCATATCCTGGCCTCTCCTTCTTTCCTGAATCCTTCAAATATTGCATTTAACTTAATTGCATGCGACGGTTCAATCATAAAATGCATGATCCTACCTAAGAAAGTGCAACCTACCTCAACCATAAGCTGTAATACAACGTATATCGTCATCCAAATCTGTCTACTATGCCCCACCATCGGGCATAAACGGGATCGTCCCTTCTACTTTTGTCGGGCCACCTTGTTTTGAGAACCAGTGGATTTCCCCGCCAAGACGCTCAATCCGTTCCTTCATATGGAAAAGACCAAGACCTGGATGCATAGTTTGCGTATCCAAACCGCACCCATTGTCGATCACACTGAAAAGGAGGTGACGATCACGGCAGGCGAGATCAATCAAGATGCTAGACGCTCCGCCGTGCGAAACGGCATTACGTACGGCTTCTTGCAACACCCGATACAGCTCAAAAGCTGCTTCTTTTGATATCACATCACAATGTGGGCGGTCGATGTGCAGCTTGATTGAAACATCATAAAGCGCTTGCCAGTCATGCACCGCTTGCTGGAGTGCCTGGGAGAGCGACAAATGTTCCAAAAACGTTGGTCTAAGTTCTTTGGCCAGCCGTTTGATGCGGTTTAAGGCATCGTCGATTAGCTTGGAAAGTTCCCTCAGTTTTTCCGCCGTCACTTTCTCTTTGGGTCGACGAGCTAAGTTTTGCGCCATGAGTAAGGCGCCGAAAAGAATCTGGCCGATATCGTCGTGCAACTCTTTAGACATCGCTTCGTGCGCTTTGACTTCGGCGCGCATCGACTCTTTTAGCAAAAGCTCGCGCAGCTTAATTTTCTCTTCCTCAAGAATGAGTGCCTGGTCGCTCAAAAGCAATATATAGAGCGTCATACCGGCCGCATGTATTTTTTCCGTCATCATTTGAAAATAGCCGCTTTCGCCTTCATAGACCGGCATATGGGCGGCAAAGATCGGTAGAGCATCATCATGCATTAAAATACATCGTTCTTCCCCGGGGAGAACAGGCCGCTCCCGGCAGTACGAACAGTACGGAACCCGGTCCCCCAGCTTAAGCCCCATCTGCCGTCTAGCGAGTGGGTTAATATAGACGACTTCGCGCTCCGTGTTCATAATAATAAGCCCTAGCGGCAAATGCTCCAATATTGTTTCATATAATGTTTCATGCATCATGCGCACCGACTTTCATAAAATCATAACTATATTGTAGCGAAAATAACCCGTCCATACATGTCCCGTGCCTATAAAAAGGCGCGATGAACATCAGTTTTCGAAAAATTGTCGGTGAAAGGCTGTTCTGTTATACTATTTTTAGAATGGATGCAGAAAAAAGAGGAGGATTATCGATGTTCGCGCCGAGCTCGCTTAAACTCGTCGTCTTTGACCTGGACGGTACGATTTATGAAGAAACGCATCATTTTGATTATTACGCCGAGCGTATTGCAGAAAAACTGCCGGACGTACAAGCACAGCGATTTTGGCAGGATTATCGGGATAGTCTGGAAGGAAAACATACGCTTAAGATCGGCCGCGCCTACGATGCCCTCAACGATCGCATTATCGCTCATCGCCGCCTTACACCTCAGGCCGTATGGAACTGGGAAGGCGCAACGCTCGATCGCGATGTGTGGCACGATGACTACAGCCCGTCGCTCGATCCCCGTCGGCAAAACATCGTTCTGATCGGCGATCAATGGTGGCTTCCGGCGACGGTTGCCATACACTATGGTATCAGCAAAGAAAAACTCGGGCAGGCCTTCCTTGAAACACGGGCCTTTATGCAAAGCGATGCATTTCATATGCGCCCCATTCCTGGGCTCCGCGACTGGATCGTAACGCTTAAAAAAGAGGGTGCACATGTGGCACTCATGACCAACAGTCCGGAAGAAGACAGCCGCGCCATCATCGACAAGCTCGGTCTAACTGAATTGTTTGACACGATGATTTTTCTGGCCGAAAAGCCGCTCAGGACAGAAGCGCATTTAAAAAGGCTGCTCCAAATTTCGGGAGCAGCCCCGGAAGAAGGGTTAAGCGTCGGAGATAACTGGCAAAACGATATTGCCCCGGCCGGAGCCATAGGCATGAAGACGCTCCTCATCGATTCGCACGGACTTGCCGAACCTGGTGATGCCGATCTCGTCTATCCGTCGCTCTCCTCCGCTCTTAAAACGATGCTCAACGTATCGTCGGAACGTGCTTAGTACGGTTTAAAAAAGCTTCGGTATAGGCGTGAAGCGTATCCACTCCGTCCCCGCGTCGTAAAGCTGGCAAAAGGTACGCCGTCTCCAAGCAACTCACAACGGGCACGCCGTAATGTAAAGCTTTTTGTCTAAAAAGTACGGCCCGCTCTCCTTCTCCCTTAAGATGCGGCGCGATGAGAAGCGAGAGCGACTTCCACCAGTTCGGATCCTCATACACGTGTTCACTGTCGGCAAAAGAGACGATCTGTGACCGGTAACCATAACGCTCCGGTGACTGAAGAAACGACTCTGCCAGGACCGCCGGTAAAAAGAGGCGACCTCCGGCTGCGAGCAAGGCTCGAAACAAAGAAAAAACATCTTCCGTGTTTTCTAACGCCCCGTAGAAAGCAATCGCCGGTTGCGTACTCAGATCAACGAGTAAAGGGGCACGTCTTTCGATGACAGAACGATACAATGCATCGTTTTCATCCCAACTGATCGCAAGCACTTCACCGGTCGAGCGCATCACCGGCCCTAAAAGCGGATCAACTCCGGATAATTTTTCCGTCGAAAAAACAGGCGCCTTGATCGCCACAGGGCGTCTTTTTTCATTGATCTCGGGGAGTTCCAGCTCTTTTAGACGGATCCGCCCAAGTGCGCACTGAGCCCCCAGTTTGACCAGTGATTGTCCGGTGATCTTACCGACGATCGGCACAGTACGCGAAGCGCGGGGATTGACTTCGAGCACATAAACTGTATCTCCAGAAACAATATACTGAATATTTAATAGTCCCTTTAAGCCCAGCCCTCGAGCGATGCGCCTGGCATATGCTCTGGCGCGCGCTTCGATTTCTTTAGAAAGGCTTTGTGCTGGAAACTTGGCGATACTGTCGCCGGAATGAATACCCGCCGGTTCGACATGCTCAAAAAAACCGGGTAAATAGATGTCCTCACCGTCGCTTACCAAATCCGCTTCAAATTCAGAGCCCTCGATGTAACGATCGACCAAAAGCGTCTGTCCGCGATCAAGAAGTTCGCCCACTGCACCGCCTAAGGCGCGCTCCAGCGCCGCTTCATCGGCGATGATCATCATGGAAGTACCGCCGATCACATAAGACGGACGAACGAGTAGCGGAAAGCCTAACGTCTTCACGAAAGTGAGAAGCATGTCCCGATTGTTTGCAGCATAACCGACAGGATGCGGGATAGACAAGGCGTCGAGTAATTCATAAAAAGGTTTCCGTTCCTCACACGTCTTAATGACGGATTCATTTAAGTCAAACGTATAGTTGGGACTTTCGAGTAGAATCCGCCGCAGGGGGCCGCCGAGATTCAAAGATGACTGTCCGCCATAGGCGAGCATGATCATCCCATTTTTTTCGTGGAGGATGACGTCGAGCACGTCTTCTAAGGCCAACGGTTCCATATACAGTCGGTCGGCAACAGAAAAATCGGTGGAAACTGTCTCCGGGTTGTGATTGATGACAATCGTCTCTAAACCCTGCGCTTTAAGGGCAAAGAGCGCATGAACGCTGGCATAGTCGAATTCGATCCCCTGACCGATGCGAATCGCCCCCGAACCTAGGACGATGGCTCGCTGCACAGAATCGTCTGGTTCCCCTGCAAGATGAGCCACATCGTGCTTATGGTTCGACGCGAACGGTTCGACGCGTTGTCCTCCGTCCTGTGATCTTATCTTGAAATTAGGATGCGACGTTTCATCATCTGATGGTGCTGCAATGCGGCATGGGGGGTCTATTCCCTGAATCGAAGAAGAGCTCAGGCGGGAACGCGGTTTGGGAGATGGATCGTTTGCATAAGCACTGAAAAACACTTTCGGTAAAGGCGGATGGTTTGGATCGCCGTACGGATCGAGTACAAAAAATGTCGGGACGATCCCTTCCGCGATACGCATGCGGCGTACGTCGGCTTCCTCTAACCCCATATGCCGCGCCACAACGCGATCTCCTATACCTTGCCATTTTGTTTTTGCAACCAACGAAACCCAGGTCTTACTCGCATCACTGTCTCTACCTGCGGTCCATAAAAACTTGCCGTCTTTTTTCTGCGACGCGACAAAATGATAAAGCCGCATGTTGAGATGCGCGAGATCCTCAATCATGGTCAAAAAATAAGGATGGATGTGCGTCCAAGCTGCTACCTCACCTATCGTCATCCCCTGATAAAACGCTGCAAAGAGTGCGGTGATGCGGTCGGCCCGCGGACCTTCCAGTGAGGCTTTGATCGAAGCTTGAGGAAGTGTTAAAAGCGTCTCTACATCATAGACGATAAGATCGAGATCGAGCGCGCGGAGCGCTTTATTAAAAGCCTGATGAACCGTCACGCCCAGACCCATTACTTCACCCGTCGCCTGCATCTGTGTACCGAGCGTCGTGTCAGCCTCCGGGAATACATCAAACGGAAAACGGGGGAGTTTGACCACCCGGTGCGGTATAGTGGGTGCGTCCAAAAGTGTCTTCCCCGGTACAAGCGGATGCTTGAGCTCTGACAAACGGTAACCTAAGGCGACTTTCGCCGTAGCGTAAGCAATCGGATAACCAGTCGCTTTAGAGGCAAGAGCGCTGGAACGCGAAACACGCGGGTTTACTTCGATCACGCAAAAGGTTTCTTCCTCTGGATGCACGGCAAACTGAACATTGGCGCCACCGATGAGACCAAGCGCCGAGGCGATCGTATGCGCTGCCTCATCCAGCAACCTCTGCATCTTTTCGGAAACCGTGAGCATCGGGGCGACCACGGCCGAATCGCCCGTATGCACGCCAACCGGATCGATGTTTTCCATTGTCGTAACGATAATCGTATCGCCGCTTCCATCGCGCATGACTTCATATTCGATCTCTTTCCAACCGTGAATACTTTTTTCCACGAGGACTTGATGAATCGGTGAACGGTCGAGAGCGCGCGGCAATTTTTCCCGAAGCATTGCTTCATCGCTCACCATACCCCCACCTTCGCCGCCTAAGGTAAAGGCCGGGCGTAAAATGAGCGGATAACCGATCTCGTAGGCAAAAGCCAGACCTTCTTCCAGCGTTTCCACCGTCTGCGAGGCGACAACTGGAAGAGAGAGTTCCATCATCAGTGAACGAAAGAGCGCCCGATCTTCAGCCTTACGTATCGCCTCGACCGGGGTTCCTAAAAGCCGGACCCCGTATGTGTCTAGCACCCCTGATGCAGCCAGTGCGTTCGCCAGATTGAGCCCGGTCTGACCACCGATTGAAGCAATGAGCCCATCGGGGCGTTCTTTGGCAATAATATCTTCCAGCACGCGTTCGCTTAACGGTTCCATGTACAATGTATCCGCGATCTCCGGATCGGTCATGATGGTCGCCGGATTATTGTTGACCAGGACGACATGGACCCCTTCTTCCTTTAACGAGAGACAGGCCTGCGTGCCGGCATAATCAAACTCGGCCGCCTGCCCGATGACGATGGGCCCCGAGCCGATGACGAGTATTTTCTTCATTTTTATCTTTTCCATTGCTCTCCACCCCTTGCTCTTTACCCCTTGCTCTCTCCCCTTTGCTTTCCGCACACACGAATCACTGTTTGTAACATCAACACACATATTCAGTGTCATTTTAATCCTTTATTTCCACTTAATCCTTCATTTCCGTCTGCAAGACATCTTGAAAAGACGAGAGAAAAAGATCGATCTCCTTATCGCTTATAATAAGCGGTGGCAAAATGCGCATGACGCTCCGACCGGCGGTCAACACTAAGACCCCGTGCGCACGCAAAGCCTCGACCCACCACGCCGTTCGCTCTTCGGCCGTTCTCCCCTTGAGATCAGAAAACGCTAGACCCAATAAGAGGCCGCGCCCGCGTAAGGTGAGTCCCGCCTCTTCCCAGGTCATTTCATGCTGTACGAGGCGATCCAGACCCTGCCGTAGTTTTTCCGAACTCGACCGAACGTGTG
>PEBX01000122.1 GCA_003050645.1 Candidatus Carbonibacillus altaicus
CAGCAGCGGACGCATCGGCGTCTTTCTCCTACCTGAAGAAAAAGATCCAGAAAAAGCACGACGTATCGTCTCCAAGGTGGCCATTTTAGAATCAGCCTTACGTCTTCCGATGAAAGCGTCTGCTCGTCAGCGCGCACAGTAGTATGCGTAAAAATTAGTTGTGGCGTAAGGTATATGTACCGTATTTGATCAAAAAAAGGGTGAACGATGTGGATAGTCGAACATTGGCCGGATCGATATTGGCCGTCATTACGACACAAAAAGAGCGTGTACAAGGCGGTGCACCTATTTTTATTGTTGATAACCTTGATGAGCTAGAAAAACTATCTTTTACATTAGAAAAAATTTTAGATGCCGAAGTTCATGCGCTTAACCAGGAGACGTATATTGTTGTGCGCCATGGTTAAGATGAACGAAACGATATTTTGAATCATGCATCGTCAATGTTTAATAACGATCGATTGTGCACTGTGGTATGGACAGTGCTCCTGTCAATCGTCAGTGAAAACGTCATAACACTTGATTCTGCTTCAAGCTTTTTTACCAAGAGGATGCGATGAACTGTGGACACACTAAGCGTCAAAGATTCATGTTCCTTCTGTCCCATCCGGTTTCCCAGACAACGCAATTAGCTCACGATAAATATAAATCGATGCACCGTCTTTTATCGTAATAACCCCCCTTTTAAAAGTTGCCACAACAATTGAATGTAGTTATCGGGATCAAATCCTGAATGGTACACAAAGCATTCATGTGCGATATGCTCGATCATACCAACGATGAAGCGTGAAACAATCTCTGGATTTAACTCCGACCGAAATATACCATCTTTTTGGCCTTTTTCAATTATATTTTGCACGAACACATAATAATCGCTGCGTAGATATTGTTCGGCTTTCCAACGAGTTTCGTCTATCGCACTGATAGCACTAAAAATAGGAATGATGTCTTTGTAACTTTCCATCACGCGAAGTGCAACTGTGATCGAAGTCATAAGATCTTCTAGGACATCCTTATTGTTAATTTCTGCTTGCACACGGGAAAGAATTTCTTGTTGCATCTCTTGCGCAAGAGCGATAACAAGGTCAAGCTTGGTTGGAAAATACAAATAAAATGTGCCCTGGGCAACGCCAGCTTGTTTGACAATGTCGGAAACTTTGGCATCCTCATATCCTTTCTCTGCCATAACGCGTCGTCCAGCCTCAATCAAGTCTCGGTAACGCTTTTGTTGACGATTCATGTTTTAACCCTCTCTTTTGAGAATATACCACGACCCATTACCCAAACCAATCGGCGTCCCGTTACTGGTTTTAACGAAATATGTAAGTTAACACGCGTATTCGATGGAAGAGTACAGGCAAAGGCGGCCGCGCGCCTTAACCGGAGGCTATGCCTTCCGATTTCCGCACTTGGCGACCGCCTTTATAGCACCGCCTTTTTTGCAAAGCCGATCTCGCATCTTCAATCCTTAGTTTAAACAGAAAAACGTTAAAAATGCAAGGCTGGGCCATATTGCTCTCGATGCACGTAGTGCCACCGCTGCCGCGAGAGGAATCCCAGCCCCAGCCCTACGCCTGACCAGGCTAAAAGCCAAAGGGCGTCTCCCTCCCATGCTCCCCCGTAGCTACCGAACATGGCGGCGCGCAGACCCTTTACCAGATGAGTAACCGGCAGGAGGGGATGCACTGCCTGGTAGAAGGGCGTAGAAAGCTCTATCGGGAACACCCCGCCCGCAGCCGACAATTGAAAAACAAGGAATACCACCGAAACAAGCTTTCCTGCATCTCCCAACAGCATGACAAGACCAAGTGTTATACTCAGAAAGCCAAAGCCTCCGGCGAGCAGCATCAAGTAGTACCCCTCCAGGTGGCGCACTGGCACGCCAAAGCCAAGCCAGATAACTAATGATAGAAGAACGACTGCTAGCAGAATGACTAACACAGGAACAACATATTTGCCTAGCACTTGAAGCAGAAAAGGTATACGTTTAAAGTCCTCGGGTAGTACTGTTGCGCGGAACAAGAACGTGGCAATCAAGGCGCCAATCCAAAGCGCAAGCGCCATGAAATAAGGTGACAGGGACTGGCCGTTCGTTTCCACGGCGACCTGCTTTACGCTCTGGACATTTACAGGATTGGCCAAAACGTGAGGATTGGCTTTGATTTCCGGCAAGGTGAAGGAGCTTCCTTCCAGTCCCCTAGCCAGCGTTCGCATCCCAGCGGCCAAATCCACTGCGCCGTTGTTAAGGCGTTCCAGAGCCTCGGACAAAGCTTGCCCCTTTTGTGTTAAAGTCTCGGCCCCTGCTTCGGCCTGGTGCACCCCGCGGGACAGGGATTCCCCGCCTTCGCTCAAACGGGTGATCCCGGTGACAAGCTGATTCACACCTTTGGATAGGCGTTCGGCCCCCTCAACCAAAACGGCGGCGTTCTTGTCCAAAGCGTTCCATTCCTGATCGGCAACACCGCTGCGGTCAGAGAGAGAATGAACATCCAATTGCATGGCTTTTGCTCCCTCGAATAGGCGTCGCGCTCCGGCGTTGAGCTCTTCGCTCCCCTTTCTTGTCTGGTATAGACCTTGCGTGAGGGTGTTTGTCCCCTCGCGAAGCGAAGGCAATCCTTCGCGAAGCTGCGCCTGGGCCTGCGCTAAGTTTTTCCCGCCCTGAGCTGCCTGCGCCAGCCCTGCGGCCAACGCCTCACTTCCCTCTTCCAACCTTTTCATGCCTTCCTTCAGGCGCGTGACATCTTGCTCGGCGTTCCGGGCTGCAAGCAGGATCGCCTGCCACCGTTCCCGGTTGACTTCTGCCGACACACGTTTCGCAAGCTCGTCGGCCGTACGCTCGAGGATCGTGGTGGCTACGTAGTTCATACCCTGGTCGATGACCACCTGAACAGCAGCCGTTTCTGTTCCTGAAAAAACCATCGTTGAGAAGTCTTGAGGAATCACCAGATAGCTGTAAATCTCTCCTCTCCGTAACGCTTCGCTGGCCTCCGTGGGGTTGGCAAAGCGTCGAAAGTTCAACGGTTTTTCTTCTATGAATTGCGAGGCGATTTTCTCTCCTAGATGTACCGTCTCCCCGTTTATCGTTCCCCCCTGATCGAGGTTCACCAGACCTACAGGAAGATTGTGAAGTTCTCCGTATGGGTTCCAGATGCTACTCAAATACATGAAAACGTACAAGGTAGGGATAAGGGCAACAACGATGGCAGCGAGGGTCAGACGTTGATACATTTTAAAAAGACCTAATTCCATTTGAATCACTTGAGCCAGAGAGGCAATGCTCTTCCGCATGTTATCACTCCTTTCTTAGAGTAGCGCACCAATAAGCGAATATTGATTAAAGCCATACTAAGGAATCTTTTCCAAAAAGCGATCTAAAATATCTGCAAATCTATCTGGTTTTTCAAGCATAGGGCTGTGCCCGCTCTCTTCAATAATGTTGAGATGTACATTTGAAAATAAGTGTATATTTTGCTTCCATGGTTCTATAGGAGTAACCCTGTCTTGCTGACCCATACCAGAAGTACAGGGCAGCGAATTTTGGGGAGCAACGGTTTTATGTTGTAATCGTCAGCATTCCTTGCTAATCTAACCATGTTTATGAAGTTGCGTTTATCACTAAAAAAAATCGCAGTACGTTCGATATCGTCTTTTGATATTCGATTATGATCTACAAAAAGTTTACTTGCGAGGCGAAGGAACCACTCCTTGTCACCCTTCTTGGGAAGACCAATGCCAAGGTTTACGCTTCCCATGCCCGGCGCTCCGCTCACTACGAATGCCAAGACATGCTCAGGCCAACGAGCGGCGATATCCAGGGCCAACAAGCCTCCCAGAGAGTTGCCAACGACAACTGCCTGTTGGTTCACTGTTATGATGTCGAGAAGCCTTTCGCGAAGCACCTCGATCGTTCCTCCTAGAGCAGCTAGCGGAGGGATCATTTGGATAATCGTGTACTTTTTCTTTTTGTTAAGATGGGCAATGGTGCTTTCCCACATCCAATCGCCTGCAAATAGCCCTGATACAAAAATGAGCGGCGTTCCAGTATTAGAATGTTGTTTATACAGCATTCTACAGTTCATCCTTTCCCTTTCATTATTGATGTTCAGCTTTTGTGACTGACTATCAGTCATATTAGCGCAGATTATTTTTGTTGTCAACAGCTTGACACAGCTTGAGGGCTCTAGGTGTCAATTGTCAGTGAAAATGTCATAATACTCCCTTACCGATTTGCAGAATGGTGATTTAAAGGTGGTAGAAGCGGACCAGTTGAAAATGAGGAATAGCCACACCCATACATATCGTCACACATTTATGCTATGTTGGATGTGTTGTTGAGACCATGGTTTACGTCATGGATGTGAAGCAGCGGTCTTCCGTGGCGAAGCAAGACCTGCTGTTTTTGCGTTTGACTTGGTTTCTTGGTGGCGAAATGGTTTTTGGATTTTTTTGAATTTCCCTTATCTCCACGGTCTTTTTCGTTACTATGGGCCGTGAAAGCTATTCAGCAAAAGATGGTGGATAGATTCCGTGTCCTACAGTTCAACAGTAAAAGTGCATTTTTGTTTTTGTAGTATCTCGACAATGTTCATTTTACTTCTTCCAGCGTACTTACACCCAAGAGAATATGACGAACTGTGGATACACTCAGTGTCACGGACTTAAGTTCCTACAATAGCTCAGCAAAATGAGAATGATTGCATCTTTGATGGTGTTTTGATACAAGCTGATACATTTTCCTGAGCGAAACCGGAATCGCATGTACAAGTTTGTGCCTACGTTTTTTACAGGTAATACCTTTAGCTCCTTACTCAAAATAATTTTTTAAATGCGCAAAACCTGATACTTTGAATAGTTATGACATGAGAGCATCATAGAACATTAACAGAGGCACAGGCATTTTGTCTTCTTTGACCCATCACCATGCCGTCTTATAGGTGATGCCATATTTTTTGGCCCATTCGTTGAGTTTCATGGGTATCTTTCCCTTTCTTAGATCACCAGTATGCAGTGTCCTTGTGTTCATTAGTCATTATTCTGTAAGTCTTCCACTCCTTGAAATAGGCCTGGTATTTTTTCTCTTCCCATTTGTATAATGAAGTCATTGATTTTCTTTATACCATCATCAATCGATTCGTAAGTCTTTCCATCAAATGTTAAAATGTTTTCAAACCGATACGTTTTGTCCCCTTCTTTCAAATCTAAAAAATATAGATATCCTACGTCTTTCGTATTTTTTTCTCGCAACCTAAGACGCTTTATCTGTGAGATAATATCTTGAATTGTTTCGGGTTCAGTAATTGACATCTTGTTACCGTCAGCAAACTGTACATCGATCTTTTCCACATTTAAAAGATCACTTTTTATCACCTCAGTAAAAGACACAATCGCCTTATCTCTATCATCTTTTTTTGTACTGCTACAAGCGACAAGCATGGAAGAGATTAATAAAAAAACAGCTATATAAAGAGACATTGTCTTAAGTTTAAACATGCTTTTTGCCCCTACTTTTATAAAGAAATTTAAATCAATTATATAATGAGTCCATACACAATAAAAGATGCTGTCCCAAAAGTACCTTCGGGACAGCATCTTTCCTCATAAATAAAGAAGAAAATCGTTCTTTTGGGTATAATGAAGTCACCATAACAACTTAAACGGGTGAAGAACAGACAACGGTAACGCTAACAAGAAGGAGAAGCCCCAGAACATTTCACATTGCAACAAGTCGATGTCCTTGATGACTTGACTCACACGCATGGACAGTGCTCCTTGGTTGGTCAAACTTTTTGTGATATGCTATAGTTTAGACATTCGTGTTTAGTGGAAAAATCTTGAGGTGAAACAGTTTGAAACGTCCTGTGATTGCCATCGTCGGTCGTCCGAATGTCGGAAAATCGACGATTTTTAATCGGCTTGCCGGTGAAAGGCGAGCGATCGTGGAAGACCGGCCGGGTGT
>PEBX01000123.1 GCA_003050645.1 Candidatus Carbonibacillus altaicus
GCTTTTCGGAAGCGATCCAGCGGTGCGCATGAGTCCAGAGCTGGCAGAACGATTAGGGCTTAGGCCCGGGGATCAGGTAAGACTTTCCAATGACGGGGGCGTGTTTGAAGGACGAGTCGTCGTCCAAGACGGCATGCGGGATGATATGCTCGTCATCGAAGAAGGCGTCTCCGACGGGGTGCATTTTGTGAACGATCTCACGCCGACAGCGCTTTCCGATCTCGGGGACGGGAGTACGCAGTATGAAACGTTTGTCCATTTGGAAAAAATAGTGCGCGACGAACAGATAAAAGATCGACATGAGCTAACCCAATTAGAAGCGTAAGGATATGCATGCGGATCGTTTTTGCCATGTTACAAAAAACAGGATAATACAAAAAGGATGACGAGCAGCATGCGTAAGCAAGGAGTGTGAGAAATGTCGCTACGTTCAGCAGGAATCGTTGGTCTGCCCAACGTCGGAAAATCAACGCTTTTTAACGCCCTGACCAAAGCAGGGGTGGAGGCCGCCAACTATCCATTTTGTACGATTGAGCCAAATGTCGGCATGGCCGAAGTGCCGGATCCAAGACTGGAGAAATTGGCGGCTATGTTTCGACCGGAACGGGTCGTACCGGCAGTTTTTCGCTTTGTAGACATCGCCGGACTGGTGACGGGGGCCTCTCAGGGAGAAGGCTTGGGTAATCAGTTTTTATCGCATATCCGCGAAGTCGATGCCATCATTCACGTCGTGCGCGCCTTTGATGATCCGGATATTACGCATGTTATGGGAAGCGTCGATCCTTTGCGCGACATGGAGATCATCGACACCGAACTCATATTAGCGGACATCGAATCCGTCGAACGGCGCCTAAGCCGCCTGGAACGGCTCGTTAAAAGCGGGGACAAGCAGGCCTTAAAGGAACAGTCGACGCTTCTCGCTCTCAAAGAGCACCTCGACCAGGGGCGCCCAGCCCGAACGTTTACGCGGGATGAAGACACCGAGTCGTTTTTGCGTACTCTTTTTTTGCTCAGTGATAAACCGGTGCTCTATGTCGCCAACGTACAAGAAGACGAGGTGGCCAGGGCAGATAAGAACGCATACGTCAAGCAGATTGCAAATCGTGCGCGACTGGAAGACACTGAAATGATCGTTTTAGCGGCCGGTTTTGAACAGGAGATTGCAGGCCTTTCTCCCGACGAACAAAACTTGTTCTTAGCCGATCTGGGGCTTTCCGAGCCTGGATTAAACCGGCTCATACAGAGCGCGTACCATCTGTTGAACTGGATTACGTATTTTACGGCCGGAGAAAAAGAAGTGCGGGCTTGGACGATTGAACGCGGAACGAATGCGCGGGAGGCAGCAGGCGTAATTCACAGCGATTTTGCACGCGGGTTTATCCGGGCCGAGGTCGTCTCCTATGATGACTTGATGCAGGCGGGGAGCATGGCCAAAGTAAAAGAATTAGGCCTACTGCGTCTGGAAGGCGCCCAGTATATCATGCGTGACGGCGATATCTGCCATTTTCGATTCAACGTCTGAGCCTTGCGTGATGTGCTGAAGCTTGTTATAATGGATCAATGTGAATATCGCTCCGGAGCGATGCTCCGGGAGTCGATCACTCCTTACCCTTTTCTTAAAAAAGGGTCTTACGTCCAGAAGGAGGTGGAAGAAGTGAAGCGTTATGAGATTTTGTTTATCTTGCGCCCGGACTTAAGTGATGCCGACGTGGAAGCCCATCGCGAGCGTATCAAGCAAGTGATAGAAGCGGGCGGTGGCGAGATCGAAAAGATCGATCTTATGGGCAAGCGTCGCCTAGCGTATGAGATCGAGAAATTCCGGGAAGGGATATACACGGTCCTGTACTTTAAAAGCGACGCGGCTACGGTCAAGGAATTGGAACGGGTTGTCGGTATTACGGAGCCGATTATTCGTCATTTGATCGTGCGCCACGATGAGGTCGCTTCATAAGAAAAAATAAAAGGCCCCCTCGGTGGAAAGGAAGAGAGGAGATGCTCAATCGTGCTGTTTTGATCGGACGGCTTACCCGCGATCCAGAACTGCGTTATACGGGGAGCGGTATTGCCGTGACGTCGTTTACGCTGGCGGTGGGACGAAACTTTACGAATCAACAAGGCGAGCGCGAAGCAGATTTTATTCCAGTCGTCGCCTGGCGGCAGCTGGCCGAACTGAGCGCAAACTACTTAAAAAAAGGTCGACTCTGTGCAGTGGAAGGACGCATTCAAACACGTTCGTATGAAAACAACGAAGGCAGGCGTGTTTATGTGACGGAAGTCGTCGCTGACAACATCCAGTTTCTTGACAGCACACGAGACGATGCCGCGCGTCCCCCGCGCTCCGGCGAGATGAGCAGCACGAGACGAGACGATCCGTTTGCCGGAGAGGCCGAGCCGATCGATCTATCGGACGATGATCTACCGTTTTAAGAAGGCTAAGAGAAACTTAAGGTGCTCATATGTTACGAACGTGCACGATGGTTATGAATAGAAAGGAGGCTCGGGCATGGCTCGTCGAGGCGGTAAAAAACGCCGTAAAGTATGTTACTTTACAGCGAATAAAATCACCTATATCGATTATAAAGACGTCGAACTGTTGCGCCGTTTTATCAACGAGCGCGGTAAAATATTACCACGCCGCGTAACCGGGACAAAAGCAAAATACCAGCGCATGCTGACCACAGCCATTAAACGGGCGCGCCAGGTTGCGCTCCTACCCTACACAAATGAAGGGTCATGAGCGTGAAAAGAGGGAGGAGACTCCCTCTTTTTTTAACGAATGAAGGAGGCTGGATGATGCATGATCCTTCTCGTCGCTATGTAAAAGCGGCAGGCCTCAGTTTGCTATATCTACTTCTTCTTTTTGCCAGTCTAAAGACGCCCCTTATGCTGCTGTATCCGCTCATTCTACCCATCACCTTTTTTATCGATGGTCTCGATCATCGCTTCCCGGCACGGTTTTTTTTCGTTCTGATGACATTTTTTCTAAGCATCATCTTTTTTGGGACGAGCGGTCTCATGCTCACCATTTATGCGCTTGCGAGCGGTTATACTCTATCTTACCTCCTTAAAAAGAAGGGGAGTGCGCTGGAGAGTCTGGGCATTTTGTTTTTGGCGCTCCTTGTGCTCAATGTTTTTTTCGTCTTTGGGACGCTTTCTCTTCTCGGTATAAGCTTTGAAGATTGGATGGAGACGGTACTTCAACCGCTCGATAAGGAGATGGGCGCGATCTGGCCCGAGGGTGCCGGTACGTTTCATACCTTTGCTTCTAATTTGGTCCGATATACGCCTTATATGCTCACCCTGTACAGCTTTGTTGAAGCGACGCTCCTGTATGTGGTGTATGAAAAAATCGCTCGCCGCTTGCGCGGTATACAAAAACCGTTGCCACCGCTTGCAACGCTTAGTTTTTCACCATGGCTCATCTGGCTTTACTTTCTGCTTGCCCTGCTTACGTTTACGAAGGAAGACACAGCTTTAACGTCGCTTGATACGCAGGTTATAGAAAATATGTTTCTTATTATAAGCACGATGCTCATGATGCAAGGGATCTTTTTTGTTTATCGTCTGAGTGAGGAGAGCAAGGCGCGCCTGTTCTGGCGTTCATTAGCGGTGATAGGGCTTATCATCCCACCGTTCGATCTCCTGCTGCGACTTATAGGACTTTTCGATCTTGTAACGCGACATGCCAGAAAACCATCTTGAGACGGAAGGTGTGAGGCGCGATGAAAGTTATTTTCCAAAAAGATGTCCCAGGACACGGCAAACGTGGCGAAATCAAAGAGGTCAAAGACGGTTTTGCGCGCAACTATCTCTTACCGCGTAAACTCGCTGTCATGGCCACGCCGGAGGCTATGCGCGCTTGGGAGATGGGAAAACAAAAAGAAGCTGAAATTGCGCAAGCCGAAAAAGAAGAGGCGATCCGCCTTAAAAACGAGCTCGAAGCGCATACACTTCGTCTTCCGGTTAAGACCGGTGAAGGCGGTCGCCTGTTCGGTGCCGTGACCGCGCTAACGATAAGCGATAAACTAAAAGAAAAAGGGATCGTCCTCGACAAAAGAAAGATCGATCTGAAAGAGCCGTTAAAATCGCTCGGTGTGCACACACTCAAAGTACATCTGCATCCTGAAGTCATGGCAACACTGACCGTTGAACTCACCTCTGAACCTTGATACGGTAAGAAAAAAACAGGAGGACGCAGACCATGGAAGCGATGTTTGAACGGACGCCGCCCCATAGCTTGGAAGCCGAACAGGCGGTGCTCGGATCGATTTTGCTCGATGGCGAAAAAATCCTCGCCGTCTCTGAGATCATCGGACCCGAAGATTTTTATCGCGGTGCACACGGGCGTATTTATCAAACGATGCTGAACATTGCCGAAGCCGGCGAGCCGATCGATCTCATCACCGTCTCCGCGGCGCTCCACGCCGAACGTGCGTTGGAAGATATAGGCGGGGCGCAGTATTTAACAGCGCTTCTAGAAAGCGTGCCGACTGCCGCAAACGCGACGTACTACGCCGGAATCGTCGCCGAAAAGTCGCTCCTCCGTCAGCTCATCCGCCAGGCGACGAATATCATTGAGAGCGCCTATATGGCGGCAGATGAGGCGAACCATATTCTCGTCGAAGCAGAACGGCGCATCGGGCAACTTGCCATTCGTCATACACAAAAAGATTTTATACCGATCGCCGATGTCTTGCGCGATCTTTATCTGGAGATCGAACGGAGCGCCAAACAAGAAGCGCCGCCTCCTGGGCTTACTTCGGGTTTCCACGATCTGGACGGCCTTTTGGGGGGGTTTAAAAAAAACGATCTGATCATCATCGCCGCTCGGCCCTCCGTCGGTAAAACAGCCTTTGCCTTAAATATTGCGCAAAACATCGCCATTCGCCATGGGCAACCGGTCGCCATGTTTTCACTCGAGATGAGCGTCGAACAGCTGGCCTGGCGCATGCTGGCGGCAGAGGCGACGCTCAGTACACAGACGTTACGAAAAGGGCAACTCGCAGAAAAGGATTGGGAAAAGTTGGTCTTTGCCCTCACCGCCCTTGGGGAAGCACCGATTTATATCGATGATACGCCGGGTATTACGACGATGGACATGCGCGCCCGCCTGAAGCGGCTGATGCGCGAAGTCGGCCCGCTCGGGCTTGTCGTCATCGACTATTTGCAACTCATTACGGGGAGACTGCGCGGTGGCGAAAATCGTCAGCAAGAAATCTCCGACATCTCGCGCCAACTCAAAAGTCTTGCCCGTGAACTCGAGGTGCCGGTGATCGCCCTTTCTCAGCTTTCCCGTGCCGTCGAAAGCAGACAAGACAAGCGGCCGATGCTTTCAGATCTACGCGACAGCGGAAGCATCGAACAGGATGCCGACATCGTGGCTTTCTTATATCGAGATGATTATTACAACCCCGAAACCGATGAAAAAAATATAGTCGAAATCATCGTCGCCAAACATCGCAACGGCCCAACGGGAAGGATTAAACTCGCTTTTCTCAAGGAATTTAATAAATTCGTAAACATTGCCCGACCTTATCAAGAGGCGATGATCACCGAGTAAAAAGTGTGCAGAGATCATACAACATTTGCATCTCTGATGGGTTGTCTCGAGCCAAGGAGTATGGTAAGCTTGTTTCTAGCTTGTCCAGCCCAGCCTTTGCTAGAACTAGAATAAGAGAGAAACCTTTTTGTGCGATATTCCAAGAGCTCGCAAGAAGCCTCATGGGAAACCGCTCGAAAAGATATGGAAGAGGAGGCGCCGATGGAAAAGGGAGGATGGGTCAAAAACATCCCAAACGTCCTAAGGGGCAGCACAGATAAGCTCAAACATATTTCTCTTAGTTGGAAAAAAGACGCATGCTCGGCGTGGTTTAAAGCATTATGGAACACGTTCAAACAGGAAAAGATGGCTTGGATCGCTTCATTAACGATCACAGTGACGCTTGTTTTTGG
>PEBX01000124.1 GCA_003050645.1 Candidatus Carbonibacillus altaicus
GCAAGATTTGGATCCTTTGACGCGCTTAAACGTCATCGGTGCAATCGAGCGTTTGCTGCCGGAGTTAAAGGAGGCGCTAACCCTTCGCGTACGTGTTTTAAAAATGCTGCGCGTGATTCAGCCAGTCGGGCGCAGGGCGCTGGCCGAAAAAGTCGGTTTGAGCGAACGGGTTTTAAGGGGTGTGGTAGAGGAATTACAAAAGGCAGGATTCATCATCGTTATGCGCCAGGGGATGCTTGTGACAGAAGCGGGGGAAGAGGTTCTGGATGCGCTTGAGCCACTTTATGCCCGTTATGCCGGACTAAGCGTGTGGGAAGATCGTTTAAAAGAGCGGCTGGGCCTCAGGCATGTTCTCATTGTTGCTGGGCACCCTACAGATGATACGATGACGCTATCGGCTCTGGGTCATGAGGCTGCTCAGTATTTAAACGAGATCCTTAAAAAATACACGCGCATTGCAGTCGCCGGCGGGACAACGATGGCGGCCATGGCTGCTTATTTTCGACCGCGCAAGAGATACCCTCAGGTGACATTTTATCCGGCGCGAGGCGGTTTGGGGGAAGAGGCGGCCATTCAGGCTTCGGCCATTGCCGCACGTTTGGCGGAAGCAGCCGGTGCACAGTATGTACTCTTCCAGCTTCCGGATCAGCTCGACAAAGAAATGAGCGAAGAACTCAGACACGACCCCTATGTCGCCGAACGGTTAAGTGAAATGCGTAAGGCAGAAGTCGTTTTTCACGGTATCGGCGACGCTCTGACCATGGCTCGAAGGCGTCGCACGCCGGAGGCGCTCGTAGAGCGGTTAAAACACGCGCAGGCGGTAAGCGAAGCGTTTGGCGCTTATTATAACGAAGCCGGTGAGCTCGTTTTTCAGGTGCCAACTCTAGGTCTTTCGCTCGATGACCTGAAACAAAAACGATGTGTTGCCGTGGCCGGCGGCAAAACCAAAGCGCGGGCCATCCTGTCCCTGGCTAAAACCGGGCTCTTTGACGTACTTATTACGGATCAGGGCGCTGCGCAGGCGATTCTTGAAGCCACGGATAAGACGCAGCCGCCCGATGACTCTGACCGTTCGCAGTGAACTCGAACTTGACTTTTCCATTATTTATGAAAAATAATGTAGGAGGATGATGTTTATGGTACGCGTTGCCATCAATGGTTTTGGACGGATCGGTCGACTCGTTTTTCGTGCAGCTTTAAGTCATGCTTCGTATGAAATCGTCGCTGTAAACGACCTCACGGACGCCAATATGCTGGCGCACCTCTTGAAGTATGACTCGGTACACGGGAAGTTTCCCGAAGCGATCGAAGTCCATGAAGACGGGTTCTCTGTCGCCGGAAGGAAAATCAAAGTGACGGCCGAACGCGATCCGTCCAAACTTCCCTGGCGCGAACTGGGTGTCGATATCGTTGTAGAATCGACTGGCCGCTTTACGAATGCCGAAGATGCCAAAGCGCATCTTACTGCAGGAGCGAAAAAAGTCATTATTTCCGCCCCGGCCAAAAATGAAGACATCACCATCGTCCTCGGTGTAAATGAAGAGGCGTATGATCCGGCCATGCACCACATTATCTCCAACGCTTCTTGCACGACGAACTGTCTTGCGCCGGTGGCTAAGGTGCTGCATGAGACGTTTACCATTCGCCGTGGGCTGATGACAACTGTTCACTCGTATACGAACGACCAGCAAATACTCGATCTGCCGCATAAAGATTATCGTCGGGCCCGCGCCGCGGGGATGAGTATCATTCCGACGACGACTGGTGCGGCCCGCGCCGTCGGGAAGGTTCTTCCCGATCTCAACGGCAAATTAAACGGGTTTGCCATGCGCGTTCCGACGCCGAACGTATCAGTTGTGGACCTGGTGGCGGAAGTGGATCGTCCTGCGTCGGTTGAAGAAGTCAATGCGGCCATGAAACAAGCGGCGGAAGGCGCCCTCAAGGGAATTCTTGCTTATACCGATCTCCCGCTCGTATCGCGAGACTTTAACGGTGATCCACATTCTTCGATCGTCGATGGGCTGTCAACGATGGTGATGGACGGGCAAATGGTGAAAGTGATCGCCTGGTACGACAACGAATGGGGTTATTCCAACCGCGTGGCCGATCTCGTCGACTATCTCGTGCAGCGGGGGCTTTAACCCCGGTCAATTCCGGTGGAGGCTAGATCATGAAAAAAACGATTCGCGATGTTCAACTCCAGGGGAAAACGGTCTTTTTAAGGGTGGACTTTAACGTACCGCTGGACGGTGAGCGCATAACGGACGATACCCGCATCGTCAAGGCTTTACCGACCATTGAGATGTTACGGGAACAGGGGGCTCGCATCGTGCTGGCCTCGCATCTCGGCCGTCCCAAAGGGGAAGTCGATCCGCGTTATAGTTTAAAACCGGTGGCTCAGCATCTATCGCAGCTGCTCGGTGTGCCGGTACCTCTTTCCGAGGAACTGGTCGGTCCCGCGGTGGCCGCACGTATTCAGGCGCTTCGTCCGGGAGAGCTCCTCATGCTGGAAAACGTGCGCTTTCATCCCGGCGAAACTAAAAATGATCCGGAACTCGCCCGCACCTGGGCGTCATATGTCGATCTTTTTGTAAACGATGCGTTTGGGAGTGCCCATCGGGCGCATGCCTCCACGGTCGGGGTAGGGACGTTCGTACCGGCGGTGGCCGGTCTCCTTATGGCACGCGAGCTGGAAGTGCTGGGAGGCGTTCTGAAAAATCCCAAACGTCCGCTGGTTGCGATCATCGGTGGCGCGAAAATCAAAGATAAAATCGGCGTTTTAGAAAACTTGTTAGGCCTGGTCGATCGCCTGCTCATCGGCGGCGGGATGGCCAATACGTTTTTACTTGCACAGGGCTATGATCTCGGCGCTTCCCTCGTCGAGGAAGATCAGGTGGATACGGCGCGAAGACTCATGCAAGAGGCCGATGCGCGCGGTGTTCGGGTCTATCTGCCGCAAGACGTGGTCGTCGCCGAACGGTTTTCGGCCGATGCAGCACACCGTACCGTGCCGGTTGGGCATATCCCGTCCGGCTGGATGGCGCTCGACATCGGGCCGCAAACGGTAGAGATTTTTAAGGCGGCGCTTCAAGATGCGGCTATGGTCGTCTGGAACGGGCCGTTGGGAGCGTTCGAACTTGCACCGTTTGCAGCGGGAACAATGGCGATCGCCCAGGCGCTTTCCACGTCCAAAGGTGAGACGATCGTCGGGGGCGGCGATTCGGTCGCGGCCATCGAGGCAGCGAACGTAGCGGAGAGCATCAGCCACATTTCTACGGGGGGCGGCGCGACCTTAGAGTTTTTGGAGGGGAAGACGTTACCGGGTGTGGCGATTTTACAGGATCTTGAGTAAGTCCGGAGGACGGTAGCACTGGGTAGCACTGGATCATGGCGAACGGGATGCTTTCTCAAGGTGCGCCAAAGGAGAGGAGCGATGGCGCATGACCTTTGCGCCTGAACGAAAAAGGCTCATGGTAGCCAACTGGAAAATGAACAAGACGCTTGCCGAAACGCGCCATTATTTTCGCGAACTTTTGGCGGCTCTACGCGCTGTTTCACAGACCGCGTCTCAACCGATGGCCACGACGCACGATGCTGCCCCTGTATTATCGGGGGCGGTCGAGGTGGTCATCTGTCCGCCTTTTACAGCGCTCGCAGCTTATCGGGAGATGTTCCCGGAAGATGTGCCCTATCTTTTTGCACTGGGGGCACAAAATATGCATATGCGCCCATCAGGTGCCTTTACCGGGGAGATCAGTGCCGCGATGCTTCTCGAACACGGGGTTACGTACGTCATTATTGGGCATTCCGAACGTCGTCAGTATGCGGCGGAAAGCGACGAGGCGGTTGCGGAAAAATCTCTCCAGGCTCTAAAGAACGGTCTGGTGCCCATCGTCTGTATCGGAGAGACGGCCGACGAACGCGCGGCTGGTGAGACGGAAGATGTACTCCTGCGGCAACTTCGCCCAGTCCTTCAGGCGCTGGCTCTGGCTTTGAACGAAAAGGCTGCAAGCGGTGAGACGTCGGATCGTTTTTTGTCGGCCACCCCGGCTTCAAATGAGGCAAAGCAGGGCAGGTGGCTGGATCCCGATCAACTCGAACTGGTCATCGCCTATGAACCGGTCTGGGCCATCGGCACCGGCCAGGCAGCCACGCCGGATGATGCAGCACAAGCGGCTACGTTTGTGCGAAAAGCGGTAGAAAAGGCGCTCGGCGCGCGTACTGCCTCCCGGCTCCGCATTCTCTACGGCGGAAGTGTGACCCCAGATAATATCTCCGGCTATCTTGAAGCACTGAACATCGATGGTGCGCTGGTCGGTGGAGCCAGCCTGGATATCGCAAGCTGGCTCACGATCATTGAACGAGCGAGGAGGGTTGGCGATGCACGGTGAAAAGGAGATCAAAGGCCCGCTCGCGCTCATCATTTTAGACGGCTTCGGTTTGCGTGAAGAATCCCACGGTAATGCCGTCAAACAGGCCAAAAAACCGAATTTCGACCGGTACTGGGCAAGCTACCCGCACACGACGCTTAAGGCGAGCGGACTGGCGGTCGGCCTACCGGAAGGACAGATGGGCAACTCAGAAGTCGGGCATATGAACTTGGGGGCGGGCCGCATTGTCTACCAGGATTTGACGCGGGTGTCGCTATCTATCCGGGATCGCTCTTTCTTTTCAAATGAGACACTGCGCGGAGCGATGGCGCACGTGCTCGAGTCCTCCCATCGCGCGCTTCATCTTATCGGTCTCGTCTCGGAAGGTGGTGTGCATTCGCATCTTTCTCACCTGCTGGCACTTCTGGAACTGGCCGGTGAGATGCGCCTTTCACGCGTTTTCGTGCATGCGTTTTTGGACGGACGGGACACACCCCCTAGAAGTGCGCTGGGGTATATTGAACAAGTCGAGCAGAAAATGAAGGCGCTCGCGCTGGGTAAGATCGCAACCATCGGCGGTCGATACTACGGGATGGATCGCGACAGACGCTGGGATCGAACGGAAAAAGCATACCGGGCCATGGTCTACGGGGAAGGGCGCACCGCGCCGGATGCGGAAACAGCCATTCGCCTTCAGTATGCCGAAGATGTGAACGATGAGTTCGTTTTGCCCACGGTCATCGTCGATGAAACGGGGAATCCGGTTGCGACGATCGGGGATGATGATGCGGTGATTTTCTTTAATTTCCGCCCCGACCGCGCTATTCAGCTCTCACAGGCATTTACTAATGAAGATTTTCGCGGGTTTGACCGCGGCAAGAAGGCACCGCGTCATCTTTATTTTGTATCGATGACGCATTTTAGTGAGACGGTCGGCGGCTTCGTCGCTTACCGTCCGACGTCGCTCGATAACACTATGGGTGAAGTACTGGCGCAGGCGGGTCTTAGACAGCTCCGTATCGCGGAGACGGAAAAGTATCCGCATGTGACATATTTCTTCAGTGGTGGCCGGGAAAAAGAGTTCCCTGGAGAAAAGCGTCTGCTCATCCCTTCGCCGAAAGTGGCGACGTATGATCTGAAGCCGGAAATGAGCGCCTATGAGGTGACCGATGCGCTTCTTAAGGAGCTTAAGGGTGATCCTCCGGATGTGATCATTTTAAATTTTGCCAATCCGGATATGGTCGGTCATTCCGGTAAATTAGAGCCGACGGTGCGCGCCGTTGAGGCGGTTGATGAAAACCTGGGACGGGTTGTAGAGGCGTTGCTCAAGATGGGCGGGGCGGCCATCATCATCGCCGATCACGGGAATGCCGAATACGTGCTCGACGACGACGATCGTCCGGTTACTTCGCATACGACGAACCCTGTCCCCTGCATTGTGACGGTCCCGGGTCTTAAGCTCCGAAGCGGCGGCATTCTGGCGGATGTGGCACCGACCATGATCGAACTTCTAGGTTTGACCCGACCCAAAGAGATGACCGGAGAGCCGCTTTTCATATCAGCGGTGTA
>PEBX01000013.1 GCA_003050645.1 Candidatus Carbonibacillus altaicus
CTGTAGATTTCTTCCGTCCGCCGGATCATCTCCGGAGAACCGGTGATAAATCTCCCAATACGCTGTTTGGTCGAGATTATGTTTTTGAGGACTGGCATTCTCTTCACCTGCCACGGTTTTATTGTACTATTGAAGGAGATTACAAACAAATGTTTTCAAGGATTTGGCCGCCTTGACTCCCCATTAAAATGGGGAGGATGCGGCGACTGGTTTCTCAAGATCTTCCAAACAAAATCCATGCGCAAGATCAGATTCAGCTATAACAACAAATATAGGAAAATGGTTCCCAAAGTTCATATATCCCTTCTCATATTATTCATCTGCCTGATACATGGGTACTGTCAAGAAAGTTGTGTAAAGGAATATAGGTTTCTCGTATTGTCGTAATTCTTTTCTTAATCCCCCCCTCCCTAGGGAGGGGGGGGAACGCGACCAATTGTTCCCTATTCTTGTTGTATCGCTGTTCAAAAAGTTCTTGGAGTCGTTCCCTGGCTAAGTCAAATCCCTTCATTTTCCGGCTGCTCCATTATGCTTCGACAGCTACAATCTCCTATCCTGGGTTAGCGAGATAATCAAATAGAACAATTTTTATTCTCCTTTAGCGTATAAATCTTGATTGTGCCCCATGCAGACAAACTAAGCTGGATCCTTTACTTTAATTATATCTTATAGCTTACCGGACAGTGTTTGTCCAGTATCCATAAGCATACGAACTTGCGTTAGGATTGTTATCCGGCTGATAGAATTTTGCGGGGCAGAAAGCTGCTTGAGACACACCACTTCGCAGTATTCTCATCATCCATTGTACAGTTGTACCGGAGGGCACCTTTCCTGAAAAATTGTAGTTATAGATGTCTCCACTTCTGGTTATAGCACCGCCATCTGTCCAAGCGCCTGATGTAGTGGTGCGATAATACATTCTGACATCAGAAAAGTGCTCTTTAACGCCGTCATTCATAATGTAAGCGGTAATAGATGCAGTGTTATTATTATTCCATTGTACTTGAGCATAAGCATCAAGATCTTTACCAGAATTCCAATTTGTTGAAGATAGGTGCCTGTAATTTAATTCATTCCTGAGCCACTTTAAACCATCTGATACCGAACATATTCCGAAATGAAGATGTGCAGCGGAGGTTCCTTGACTTCCAGACTTGCCTATCAGAGCGCCTTTACTTTTCTTTCCAGTTGGCTCCCTACTGTTCATATGATAAAACCTAATGTGATAGTCCCCATCATCTTGTATGTTATTGTTATTTGCATCAACCAAAAAATCAATATCATATGGACCTGTAACGCTTATGGCAGTTAACCAACCGTCATATGGCGCATATACATTTGTGTTCACCGCAGCTTGCAAATCCACTCCGTTGTGTGGATTTGTTCCACTTGAACGCGGCTGATTCCACTTACTGGTAACAGCCACAAACCCAGAAGTTGATGAGCTTGAAAGCGGCGAGTTGAAGTTCACAATAGACGGCGGAGTATTACCGAAAACGATACTGTAATCAGCCGCAAATACATTTATTACGAAGATGGGCATCATAGAGCTAATAGCGAGAGAAACTGCCAGTATTTTATGTGTTATTTTATTTATCATTTTATAAGCACCTTTCCGCATAATATACTACTACCTAAAGGTCATAGTAATTTGAATTAATTTTTCATTAATATGATTTAAAACTATAGTTTTTGTATGTTTGGATATTTTGACATAATTACTCCCCTTGGTATTTTATCAGGAAACTTGAAGATTCAAGTCCACGCTGCAAGTCAACAAGTGCCTCATCATCATTGATCCAACGAAAATGAATTACATTTCCGTTGAGTGCCCGAGGGTTTTGCAATAAGTCGGTTAGCAATGTACGTGACATCGTTGCCATGTCAATGATCATTACGTCGGTAACACCTACCATTGGATCAGCGCCGTACCCTATTGCAATTTTGTTTCCTGAAGGCGAAAAATGAGGTTCACCATCAAGATATCCAACAACTTTGGCAATTTCAGACAATTCACCTGTTGATACATTGACACTGCTAATAAACACAGTGGTGCTGAAACTTCCGTCTTCGTAACTAGAGTAAGTAATTTTCCCATCCTTAACACCAGTTATACGCAAATTCGGTAGTTTTGGTACATTTACAGGGATAACCGTTTTGTTAATAACATCAACCATACGCGTGTCACTGAGCGCGCCCACAACGACATTTCTATTGGTTATAAACCCGACAATATCGTTGTTATAAGATGGTTGAATTAATTGACGTTCCTCTCCGTTTTTAAGATCAATTTCCCAAACAGACGTCTCGTTAAGTGCAGTACTGTCACGATTTGTGCGGTAAACGACATAATTACCATCAGGACTGATGTTTACGCTATCTATCCAAGTTAGGTACCAATCCGGATGAAGCTTCTTGATTTCGAGGCTAATTTCAGCTTGAGTTTTGCCGGAGTATTTATCGGACGAAATTTTTTTTGCGGACATATTTTCTGGATCTATGTGCCAAATCCCCATATCCGTGTATGCAATATAGATGTTTTTTTCGCTGACGGAGATAAAGCCGTATGACTGATTTCCCCATTCGGATGGAAAAACAAAGTTATCTTTTCCAATACTTGCTTTATAGAATATGCTTTCGTACTCTCCGTTTGATTTATCTGTAATATTAATTTTAAACGTTGTCAGTTTGACCTCGATTGTTTTCTCACCAACTAATGAATATGCTTTCATATGTTCAGCAATGAATTTAGCACGAGCTTCGTCAAAGTTGTTTATGCCGGGAATATCTTGACCCTGCGTATCTACTATACCGTTAGGATAAAGTATATTCATCATTTCGGTATACTCTTTATCGCTGATTGAGTCGACTAACAGAACCGAGCCATTTTCTCCCAACATAATATTACTGAAATTTTCTTCATAGGGAATAGCAGCCATTGTTTTTTTACCTATAATTGGCAAGTTATATGCTCGCATTGATTGTGAAACCGCTACTCCGATAAGGGTAATCGAAATTAACATAGCTGTGATGCTTAACCATTTTCTCATATTTATAATCATTCCTTTTTCGATTAAATTCACTTGAAACATATACTCTATTTCTTCGTCTGTAGGCAGGGTTACTATTTCATACCTGATTCCGCGACTAATCTCTCTTGATCCACCCTTCTTTAGCACGTAAATCATGGCTTTACATCAAAATATAAGATAAACATTTCGTTGGTTTTCTTATCAACGGATGTTTGGGCGACGACAACGCCTTCCTGGTGGAGAATCGCTGACATCAAATGCAATTGCTTTCCTTCGCTGTTACGGGCGCCCTTGAGTGTTTTACCGTCTACCGCAACCGCTCCCGGATCAGCTTGCTGCGCCAGCCATTCGTTTATGATTCGGTCAAATTCATCCGCATCTACGCTTTGCAAGTGCCGACGCAATGTCGGTTCACTGGGCGGTATATAGATTTGTTTTTCAGGATGAAAGCGACACCCTAAACGGCGCAGCAAGTCCTGAGGCAAGTCTTGGGCCCACTCACCGATCGCCAGAAAATTACGGGCACCCGATAATACCGCACATACGGCAACTGCTAATGTCGATGTGGCGGAATGGCGGATTCCGCGGCGTTTGCGCGGATCTTTCAATTGGCTCAACTGCTCTAATAAGCCGACGCCATTGTTGTTCCCTGGACCAGCCGATCCACTCGTCTCTGGGACCACATTTGAGCGCCGCGGTTTCCCCATTTAGCAGAAAATGACGTTTTCATATCGAGTTTAAGAAATATTTCTTATACAAGCATCGATAGAGTACTGAAAAACTCATTCTCTATCACATATTTAACAACATGTGCTTTTTACATCTATGTATACATCCGACTTTTTAGACATACACTCAGAGAATATATAGGGGTCTTTTCTTATACCTGTTGCTTAGACCACACGTATGTGTTGGACTGTATGTGTAGGACGGAATTTTCTGTTGTTTGATTCGGCCCTCCCACTTCCCTCCGGAAACCATATAATAAAACAAAGACTTGATTCGGCCGACCCTTTGAGGGAGGGAGGGAGATGCCACAACAACGTTCTAAACAAGATCAGTTTCTTGCACTTTTAGGGACCATCTTTTCCCTAGGCGGTTCGTTGACCGGACTGATCGTCGCTTGGGGTTCCCTCCAGCTTGCTCTCCGTAAAAAGAAAAAACGTAAAAAAGACGTGACAAAGCACGTTCCCTCCCGTTTAGGTCGCAAAAAATCGACGCGTACAAAAAAAAGGAGGGGTAGAACGTGAAAAAAGAAATGAATCGTGTCACTCAAAAAACGAAAAAGAAAAAACGGCGGAATCATCCCGCCACTGCACTTGCTTTCCCGCTCATTGCACAAGACGATGCTACGGCAAGCGCCAAAGAAAATATCAACCTCGCTCAACTTGCGCTCGTCGCTTCTTCTTTTTATGCTTTCGCCGGCATGATCGGTTTATATCTGGCCTGGAAAGAATGGATACGCCCACAGTCTCAAGAAAAGGATGAACTCATCGTATCATAATGGCATCGCAACGGTGTATCAACACGCCCATCACTCTAATATCAGGGTACTTTAGCAGGGTACTTTAGCAGGGTACTTTAGCAGGGTACTTTAGCAGGATGCTTCATCAGGGTGCTTCAGCCAAGATTTGATGCCAGTCCTGGAGTGCCTGATGTGTCTCCGACGTGATCATCTTTTCTTGAAGCATCGTCTCAATCAACGTATGAAACGTGCCGAGCGTCCGTAAAGTGAGACCAGCTCGGAGAAAGGCTGCACGAGCCTGTGGCAGTTCGTAAGTATAAAGCGCAAACACTTCTCGTACCTCCCCACCCGCGTCATGAAGTGCTGTTGCTGCTTTGATCGCACTCCCACCAGTCGAAATAACATCTTCGACGATGATATAACGCCGCTTCGGATCGATCTCCCCTTCGATCGCCTGTTCTCTACCATATGTTTTTTTGCTACTGCGCACATAGATGAGGGGTACGTCTAATGCATCCGCTAAAAGTGTCCCCCAGGGAAGACCACCGGTGGCCACCGCAGCAATGCCGATAGCCTCTTGTTCGCTTATAGCTTGATGCATTTTTTGAATCATCTGCACAGCGCTCTCTTTTAACTGCCTGCGAAGCGCCGGTTCGGAGATGAGTCGGCGCGCGTCAACATATATCGGCGAGGATATACCCGATCGCCAGACAAAAGGCTGACTCAGCGAAAGTGTCACGCCCCCTACGGCAATGATTGCCTGCGCAAATAAATCCACCATCTCTCCGTTCTGACGGGTCAGAAAAGTCATCGGCAAGCCTCCTTTTATCGTATTCTTGTTCGTATCTTCGTAGGGTCTGAACAAGTCTTGTCGTATTCAAAGAGCGCTCTCGCGGTGCGCTTAACCCAGACTCGGTACGCGTCTAGCGGATCTTGGGCCGAGATGATCGGCCGCCCGACCACGACAGCATATGCGCCGTCCTGAAAAGCCTTCTCAGGCGTAGCAATACGCACCTGATCGTCTCTCGTGCCACGTAAAGAACGTTCGAAGAAAGATCGCCCTGATGAACTATGGTTTGCATCTTGTAGCAGGAATCGCTTCTCTTCTAGGGAAGAAGGGATAACCTCGGCTGAAGAAAAGGGAGAGCCTTGGTCCGGTTCAAGGCGCACGCCAGGTGTGACAAGATAAGGGCCGTTCGGATATCTACCAAAAAGGCTGGCAAGGTCGCGTACCTCGGTGGGCGCGCAGATCAAACCGTCCATGCCTGCATCAATTGCGAATCGGGCTAGATGCTCGGTGCTTTCTTCGAGCCTCCAAGACATACCGATCGCCTGCCAGGAACGCGCATCATGTGTCGTCAGGACGGTTACGGCAAACAGTTTTAAGCGTTCCCCACGTTCCCCGACAGACTGTTTTTCAACCCGTTCCCGCGCGCTTAGAAGCATCTTCCCCCCGCCTAAGGCATGGAGGGTGAGCCACGATACGCCGAGATCTAAAATGATATCGACGGTGCGCGCGACGGTGGAAGGAATATCGTGCAGCTTCAAATCTAAAAAAATGCGCGCGCCGGACCGTTTGATGGTTTGAAGAAGCGATCGGTGCCCTGCATAAAAAGCCGACATCCCAACCTTAAACCAGCGCACTTCCGGACCCAGCACTTCGACGAGGCGATAGACCTCCTCGAGCGTTGGTGCATCGAGCGCGACGATCAGCCGTTCTCGCGCTTCATCCAAACACCTTTGCCAAACGTCTTTGTGCATGTTTTTCGCTCCCCCATTTCTCTAAACAAAATAGAACGTGCCTCATAAAAAAGTCCCTTCGCTTTCTCGTTTACCGACTCATACATACGTTTGAGTCATACAAATGATTAAGTGATATAGAGATGAAGCCATGCAAACGATTAAGCTATACAAACGATTAAGCTATACAAACGATTTCACTATACAAACGATTAAGTTCCGGTGTGCGCATGTGTGTCCATGTGCGCCCCGCCGATTAGCTCACGGTAATGTTTCACGCCAAGACTTTCTAGGCGCGCGGGCAGTTCCTCCGTAATGCGCGGCAGTACATACGGATCAATAAAATTCGCTGTCCCGATCTGCACGAGCGAGGCACCGGCCAGGAAAAATTCCAACACGTCGTCGGTATACATGATCCCGCCGACGCCGATGATCGGTATACGCACGTGCGGATAGACTTCGTAAATCTGTCTAAGAGCAATCGGTTTGATCGCCGGACCGGAAAGGCCACCGGTCACGTTAGACAAAAAAGGTTTTCTCCGGACCACATCGATGCGCATGCCGACGACCGTGTTAATCATGGTAAGCGCGTCGGCACCGGCTGCTTCCACCGCCCGTGCGATCTCCACAATATCGGTCACATTCGGCGAAAGCTTTACGAGAAGTGGGTAACGTGTTACGTCTTTTACCCGCCGCACGAGCTTTTCAGCCATGCGTGCATCGTTACCGAAAAGCATGCCGCCCTCTTTGACATTGGGACAGCTAATATTCAGTTCCAGCGCCGCCACATGCGGTGAATCGTTGAGTTTACGCGCCACCTCGACGTATTCTTCTTCATCCGAACCGGCCACGTTGACGATGATCGGCGTACCGTAGGTCGCCATCCGGGGTAGCTCGTCCGTTAACACCCGATCCACGCCCGGATTTTCCAGGCCGATGGCATTGAGCATACCGAGCGGCGTCTCGGCGACGCGCGGCACCGGGTTGCCGAGACGCGCGGTGCCCGTTGTTGCTTTGCTCACGAGTGCGCCCAACAGTTTCAGATCATAGAGGCGGGCAAACTCTTCACCATAACCAAATGTACCCGAAGCGGGCATGAGCGGTGTTCGAAATAGAATGTTAAAAAAACAGCTCTCTAGCATCGCCTTGAACGTCCCTCCCCGCACATTTCAATTTTCACTGCAAATGACATTGTATTGTAATGTACATTATACACTTCACTTGATATATTTCACTTGCAATTTATGGTGCGCGCCAGACGAGTTCAGACAGTGAAAACACCGGCCCGTCATGGCACACCCGACGATGCTGAATACGCGCCGCATCATCCGTAGAAACCATGTGATGCCCGGTATCCGCATGTACGTCAGACCGAACGGCCACGACACACGCCCGACAGACGCCGCTCGCACACGCCATTCGCGCTTCCAGCGAAGCATAATGCGGTCTTGAGTCGCCCGCGGTGATGTGCGCGAGCGCCTTTAACATCGGTTCCGGCCCACAGCTTAAGAGGACGTCATAAGAAAAGTCACGGACGTATTCGGTCACCCGTCCGGGTTTTCCGGAGAGGCCGTCTTCTGTGACTAGATGGACGTCCCCCCACTGCTCGAACGTACGGAGACCGAAGACATCGCGGCTTTCACGAAAACCGATGAGCGCTGTTACCCGTGCGCCTTGCGCATGTAGCGTTTCGGCGAGCCAAAGAAGGGGGGCCACCCCTACCCCGCCGCCCACGAGCAGGGCCCGTGCACCGTTTTTTACGTTATGAATCGGGAAACCGTGCGTATAGGGGACGTATACATCGAGGACGGTGCCCGGTTGCACCTCTCGAAGTTGCTCTGTGCCCTGCCCGACGACGCGCACGATTAAAAGCACCGTGCGCTTTTCCCGATCAAGACCGGCAATCGATAGCGGACGTCGCAAAAAGAGCTGCCGACTCTCGGAGGGAGACGGTAAGATATGCACGAACGCTCCCGGCTGAAGTGCATCCATGATCGCATCCATCGACGGTGGGTACGTGAGTGTCAACGCAAAAAGTTGCTCGTGATACAGACGCTTCTCGAGCACCCGAAACATCCCCTGTCGGCGCACGCGTGTTGGCGACTGAGAGCGTTTGCGGGATGATGCCGGAGATTGTTCATGAGAGCGTTCATGAGAGCGTTCGCGTGTTGTTTCACGAGATCGTTCGTGTGTTGTTGCATCAGATAATTCGTGTGTTGTTGCATGGGATGTTTCATGAGAAATTTCGAAAGGTGATTCGTGGGATATTTCGAGAGATGATTCGCAAGATGTTTCGAAAGACGATTCCTGTGACATTTCCCGCGACGTATCCCGTGACGCGACCCATTCCTCTTTTGACAAGGCCCTGTCCCCTTTCCCTTCGTTAAAATAAGGCGTCAGTTGATGCGGTTAGCGGTTTGAAGCTCAGCGTGAGAGCATACAAAGCCCGTACAAAGGCGCCGATCGTATCCAGAGAGGTAAAGGTCGGTACCCCATGTTCGACCGCTTCCCGGCGCAGCCGGAAACCGTCGCGCGCCGGTGACGTTCCGACAGTCCACGTATTGAGCACCGCATCGATACGTTTTTCATGGATGAGGTCGAGTACGGTAGGGCTTGGGCCGCTGAGCTTGGCCACGACATCACACATCATATCCGCTTCTCGTATCAATCGTGCTGTCCCCGGTGTCGCATACAGCCGGTAACCGAGATCGGCAAGCATCCGGATATAAGGGAGCGCATCCGGTTTATCTTTATCAGCAAAAGTGAGGAGGAATGCGCCGGTTTTATTTTTTAGCTGTCCGGCTGCCAGGAGCGCTTTCATCATCGCTTTTTCTAACGTCTCGTCGATCCCCAGCACTTCACCGGTCGATTTCATGACCGGTCCCAAAGTCACATCGACGGCGGAGAGTTTGGCAAAGGAGAAAACGGGTACCTTCACCGCCACAGCGCCCGGTACGTTGACCGTCGCGCCAGTTACTTGGACTGCGGTGCCCGATTCCTGATCTGCGGCAACCGGTAGGCACACCGTCGAATGAAGCGCACCGCTTTCTTTCGAATGTCCAGTCACGAAACCGAGTTCCGTGAGACGTTTTCCGAGCATAACTTCCGTCGCCCATTCGATGATGGGTCTCCCGGTTAACTTTTTTATCATGGGAAGCGTCCGTGAAGCACGGGGATTCGCTTCCAAGACATACACGTCCTCGTCACTTACGATAAACTGAATGTTGATGAGTCCTCGAATGTGAAGACCCCGCGCGAGTTTTACCGTCGCTTCTTCGATCTTCCGACGGATCGTCGCGCTTACGTGTTCGGCAGGAAAGACGGCGATGGAGTCGCCCGAATGCACGCCGGAGCGCTCGATATGCTCAATGATCCCCGGAATAAAGACGTGCTCGCCGTCGGAGATGGCATCGACTTCCATCTCCCGCCCTTCGATGTACGAATCGACGAGGAGCATTTCGCCTGGATAGCGTGCAAAATAACGTTCAATATACGCGTTTAAACTTTTTTCATCGGCGATGATGGCCATCTCCCGCCCGCCCAGGACGAAGGAAGGACGCACGATGAGCGGATACCCCAGACGCCGCGCGGCCGAACGTGCTTCTTCGGCACTGTAAACATTCTCCGCACGTGGTCGCCTGAGATCTAATGCTTCGAGCAGACGATCGAAAGCACCGCGATCTTCTGCCTGCTCGATCGAGGAAAGTTCTGTCCCGGCGAGATGGTATCCGAGGCGTTCGATGCCAGAGGCAAGATTGAGCGCCGTCTGGCCCCCCATTTGCACGATGACCGCCTGCGGTTTCTCACGTGCCAGAACCGATTCGACTGCTTCTAAATCGAGCGGCATGAGATACAGTTTGTCGGCGACGGTCATGTCCGTTGACACGGTAGACGGGTTGTTATTGAGCATGATGACTTCATAACCGAGCGCTCGAGCGGCCTGTACGGCTTGTACGGAAGCGTAGTCAAACTCGATGCCTTGCCCGATACGAATGGGGCCGGAGCCGATCACTACGACGCGCGGACGAAGGTTTGTCAAAGACGCATCGTTCGTTGCAGAAAGAGCGCGCTTCTCTGCAGGTAAAGCGCGTTTCTCAGACGACGCATGCGCAGTTGGTACGTACGTCCAGTACAGGAGCGGTGGTTTTTCCCCCGCATCAGCCATCCGCCCGCCATCGGTCACCGTCGGGAAAATACCCCACGCTGTGCGCGCTCTCTGAACCGTTTCCACATCGGTCTTTAGAAGACGCGCAATATGGCGATCGTCCATCCCGAACTGTTTGGCCTGAAGCAGAACGTCTTTATCCAGTCCCTTATGCATGAGCGCCTGCTCGACACGCACGATTTCTAAAAGAGCATCGAGATAAAAGAGGTCATAGTCGGTCACCGCGGCAATCTGCCTGATCGTCATGCCTTGATGGAGCGCCGCCCAGATGCGTAAGATGCGAAGATCATCGGAACGCGCGAGAAAGCGGGCGAGTTCATCGACCGAAAGCCTCATAAGCCGGGCCATTTCTTCGTGCGCACCTTTCATATCGAGCGAGCGCCAGGCTTTAAAAAACGCTTCCTGCCAGGTCGCACCGATGGCCATCACTTCGCCCGTCGCCCGCATCTCCGTGCCAAGCAAGCGATCGCTTTCCGGAAACGCATCGAAGGGAAAGCGCGGCATTTTCACCACCACATCCCGTAAAACCGGAGGCTCGTCAGCCCGCCGCCCCGTTTTCCCGATCACGATCTCCGCAAGGCGTGCACCGAGCGCAAGTTTGGCGGAAACGTAAGCGATCGGATACCCCGTTGCCTTAGAAGCGAGCGCGCTGGATCGCGAAAGGCGCGGATTTACTTCGATGACGGCATACGTATCGCTTTTTTTATCATAAGCAAACTGAACGTTGGCACCTCCGACGAGGGAGAGGGCCTGAGCAATCTTTAAAGCCGCCTGGCGAAAACGCGCTTCGACCTCTGGACGCAAAGAGAGCGCGGGGGTGACGACGATAGAATCGCCGGTGTGCACGCCGACGGGATCGATATTTTCCATGACGGCGACGACGAGTGCCTTACCAGATGCATCGCGAATGACTTCGACTTCGACTTCGATCTGACCGAGGAGACTCGTTTCGATCAAACACTGTCCGATGGGGCTTGCGACGAGTGCTTTTTGAACGAGCTCCAGGTATGAGCGTTCATCGCGGGCGATACCTCCGCCACTTCCCCCGAGCGTATAAGCGGGACGAATGACGAGCGGCAGAGGATGTTCCTTAAGGTACGCTCTAGCTTCTTCTACACTCCCGACGACCGTACTCGGTGGTATCGGTTCGCCGATGTCTTGCATGAGGGCACGAAAACGAGCCCGATCTTCTCCAAGTGCAATATCTTCCGGCTGTGTTCCCAGGATGCGCACCCCGAGTGTCTCCAGCACACCCCGTTCATGCAGGGCGCGGGCGAGATTAAGTCCCGTCTGACCCCCGAAGGCGGCCAGAAGACCCTGCGGTCGTTCTTTTTGCAAAATGCGTATGATGTTCTCTTCCGTCAAAGCTTCCAGGTAGACTTTGACGCTGTGTGCGGGTTCGGTCATCATCGTCGCCGGATTGCTGTTTACGAGCACAATTTCCAGTCCTTCTTCCAAAAGCGCGCGCCGCGCTTCGTTGCCTGCATAGTCGAACTCTGCCCCCTGACCGATAACGATCGGTCCGGAGCCGATAAGCATCACCTTTTTTACATCTGTCTGAACCATGGCCTTTGATCCTCACTTTCCATCATACATCCGGACATATTCCCAAGTTACCTGATCCCACGCTCTACGTGTTAAAAAATCGAAATGGATACCGGGAGCACGCTACCCTGTACACCGTTTTAAGTCATTTGCCCGAAAATATGAAGTTACTTTTCATCGTCTGATGGTGGTGCCATGCGGCATGGGCGTCTACGTTCGACTTACGTTCGACTCGACCTATGATAAAGACGAATGGCGATACACGATGTTTCCGCGAACGATGGTGAGCACCGGATACCCCTGAAGTTCCCAGCCGGCAAACGGTGTGTTGCGACCAAGGGAGGCAAATGTTTCCGGATGAACCGTCTGTTTGAGTTTTGGATCGATGAGCGTGAGATCCGCCACTGCTCCTTCGGCAAGTACACCGCCCGGAAGGTGAAACCGCCGGCGTGGGAAAACGGCAAGCGCCCAAAGCACCGTGTCCAGGGGTACATAACCCGGAAGAACGAGTTTTGTATACAGGAGGGGAAAGGCCGTCTCCAAACCGACGATGCCAAACGGTGCCCGGGAAAGCCCCTGTCTCTTTTCCGCTTCGCTGTGCGGTGCGTGATCGGTGGCGATCATATCGATAAGACCGCTCCGTAATGCATCGACCAAGGCACGCCGTTCGCTCTCGGGTGCGAGCGGCGGATTCATCTTCCAGTTAGGAAGCTTTTCTTTGTCCACCGCAAGCAAATCTTCTTCGCTTAGCACCAGATGATGCGGCGTCACTTCCGCCGATAGATCGACTCCGAGCGAGCGCCCAAAGGCGAGGACGGAAAGGGAAGCGCGCGTGGAAAGATGCAGGGCATGGTAACGGACGCCGCTCATCTTAGCCAGCAAAACGTCGCGGGATAGAGGGAGCGCTTCGAACATTTCCTCCATCCCCTTTATGCCCAGCGCTTCCTGCACCGTTCCTTTGCGGATCACTCCCCCAGCACTTAACGCTTCCTCTTCGTTATGCGTCATAATGATACTGCCTAAAGCACGCGCCGTACGCATGGCCGCAAGCACAACGTCACTTCGCTGAACGCCACGCCCATCATCGGTAAACCCGACCACACCGAGATCGTGGAGCGCGGTCATGTCGGTGAGCTCCTGCCCTTCGAGACCGCGCGTCATTGCCGCCACGACATACGTCCGCACGCGTGCCACCTGTTCGGCACGATCCATAAGCGTGCGGACGATCCCTGGCTGATCCAGTACCGGAGAAGTATTCGGCATCATCGCCACGGCCGTAAAACCGCCACGGGCAGCAGCAAGCGTACCCGCTTCGATCGTCTCTTTATACGTCCCACCCGGTTCCCGCAGATGTACGTGCATATCGACAAAACCGGGTACGAGGGTGCGCCCGCGAGCGTCAATCGTCTGATCGAGAGCCGTACGACCCGGTAGGCTTAGCTTCCCGTTCTCCCCATCCTGTGCCTGAACAACCCGGCGAATATGACCACCTTCGATCGCTATATCGCCGTACGCCCACTTTCCTCCCGGTAAAAAGAGTCTCGCCCCACGAATCCAGAGCATGTCCACCGTTCCTCTCTCTTCTATAAGGATCGTCGTTAAACAATCAACTATGAAGAACATCGTTAAACCATGGCGATCATCATCGAACCGATACAATGACCATCATACCGACATATTTAAGCTCGGATCGAGCGTTTTAAAAGCTTGATCCACGCTCATGCTATGTGCACTCTCGCAAGACCACTGCTCTTTGAGCCACGTCAAAAGCGCAAGACGCATCCACATACCGTCTGTCACTTGCTTGCGAACGAGTACTGACGGTTCCTTTAAAAGGGAGCGGGCGATCTCTCCATCCGGCCAAACCGGCCCGGGATGGAGAACGACTCGTTCCGACCGCATCGTCTGCCATCTCCTCTCATTCAGACCATAAGCTTGAAGATACTGCTGCGGTGCAAGGTCACCCTCCCGCGTCCGCTGTAAGATCGCCTCCGACAAGCGTTCTTTTTGCAAGCGCAGCACGATGAGCGCATCGACTTCCTTTACCAGTGCATCGACGGGGAGGCGTTTGATGTTCTCCGAAAGCGGATCATGCGGTCGATCGAGGAGATCTTCCGGTCCACCGATCACCACACGTGCCCCCAGTCGGGGCAAAAGGCGCAGGTGCGAGCCGGCCACCCGACTGTGGCGAATATCCCCCAGGATACCGATCACTTTACCTTCGAGTGTACCCCACGCATCGTATAACGTCAGCACATCGCCCAGCGCCTGTGTCGGATGTTCGCGCCGCCCAAAGCCTGCGTTGATAAGGGGCGTACCGCCTAGCGCCTCACGGTAAGCAGCGATATCTTCATCCCGCGTACGGACGATTACGAGGTCGACCGCTAAAGCGGAAAGTGTGGCGAGCGTTTCTTCGATATTTTCCCCTTTTTGCACACTGGAACGCGCTACATCGAGATCGAGGACATCGGCGCCGCCGCGTAGTAGCGCGGTTTGAAAGGAAAGGCGCGTGCGCGTACTCGGTTCAAAAAAAGCGAGCGCTACCGTCCAGCCTTGAAGCAGTTTGACTGATGGGATCCCGTGTGCATGATCAGCCCGAAAGGCGCGCGCGCGCCGAACGAGCTCCGAAATCGCCTCGACCGTTAACTGATCAACCGACCACAATCCATTTAAAGATCGAAAGGCAATATCTGTCATGATGCCGCATCCTCTCCATGTGATGTCATACTTAAGGAATGTCATACACGTTCCTACTGACCCGTAACTTATCGTTCATGTCGCTCCACCACGCCGCCGTAGGCCGCTGCTTTACCGGGAAGAATGGCATGCACCAAGATGCCTAAAAACGTGGCCATAGCGATGTTATCGATGGTCAGGTGGATAATGATCTGATGCAGGGATAGATCATGAAACTCGAGTTTAAATCCACCGATGCCCGTGACGAGGATGATGGCAGAAAGGAGCATGTTACGCTTATTGGAAAAATCAATCCCGTGTTCAACAAACATGCGCAGACCTTGCGCGGCGATGATACCGAAAAGAATAATCGTCACCCCGCCTAAAACCGGTTTGGGGATGTACATAAGGAAAACACCGACCTTTTCTACGAAGGCAAAAAGAATGGCAAAGACGGCGGCAAGGCCCAACACATAGCGGCTAAAGACACGGGTTATGGCGAGGACACCGATGTTTTCCCCGTAGGTCGTGCTGGGGGGACCACCGATAAGCGCTGCTACCGAGACCGCGACCCCGTCACCCAAAAGTGATCGATGCAGTTTAGGCATCAGATTTTTCCCCATAACGTTTCCGGTGACGAGAAGGTGCCCGATATGTTCGGCGAGCGTCACAAAGGCAACCGGCACGATAACGAGCGCATAGACCCAATTTTCCAGGTGGGTCATCGCTTGTAACACGGCACCGGTATGCATATGCTGGGTGTAAAAAGCCTGTGGCGAAAGAAGCCAAGGAGCCTCGCGTATGGCATCAACCGCCGACGGCCCATTCCCGAGCGGCGTCGTGAACCACTTTGGATAACGCACATAGGCGTACAGCGTCCCCAATACCATACCGGATAAAACGGGGATAACCGACAGAAAGCCTCTTACGTACATACTAACGAAGACGACTACGAAAAGCGTGACCGCCGCCACTTCGACCGCCTGCAGACCGTAGTCACCGGAGAGCGGATCGGTAAGCGCCCAGCCGACCGCAACGCCGGATAAAGCGAGACCGATCACGACGATGATCGATCCGATGACGAGCGGAGGCATGAGACGATCGAGCCAACCGATCCCCACCCTTGAGACGATCCACGATACGAGTACATAGACGAGACCAGATAGAAAAGCACCAAGGAGGGCGACGCCTACCCCTTTGGATTGCGTCACAGTAATGATCGGACCGATAAAGGCAAACGAGGAACCGAGGTAGTTCGGCAGTTCACCGCGGGTGATGAGTAAGAAAAGGAGCGTCCCGACCCCGCTGGATAAGAGTGCTGCCTGCACATCGAGCCCGGTGAGTAGCGGTACGAGTACGGTCGCCCCGAACATAGCCAATGCATGCTGCAAGCTGAGAGAAATCCAGCGCGCAAGCGGCGGAACTTGATCGATATCATAGATCGGTTGAACACTTGAAGGTGTCATACGTTTTCCCATCTCCGACATACACAAATCCTCCTTAACACATCACACGAATACGTTCGTACAGTCATCCCCTGTATAACGACGTTCTTCCTTGACATTCCTTCTTGACATTCCGTCTTAACGTTCCGTCTTAACGTTCCGTCTTAACTTACTTCCTTACATTCCCTTCTTAACATGTTTCCTTAAAATATTTATAACCTTTTTTCTATTTTAACTACCCAGACGGCCGTTGTTTGCGATCAGCCGAACTTCATCGCGGTCGTCCGTTTCTTTAAGCAGCACATCAATCCGTTCCGCGCGCGCGGTCGGCACATTTTTTCCGACATAATCCGCGCGTATCGGTAGTTCCCGATGCCCGCGATCGATGAGCACGGCAAGCTGAATGAAGGCCGGCCGGCCCAAATCAATGAGCGCATCCAGTGCTGCGCGGACCGTTCGTCCGGTAAAGAGCACATCATCGACGAGAACGACGGTTTTGGCGCGTATATTAAAATCGATCGCCTGGCGGCCGACCCGTGGCTCACCTCCCGGCTCGATATAACTTAAATCATCGCGGTATAAGCTGATATCCAGCGCCCCGACCGGTACGTGCCTGCCTTCCACCGTATAGATGATCTCTCTAAGACGGTGCGCCAAAGGTTCGCCACGCGTCTTAATGCCGATCAAGACGAGGTCATCTGTTCCTTTGTTTTTTTCTAAAATTTGATGGGCCATGCGGATCATCGCCCGCCGCATCGAAGGTTCATCCATGAGCACCTTCCCCTCCGCATGTTGGAGCATCCTTACGCCTCCTTCGCTTGTGTTTACGTGTACGTTTTTTACACGCCTTATGCATACAGTGTCCAATCGTGCGCCACACTTCATCTCGCCATACTTCATCTTTTATATATTGACCAGCGTGTTGAAGAAGCATAGCCTCCTTTCTCTTCCGGCTTAAACGGTGGCGTTGGGTCGTTTTGTTTTTCTCTTACAAAAAAAATACCCCTCAGAGAGGGGTAAGCCGCACGAAACAGCACAGCAGGACACAATTCGAGTCTCGAGTACATACAGCGGACGCTAAGCTCGGTCCGCTCCATACTCGATGAATGGCCATGATGCTGTACAAAAACGTAGCGCCACCTTGTCAGCCTCTCTGGACTGCCCTTAAAGGTGCTGATGCACTTCGTACTAAGCTTACATAAACGAATCAGAACACGCAAGAGCATATGATGCATGAAACGCGCAAGAGTATATGGTGCATAATATACATATGCGTACATGGTACATGAAACACGCAAAAGAATATGGTTCATGAAATCGATACAATCATATAATGCGCTCATATACATGAAAAAATGATAAACCAAACGCAATAGAGCATATATTGCCCTTATTGTGGAAACCACATTTCAATTTCAACCTTGACGCAGCCAGCGAAACCTGATATAGTGAAATTACCCTATATTTATACTGAGTCTAAATATAGGGATCATAAATCTTCAAGTTAAACCTGCGCACGTCCTCGGGCGAAAGTAAAAAAGTTAACTGGGAAAGGAGCCATTGACATGTCAGAGTCCTACCACGGCGCATATCACGGCAGCATCACCCGTTATCATTCGGAACGGACGACGAACAAAGATTGGTGGCCGAATCAACTTAATATAAGCATCCTTCATCAGCACGACCGCAAAACGAATCCATACGACGAGGATTTCGATTATGCCGAAGCCTTTCAATTACTCGATTACTGGGCCCTAAAAGAAGACTTGAAAAAACTGATGACCGAATCCCAAGACTGGTGGCCGGCCGACTACGGTCATTACGGGCCGTTTTTCATTCGCATGGCCTGGCACTCGGCCGGAACGTACCGCATGGGCGATGGCCGTGGCGGCGCTTCGACCGGTACTCAGCGTTTTGCGCCTCTCAACAGCTGGCCAGATAACGTTAATCTCGATAAAGCACGGCGGCTTCTCTGGCCGATTAAAAAGAAATACGGCAATGCCATCTCCTGGGCCGATCTCATCGTTCTTGCCGGGAATGTCGCCCTGGAAGCGATGGGCGTGAAAACGATCGGCTTTGGCGGTGGACGCGAAGACGTCTGGCATCCGGAAGAAGACATTTACTGGGGTTCGGAAAAAGAATGGTTGGAAAGTAACCGTTATAAAGAAAGAAGTCAAGATGATAGTAAAGATGACCGTGAAAATCTTGAAAATCCACTCGCTGCTGTACAAATGGGCCTCATCTACGCTAACCCAGAAGGACCAGAGGGTAAGCCTGATCCGGTCAAAGCCGCACGCGATATTCGCGTGACCTTCCGCCGCATGGGGATGACCGATGAAGAGACGGTGGCGCTCATCGCCGGTGGGCATACCTTCGGTAAATCCCACGGCGCTGGACCGGCCAGCCATGTCGGCCCTTCTCCCGAAGATGCACCGATTGAACAGCAGGGACTCGGTTGGAAGAGCACGTACGGCAAAGGCAAAGGGCGCGACACGATTGGGAGCGGCATCGAAGGTCCCTGGACACCGACCCCCACCCAGTGGGATATGACTTTTCTCGATCTCCTTTTTAACTACGACTGGTGGCTCACCAAGAGTCCCGCCGGCGCCTGGCAGTGGATGGCTGTCGACCCTAAAGAAGAACATCTTGCCCCCGATGTCGAGGATCCATCGAAAAAAGTCCCGACGATGATGATGACGACCGACCTTGCGCTCCGTTTTGATCCGGAGTTTGAAAAAATCGCTCGCAGATTTCATCAAGATCCGGAAGCGTTTCACGATGCATTTGCGCGCGCCTGGTTCAAACTCATCCATCGCGATATGGGCCCGAAGTCACGCTATCTCGGTCCGGAAGTCCCCGATGAAGACTTTATCTGGCAAGATCCGATTCCACCGGTCGATTACACATTAAAAGAAGAAGAAATCGAACAGATCAAAAAAATGATCTTAGCGACCGACCTTCCGGCAAATGCACTCATCAAAACGGCCTGGGCGCAAGCGAGCACCTTCCGTAATTCGGACAAACGCGGCGGGGCAAACGGTGCACGCATCCGCCTCGCACCTCAGAAAGATTGGGAAGTGAACGAGCCGGAAGAACTGAAGGACGTACTCACCACCTACGAGGCCCTGCGGGAGACGCTCCCTAAAAACATCAGCATGGCCGACCTCATCGTCCTCGGCGGAAGTGCCGCCGTAGAACAGGCCGCGCGCCAGGCAGGTTTTGATGTCAATGTTCCATTTCTCCCCGGGCGCGGAGACGCTACACAAGAGATGACGGATATCGAAAATATGGCAGTCTTAGAACCGTTTGCGGACGCGTTCCGTAACTACTACCGGCAAGGGCTCACTGTACCGCCCGAAGATTTACTGCTCGATAAAGCTCAGCTTCTGGGTCTTACAGCACCGGAGATGACCGTCCTCATCGGAGGCCTGCGTGTGCTCGGTGCCAACTATAAAAACACGCCCTACGGTGTACTAACCGACCGCGTGGGCGTGCTTACCAACGACTTTTTCGTCCATCTCGTCGATATGAACTACGAATGGATCCCTCGTGAAGAGGGTCTTTACACGATTAAAGATCGCCGTACCGGTGAGGAGCGCTTTACCGCAACACGCGTCGATCTCATTTTCGGGTCCAACTCTATTTTACGAGCCTATGCCGAGTTTTACGCGCAAGATGACAACAAAGAAACATTTGTCCGCGATTTCATTAAGGCCTGGGTGAAAGTCATGAACGCCGACCGATTTGACGTAAAGATCAAGCGTCTCGGTGCTTCCTTAAAGCAGCCAATAAAATCGTAAGATCCTCGGGTAAAGGAGACGTAAACCGCATCGTCTTCCCGGTTCGGGGATGGGTGAAACTGACAAGCGCTGCATGCAGCGCTTGTCTTTTTATTTCCGGCCGTCGGCACGAGCCGTACACTGGGTCGCCGATTAAAGGATGGCCGATCGCCGTCATATGCACGCGAATTTGATGCGTGCGCCCGGTTATGAGCGCTGCTTCGATCATCGTATAACCGGAAAAACGCTCCAGCACGCGGTAACGTGTGTGTGCTGCCTTGCCCCGCGAGCGGGAGATGGCCATTTTTTTGCGATCGACCGGATGGCGGGCAATGGAAAGGCGCACTTCTCCTTCATCGTCTTTCATCTTTCCGCATACTAAGGCGATATAACGCCGTTCGACTTGTTGCGTCTGAAATTGTGCAGTGAGTTTCTGATGCGCGGCGTCATTTTTGGCAATGAGGAGGAGACCCGATGTATCTTTATCCAAACGATGGACGATCCCCGGGCGCATCGCTCCCCCGATCCCAGAAAGGTTTTTTAAATGAAAAAGAAGCGCATGAACAAGCGTCCCTTCTTCATGACCCGGCGCAGGGTGAACGGTGAGACCCGCCGGCTTATTGATAACTGCAATATCTTCGTCTTCATACACGATATCGAGTGGCACATTTTCTGCTTCCAGCTGAAGCCGTTTGGGCGGAGGGGGTGCAACCCGTACCGTCTCACCGGAGACAACCGGATAGGACGGCTTGAGTTGCGTCGCTGAAAACACAATTTCAATCCGACCATCTTCAATCCACTTTTGAATTTGTGAACGGCTCCAGGAGAGACCCTGCGCCTTTGCCGCTTCAAAAATAAAAAGATCGAGACGCTTCCCGCTCGCCTCATCACTGACCATAAAGTCATACCGCTCAGGCCTCGCTGGATCGACAAAAGATATCTTTGGATCAACGGAAGGTGATAATTTCTTAGGGTCGAAAGAAGAAAAAGAAGAATGTTCAGGATCGAGGTAGGATGGGGTGAGGCTTTTAAGAGAGGTGTGATCCTTATCGTCTCTCATCTTGACTTCCACCTGCACCTTCGCCTGCTGCTTTTATTTCATCTTCATCGTCTGTTCGCCATACGTCTTTCTGGTCTAAGTGCGCTAGCGCTCCGTGCCTGGGGGGGGCAAAGAACGAAGTGATGATCCAGAGTACCACACCGATAAAAATTGCCGAATCAGCGACATTAAAAATCGGATAATGGATGATGCGCACATCGATCATATCGACGACTGCCCCGCTCATCAAGCGGTCCCAGGCGTTCCCCAGTGCTCCCCCGATAATGAAGGCAATCGATGTCCCTAAAAGCGCTGAGGTAGCGAGCGCCCGCGGCCAGTACCACAGGAGAAAGATGAGCACGATAACCGTTAAGACGAGAAAAAAAACGCGTTGATTTTGCAAAATGCCAAATGCTGCTCCGGCATTGCGATGCGACGTAATGTAGAGTACCCCGGGCCAGATGGGAATGGACGCACCGTATGCCATGTTCGTCTCAACGAGCCATTTCGTCCATCGATCGAGCAGGACAACGAGTATTACGAGCAGTCCCAGACCTACAAACCGTCTATCCATATACCTTCTCCACACTCGACGAACGCTCCTTTTACAGTCATGACTTCATCGTTTAACTTTCTCCATTAAAACGAAAAAATAGCGCCCGGTCAAGGGCGGCACGTGTTCATAAAGCATAAAAATGATCATATATCGATCAAAACGCATATCGAAGCAGGCCAATCCATGAACCTTCTTAATTTTACTTGGAAGGAGCGGTTTCGTTAGGCAGTCGGTATAAGAAGCGGTTCAATATGGAGGCTTTCCATCGGTCGACCGAAGAAATATCCTTGCATCTTGTAACACCCATTCGTAGAAAGAAATGAGACCTGCTCTGGTAACTCCACCCCTTCGGCGACCACCGAAAGCCCCATCGCATGCGCCAGTTGAATAATGGCTGTAGCGATAACCGCGTCACTTTTACCGGGTTTGATATCCATAATAAAAGAGCGGTCGATTTTAACCGTATCGATGGGAAAACGGTGCAGATAGCTGAGTGATGAATAACCCGTCCCGAAGTCATCGACTGCAATCCGTACGCCCATCTTTTTCAGTTCATTCAGTTTTTTTATGCTTTCTTCGACATTTTTCATAATGACGCTTTCCGTAAGTTCGATCTCCAGAAGTTCGGGTGGAATAGAAAAACGTTTAAGGGCGGAAGCGACGTGATACGTAAAATCATTTTGCTCAAATTGCTTTAGAGAAATATTCACATTTAAACGAATGGGCTGGGCACCCGCATCCAGCCATGCGCGCAGCTGGCGCGTTGCTTCTTGCAGCACCCAGTTTCCGATCGGCACGATCATCCCCGTCGCTTCTGCGATCGGAATAAATTCACCTGGTGAAATCATCCCCAGCTCCGGATGTTGCCAGCGAATTAAAGCCTCCAATCCAACGAGCCGTTTACTTAAATCGTCATAGATCGGCTGATAATAAAGCGTAAACTGTTTTTCTTTGAGGGCCCGACGCAAATTCGTCTCCAGCAACAGGTGATGAAACGTCTCGGCATACATCTCCTGTGAAAACACTTCACTCGAGCCGTATCCTTTTTCTTTCGCCCGATAAAGTGCCATATCCGCGTTTTGCCAAAGGATGTCTAACCCTGTCCCGTCATCCGGATAAATACTGCTGCCGATGCAGGCAGAGATAAACCATTCATATCCGGCCAGCACAAAAGGTTCACTGAATAACGTTTGAAGACGATGAATGCGCTCATATAAGACCGTTTCGATTTCAGCAAATGATGCGCCCTCCGATGGCGCGAGCTGGATGAAAAGAGCAAATTCGTCCGCGCTGATGCGGGCCACCCACTCCTCATCGGAGACGACTTTTTTTAATCGTTTCGCCACTTGGTAGATGAGTTCATCCCCTGTTTTGTGACCGAGCGTTTCATTGATAAATTTAAACCGGTCTAAATCTAAAAGAACGAGTGCCCAACGGCCCTCTGGTGGGCTCAGGGGATCGAGGCGATCCAAAAGCCGCTGGTAAAAACTTTGTCGGTCCATGAGCCCGCTCACTCGATCAAAACCCGGCGCTTTAGCTTGAATGTGCGGAAGTTGTTCCACTTTTGGTTCGATGAAAGTCATATACAGCATACCGCTATCGGCAGGAAGATGAATATTTTTAACCTTAACAGCAACGGTCTTCTCATCAGCGGTGAGGGCAATGAGCTGAAACGGTTCTTCACTCCGTGACACCATTGCCTCGAGAAAGTGTGGACGGGAAAAACGGTCAAATAATTTTAATGGAGAAAAATCCTGTAGGGAATCGCCCCGGTAACCGAAAAAGGCATAGGCCGCCGCATTCGCATAACGGATGCGACCATCGCGATGTAGTAATATCGGTTGCGGCATATATTCCAAAGCCGAAACATCAAGTCGTAACATCTCCCCGGCGCGTCCATATCCGGAAGAGGTGATCACCAGAGCATGTATGGCTCGCGGCTTATCATGCTCTCTTTCGAGATCGACATAAACATCAAGCCGGGTGACGTCAAGTTCCAGCGCGTACCAGCCCGATCGATTATTAAGCTCAATATTTTTTATAAACCTTAACACATCGTCTGCCCAGCGATCAAAAACATCATGGATGGCCGTTCGTCCATCTTTGACGCGTTCGGCAAACTGAAGCGCCCATCCACCATGGATCGTACGAACATGCCAGTCTCCAGACGATCGTTCCAAATAAAGGAGCATGAATGGTAGGCGATTCACATGCGAGATGAACGCTTGATCCAAAGCCTCATCGCCCCAATCGATCTTTACTAGATCTATTTTATCGAAATTGGAAACGTTTGGCTATAGGAATAAGGTCTTGTTTTTTACATTTTTTTCTAATCCTCGACATGTTCATCGGCAAAAGGCCACCGGTCCTCGCCAAATGCATCTAAATGGGCGGTGTAATCTTCATAAGCCGGTGAACGCACGAAAAAGGCGTGTTGGGCGCGACCGCTTAAGTCTGTCGCTAAAAAACCTTCGATCGGGTCGACATAACCGACCGGCTCCCCTACTTCTATGGCCGTATCGGTGAAGTCCATCTCGCCGCGACCATACGTGGAAGGCGTATCCGATGTGCCGTAATGTTCAACCATCTGCCAGATGTCTTCACCATCGGTCGCAGCCGCTTCTTTTTTCTCATCGCCTTCGGGATAAGAAAGACCGTACACACCCCCTTCTTCGACAGGGCGCGCCGGATTGGCTGCATGGCGGGCTTCATCGATAGCACGCGATTGTTCAAAGGCATTCTGGTGAACGATACAGTAGCGCGCGGTCGGCACGATCATGAGTCGTTCCGCTTCGATGGGCGCACCGCACCACTCACAAAAACCGTATGTTCCGCGTTCGATTTTGCCGAGTGCTCGATCGATCTCTTCGAGATACTGGTAGGCATCGGAAAGATAGGCGACGTCTTTTTCCCGTTCATACAGATCGGATGCCACATCACCGGGATGATGATCGACGACGGAAAGCTCCGTCTCCCCGTTTCTATTGGCAAGCCCGAAACGTTCATTCGCCTGAAGCATTGCTTCTGTCGCCTGTCGTTCTCGAAGGATGAGCTCCTTAAAAAAGTCGTTTGACGGTTGCATATCGTGTTCCCCCTTATGGTTTTCTTCTCATGCTTGTATGTAGCGTGCCCCGAACCATACAAAAAGAGGACACCTTCCGGTGTCCTCTTTTTGTAAGTGCATGCGGGCTAGTGAATCGCGAGTTCCCGTACGGTTTTCGCGCAGCGCGTACAAAGCGTGGGATGATCAGGGTCCGATCCGACATCCGGAAGAACCATCCAGCAACGTTCGCATTTTTCACCATGTGCTCGATCGACCACGACCGCAAGATCCGGAAAACGGAGCGCCTCATCCGGTACGCGCGCATCAGGGGCATAGAGCGTAAGTTGCGATACGATAAACAGTTCTGTAAGCGACGGATAAAACTGCAAGATTTCTCGCGCCTCGTCCGAAGGGTAAAGATGCAGATGGGCTTCCAATGAGTTGCCGATGCGTTTTTCCTGACGTGCCACCTCCAGCGCTTTTTGCACGTCTTCACGAAGTTCAAGAAGCGGTTTAAAACGGGCGAGAAGTGCTTTTTCTTCCTCATGAAGTTCGAACGACGGGAAATCGACAAGCTGTACGCTCTCCGGATGCACGCCCGAAAGGTAGCGCCAGGCTTCATCGGCCGTATGCGGCAAGATCGGAGCGAGAAGGGTGAGCAAGGCTTCTGCTGCCTCCATCATCACTGACTGCCCGGAGCGGCGCTCTTTCGCCTCAGGCGCACTCGTATAGAGACGATCTTTGCTTACGTCGAGAAAAAAGGCGCTCAAATCTTGTACACAGAACTGGTGGATCTCCGTATACGCAGCATGAAAATCATACGCCTCGTAAGCATTTTTCACACGTATGGCGACTTCTTTTAAACGGGCACCGATATATCGGTCGAGGAGGAGGCGCTCTCCTTCCGGAACGGTGTCCTTCGTCGGATCGAAATCATACAGGTTACCTAACAGAAAACGGATCGTGTTGCGGATCTTACGATACACTTCAGCGATCTGCTGCATAATCGCTTCGGAGATGCGTACATCCGCGGTGTAGTCAACGGAAGCCACCCAGAGCCTTAAAATGTCCGCGCCATACCGGTTCATCACATCGTTTGGGTCGACGACGTTACCGAGCGATTTGGACATCTTACGCCCTTCGCCGTCCATCACAAAACCACAGCCGATCACCGTCTCATACGGTGCACGACCGAAAACCGCGGTCGATGTAGAAAGCGAAGAGTTAAACCAGCCTCGGTATTGATCCGAGCCTTCCAGATACACATCGGCCGGCCATTTGAGTTCCGGACGCGTGCGCAAGACGGCCGCATGAGACGAGCCCGAATCGAACCACACATCCATCGTGTCCGTCTCTTTCCGGAAATGCGACCCACCGCAGTTGGGGCAGGTAAACCCAGGGGGAAGGAGCGCCTCTACAGGTCGAGCAAACCAACTATTCGACCCTTCCTTACGGAAAAGATCGGAGATATAGGACACCGTCTCGTCATTGATGATCGTTTCCCCGCATGATTCACAATAAAAGATGGGGATCGGCACACCCCATATACGCTGTCTGGAGATACACCAGTCGCCGCGGTCGCGGATCATATTGGCAATGCGCGTCTCACCCCAGGGCGGGAGCCATTTCACTTTTTCGATTTCCTCGAGCATCACCTGCCGGAACCCGTCAATGGAGGCAAACCACTGCTCCGCCGCACGGTAAATGACCGGTTTTTTAGTCCGCCAGTCATGAGGATACTGGTGTTTGATAAAACCGAGATGGAGCAGGTGACCCGTTGCTTTTAAACGCTCGGTGATGACCTTGTTCGCGTCATCATAAAACAAGCCTTCAAAACCGGGGGCTTCTTCCGTAAAACGACCTTTTTCGTCAATCGGCGATAAAAGCGGGAGACCGTAGCGTTTCCCGACTTCATAGTCTTCTTCACCGTGTCCGGGCGCTGTGTGCACGCAGCCTGTTCCGGTATCTAACGTCACGTGTTCCCCGAGGACGAGCGGCACGGTGCGCTCATAAAAAGGGTGCTTCAAAAGGACGCCTTCTAGCTCAGCCCCCGTGAAGGACGAGTGTTCGCGCGCCGCATCAACTCCTAAAAGACTTAAAAATTCTTCGGCGCGCGCCGCCGCTACGAGGAGGATGCCGTACGGTGTCTTAAGGCGCACATATCGGTAGCTCGGGTGGAGCGTGACAGCGAGATTCGCAGGCAGTGTCCAAGGCGTCGTCGTCCAGATGACGACCCGCTCCCCAGTTTCGAGTTTACCCTTTCCATCCACGACATCGAAGGCGACGTAGATCGAAGGTGAAGTTTTTTCGCGGTATTCGATTTCCGCGTCGGCAAGCGCCGTCTCCGCCGAAGGCGACCAGTAGATGACCTTTTTCCCTTTGTAGATGTACCCTTTTTTGGCCATCTCGCCGAACACTTTAATCTGTTCCGCTTCGTACGCCGGATCGAGCGTAATATACGGTCTTTCCCAGTTACCGCGCACACCGAGTCGTTTAAACTGACTCGTCTGCCGCTCCACGTACTGAAGCGCCCAGTCGCGGCATAAATTACGAAAAGGAACATCTCCGATCGTATGCCGGTCGACTTTTTCTTTGGTAATAACGGCATGTTCAATGGGCATCCCGTGCGTATCGAAACCGGGTACGTACGGTGCGTCAAAGCCCATCTGCGAACGCGAGCGCACGATCATGTCTTTCAAAATCTTATTTAAAGCATGCCCGACGTGAATATCCCCGTTGGCGTAAGGCGGACCATCGTGCAGAACGAATTTGGGCCGACCGGCGGTTTTCGCCTGTACTTTTTCGTAGATCCGTATCCGCTCCCAGTGAGATTGCATCTCCGGCTCCATCTTGGGGAGATTCGCACGCATCGGAAAATCCGTTTTGGGCAGGTTAATGGTCGTTCGATAGTCCAAAAAAACCCCTCCATCGCAGAGCATTCATCAAGCAGATTGCCTTCATCGATCGTCTGGAAGGCATTCATCGGTCGACATCCATCAATCGTTTAGGAGCCCCTCAATCGCTTCCATTCATTTTTTAAACGTCGGCAACCTTAAGCGCCAACCGGAGTGCATCCGTCGCAAAGACCCTAACAGCCATCGATCCGCCAGTCTCGATCATCCAGCGCATCTTCGTAAACAGATAATCGGGTATAAAAATAAATAGTAGGTGCGAAAAAACCCCTTATCCCTGCGGGACAAGAGGCCGACGGTCATCCCGGAGCCACACTAAACTTGTTTCATTATATGCATAAGTGGCGAAAAAGGTCAAGCGCTGTTCACCACGTTCGTTTAATCTTCTTCATCCAGATCGCTTAAGCGCTCCCAGTCATGAGACTTCAGCATCTCTAGCTGGGCCTCTAAGAGCGTACGAAAACGATTGCGATACACTTGCGCGCGTTGTTTGAGTTCCTCGATCTCGATTTGCACTTTTCGCGATTTGCTAAGCGCTTCATCGATAATATGATTAGCATTTTTTTCTGCTTCACGGATGATAAGTTCTGCTTCTTTACGCGCATTGGTTTTTACTTCTTCGGCAGCTTCCTGTGCCACGATGATCGATTTGGAAAGCGTCTCTTCCAGGTTTTCAAAGCGCTTTAAGCGGTCTTCCAGCTCGCTCACACGTTCTTTGAGCTCTTCGTTGGTGCGAATGAGCGCGTCAAAATCGCGAATAATTTGGTTTAAAAAATCGTTTACTTCATCGATATTGTAACCGCGAAAACTGATGCTGAACTCTTTGTTATGTATGTCCAGCGGTGTGAGCGGCATCCGGTTCACTCCTTTCATGCACTCAAGGGGAAAGTAGAAGACGTACACGCAGTTGAATCCGTCCTTTTTTGGACTGTCCGAGTACATCATCGATATAAATTCGACCATACCCCCGTACCGATAGGACATCTCCCGGCTCAATCGGAAAATCTGCCGCATCGACGGGTCGAAAGCTTACTTTTACCGCACCTTTTTGAATCAAGCGTTGTGCACGTTCACGTGAAAGATGGAGCGCTTCTTTGAGCAACGCATCGAGTCTGAGCGAAGAAGCAAAGAGCGATCGTTCCTCCCCTCTCTCCTTATGAAGGAGTTCGGGGGGAAGGGAGCGCGCAACCTCGGCTCTCACCGCAGTACGACCGATCGCGTGCAGATGTTCGGCGATAAAGGGCGCGAGCGTATCAGTCGTAACCAGCGCGGCGCGGCCGGAGAGCGGCGCGAGCAAAATATCACCGAGCGCATCGCGTTTTATACCGAGGCCGAGGAGCGCGCCCAACGCGGCGCGATGCGACACCGTCTCGTCGGATGTTGAAAAATGAACCTCTACCAAGCCGAGTTCCATCGTCTCGCTATTCTCATACCCGTCTGCCACGTCACCCGCCAGCCCACCCGGCGCAAATAAAAGCCGTACGCGCTCTGCCCCTTCATAGCCACCATAGGCAAAAAGAGCGACACCTTTGGCCTGCGCGCGGGCACGGGCAAGCGCAAGGCCGCGTGGATCGACAAAAAAACTTAAACGAAAGGTACCCAGCGCGGCCTTTTCGATGAGCTCGTCCAATCGTTTGACGAGAAAGGTCTCCTCCGGATGAATGCTCATCCAGCGCGCCGTGCGTTCATCGTTCATGACGTTCGTCTGCTTCCTCCCAAATGGCAATCACACCTTCGACATCGACCTGGGCTGGTGCGAGCAGATAAACATCTTCTCCCAAGCGCTTGAATTCACCGTCCAGAACATAGACCGACCCGCTTAAAAAATCTTTCATGCGCTGCAGATGATCGGTCCGGATGCGATGGAGATTCACGATCACCGACCGTCGTGCGCGCAGATGATCCGCAATTTCTTTCACATCATTGAAAGTACCTGGCTCCATCAAAACGACTTTGTTCGACCGGCCGCGAGCCTCATCGAGGCTCACGATGCGGTGCTCATCCCGCTCCCGCCTACCACTCAGTTTACCGCTTTGCAAATCGGGAATGTGTTCGCTTGCTTCTTCCTCTTTTTCGTCAGTAATACCGAGGTATGATAACACTTTTCCCATCATCTCCCGTACCCTCCTTTAATTATTGCATTCCTTTTTTTAAAACATCTGAACCATGTAAGCGGCCATCCGGCCGGCAGCCGATCTTTCACGGCGGTAAGAATAAAAATCATTAGCAAGCGTATACGTACAGTAATGACTACTTTCGACATGTGCTTTAGGAATTCCTTCTTTTTCTAACAATATACGATGAAATGTGGGTAAATCAAGTAAAAAATGGCCAGGACGCGTTTTTTTCGTCGCGCGGCGCACAGCCTCCGGGTCGACCTTAGAGAGCGCGTCAATGACAGGATGATCGATTTCATAGGAAGATCCTTGTATGCACGGTCCGATGGCGACATGGAGATGTTTGCGCGAGGCACCACACGCGTCCAACACCTCTAAGACACGCCGGATGATGTCGGCAGCCGTTCCCCGCCAACCGGCGTGAACAAGAGCGATGACTTTCCGCTCCGGTTCATAAAAAAAAAGCGGCGCACAATCTGCGACGAAGATGATCAGCGGTACCCCGATGCGCGTGGTGACAAGCGCATCCGTACGCGGAATGGCATCGTCTTGGGTGGCATGGCCGCGGCCGACCTCACCTTCACCGATGACATAAACACCGCTTTCATGCACTTGCTCGGCATACGTCATCTTGTCCGCCTCCATACCGATGTAGCTGGCAAAGCGCATCCGGTTCATTCGGACGGACGCATCATCTGCATGCGGCGTCGCGAATTTAAGCGTCGGCGCATGCCGCGTCGTAATCCCGGCGCGAAGCGCAGGATACTGTTCTTCTTTCGAACGCCAGGTGTACACCCAGCCATCGGGCGAAAGCTCAAACGGTTCCTTGATCACGTTTTCGTCTTCCTTCGTTTCCATGTTCCACCTCATCCCTCATGATGATTCTCCACCGCTTCCTTATCTTTTTTACTGTGACGCTTTTCAGCGAAATACGCTTCCAGTTCATCAAGATCGTACGGAAGCTCAGTTTTTTTTCGACTATCCGACGTTCTCCGCACCAGAATGACGTCTATTCCTATTTTAACAATATTTTCCCAAGGAATCACGATATCTTGACCGTTAGAAAAAAGACCGAACAGCCTGCCGCCAGAAGGGATGACAAGGGCACGGATCCGACCCTTTTCCAGATCGAGCTCCAGATCGCCAACCCTTCCCAGGCGTTTGCCGTCGGCCATATCGACCACGTCTTTACTTTGAAATTCGGATACTTTGATCATCGTCATCACCTGTTTTAAACCGTCGTGCTACAGTATATGTAATGGTGATGGCGATGTGACCTCTCCTCACGTGTCAAGGTTACGTTCGTTTACTCACCAAAGGGATGTACATGTTTTTGCATGTTTCGCAACGCTGCTTTTTCTAAACGGGATACCTGGGCCTGTGAAATACCGATTTCTTCTGCCACTTCCGTCTGTGTTTTCCCTTCAAAAAAACGCATTTCAACAATCGAGCGTTCACGCTCACCAAGCGTATTCAGGGCAAGTTTTAAAGCAACTTCATCGGACCAGATCGAATCGCACGCTTTATCGTCTTTGACTTGATCCATAACGTAAATCGGATCGCCCCCATCCTGAAAAATCGGTTCAAATAATGAGACCGGTTCCTGAATGGCTTCGAGGGAGAGCGTCACATCTTCTGACGGCACACCGATGGCCTCGGCAATTTCTTCAACGGTCACTTCTCGTCCCAGCGCCGCCGATAAACTATCCCGTGTCGATAGCGCACGATAGGCAATATCGCGGAGCGACCGGGAAACGCGGATGGGGTTGTTGTCGCGGAGATAACGGCGAATTTCACCGACGATCATGGGGACAGCATAGGTAGAGAACTTTACATTTTGTGATAGATCGAAATTATCAATAGCTTTCATCAATCCGATACAACCGACCTGAAACAAATCGTCGACATTTTCATTGCGATGATTAAAACGTTGAATAATCGATAAGACCAGTCGTAAATTGCCGTGTATCAACGCTTCTCTAGCGACCTCATCGCCACTTTGCGCTTTCTCGAAAAGCTCTCGCATTTCCTTGTTCGTGAGTACGGGCAGCGTCGATGTGTCCACGCCTGTAATTTCCACCTTGTTGCGCATCATGTCAGTCCCCCCAAGCGCGGAGCTCAGCTCAATGCATTGTGATGACCATGCAATAATGAACCTTATTACAGTATCCCCACCGTCACCCGATTCATGCATCGATACCCTCCGCTGCTTTGGGGGAGACATTCAAGCGCTCGGATTCATCTCATTTTTAAGGCGTTTAATAATCCGTTTTTCCAGACGAGAAATATAGGACTGGGATATCCCGAGAAGGTCGGCCACTTCTTTTTGCGTCATTTCTTCCCCATCTCTTAATCCAAACCGTAGTTCCATGATCGTTCGTTCGCGATCGCTTAACATCTCCAATGCTTCCGTCAGGAGCTCGCGCTCCACATGCGTTTCGATATCTTTTTCAATGATATCATCGTCAGTTCCAAGCACATCGGCGAGGAGCAGTTCATTGCCATCCCAGTCGACGTTTAGCGGTTCATCAAAAGAAACTTCTGTCCGTGTACGATGATTTCGGCGGAGAAACATGAGAATTTCATTTTCGATGCAGCGCGACGCATAGGTCGCCAGTTTGATTTTTTTCTCCGGATCAAACGTATGGACCGCCTTTATGAGACCGATTGAACCGATGCCGATTAAGTCTTCTAACTGCACCCCGGTGTTATCAAATTTTCTGGCGATATAAACGACGAGCCGCAGGTTTCTTTCGACGAGCATCTGCTTGACGAGGGGGTCTCCTATTTTTAGCCGTTCGACGAGAATTTCTTCTTCTTCCCGGCTAAGGGGTGGTGGAAGGGCATCCTGTCCACTTAAGTAGTGTGTCCCATCGGGGATCTGCCCGCGCCAGAAGAGGCGGCGCATTCTAAGCTCTGCTTTGAGTTTAAACGTGATGATAAGTCGCCGAACGTGTTGGATCAACCTTCTCCTCTCCATTCATCCATGCATGACTCCGAGTTATACCTTGAGCATGCATGACTTTGCGTTATGCTTTTAAGTTGATATATGATATCCGGACAGTGTGCTTGCCCCTTTACCCTCCTGCACCCAGTCCGGCGGAATGAGGGCGTCTACCCCTTCCCCTAGTCCAAAATCATCGAGCACAATCGCCACCGTTCGTCCAGTAAGCCGGCGCGCAACCCTGTCCGAAGGGGAGCGGATGGTTACGAGATCGAACCTTAGTGCAAACAAAATGCCCTCTTTCCCGATCGCTCGGTAAGGAATAAGACGCAGCCGGCGGCCCCATTTTTCCCAGGAGCGAGGGGTTACAAACGTTTCCGTCAGCTTATCCTTCCCGGCATAAAAAAGACGCACTGCGCGGGTGAGGTCTTCCGGCAACATGTCGAGGAGCGCCTCGAGGCGGATGAGCGCCACGCCGTCTGCGCGACCGCCGACATTAAGCGTATTCCCAGTATCGACATAGCCTGTGAACGTTTTTTCCGCACCTTCCCAGAAGAGCGTGAACCGAACGTAGAACGATTCTTTTCTAAACCGCCATACGAGGACGGGAAAAACGAGACGAGAAAGCACGACCATCACCAAAAAAGCCCATAAAAACGTCCAAAGAGAAGGACTGACAAAGGCAACGAGTCCGGTTGTCACCTGTTCGGGAAATACATCCGGCAGGCGTTCTGTAAAAAGGGTCAGAAAAAAAGTCAGGCCGACATAGAGAGCATTGGCGAGAAGCAAATACGCACCACCGTAGACCCACTCCGATAACGTCCGCGGAAAGAAAGTGACGGCTAGCAGCAGGAGTAAAAAGCTGATTTTCCCGAGGGGCGTATACAAACCGTAGAGGAACGGGACGATCAGGCCAAATGTTCCGGCCGAACCGAGGAGCGATCCGAGCAGGAGTCGACCGACGGTAATCCGGCGCCGCCATAAAAAAGCGGTCATCCAGAGAATAAACAAGCTCGTCAAAAAATCGTTTAAGAACACAAGATCAAGATAAATCACCTCTCCCATGGCGAAATCCTTTCTGAGATTCATCTGGGCTTTTAAAACCTGGGTGATCTGAATCGATGGCCCTCTGAGCTTTTATCGGGCTTGTTCTCTTTCCAAGTATAGAAGGTCCGACATGAAAAAGGTGTCGAATTAGGCCAACCACCTACAAGATAAAGTCAAAGAAAAAGGCGCTTCCCGGCGAAACCTGGAAGCGCCATAAGCACCATAATTTATCGGAAAGACATATCATCTTAGCTTCTCCGAATCCCCTTTCGTGCACGTCGCATCCCGCACCGTTTATTGGCGTGCATCTTAACGGGGACGATTGCGATTGCGGAGAAACGTCGGTATATCAAAATCATCATCACGCGATTTTTGGACTGTCGATGCGGTTTCCCGATACTGGGCCCATTCCGGTCGTTTGGCCTGTTCACGCGATTCATCAAAACCCGTGGCGATGACGGTTACGGAAATCTCGTCTTTAAAATTCTCATTGATGACCGCCCCAAAAATCATATTGACGTCCGGATCGGATGCAGTATGGACGATCTCTGCAGCTTCGTTCACTTCATACAGCGACAGATTCGTTCCACCGGTGATATTCATGAGCACGCCTTTGGCACCTTCGATCGATGTCTCCAGAAGTGGGGACATGATCGCCTTCCGAGCGGCTTCGGCTGCCCGGTTTTCTCCGGAGGCGACGCCGATGCCCATGAGCGCCGAGCCTTTTTCGGTCATAATCGTCTTCACGTCGGCAAAATCGAGATTGATGAGTCCCGGAACGGCGATAAGATCCGATATACCCTGGACACCTTGACGGAGCACATTGTCGGCTTCTTTAAACGCCTCGATCATGGGCGTGTTTTTGTCGACGACTTCGAGAAGGCGATCGTTGGGGATGACGATGAGCGTGTCGACTTTTTCTTTCAGCTGTGCGGTTCCCGCCTCAGCCTGAAGTTGACGCTTTTTCCCTTCGAATCTAAAAGGCCGCGTGACAACACCTACGGTGAGCGCCCCAAGCTGTTTGGCGATTTCCGCCACGACCGGGGCCGCGCCCGTTCCCGTACCGCCACCCATCCCGGCGGTCACAAACACCATGTCGGCCCCGCGTAAGAGATTTTCAATCGCCTCCCGCGATTCCTCGGCTGCCTTTTTGCCGATCTCTGGATTGGCACCGGCTCCGAGACCGCGCGTCAGTTTTTCTCCGATCTGCAGCTTTAATTTGGAGCGCGCATGCATGAGCGCCTGCGCATCGGTATTGATCGAAATAAATTCTACGCCCTGCACGCCTGCTTCAATCATGCGGTTGATCGCATTGCCCCCACCGCCACCGATACCGACGACTTTTATCTGAGCGAGATGGGTCGTTTCCATATCGAATTCAAGCATGTTTATCCTCCTTATGCCAGCGCTAAAGACTTAGATGAATTCGTGGAACCAGCGTTTGACTCTGGCAAAGAGCGTGTCATCTGACGGCTTATCTTTGGAACGTTTGGAACGTGCAGAAAGACTTTTCATGCGACCTTCCGATTGCCGATCAAGATCGAACGAGACAAACGGAAGCGCATGCCGGATGACGCCGATCGCAGCGCTAAAAGACGGATCCCGCACGCCGATATAGTCGGGATAGGCGACGCGACTCGTAGAATCGACGATTTCTTTGGCAAGCGGGATAAAGCCGGGCATGGCCGTTCCTCCCCCCGTCCAGACGACCCCCCCAGGAAGGTCGAGCAAACGTTCTTCTTCCAGAGTTTTACGGACGAGGCGGAGCATCTCATCCATACGCGGTTCGATGATGTAAGCTAGATCGCGCTGTGTGATCGTCTCGCTATTTTCCCGGCCGATCGGTGTATACTCAAACGTTAAATCGTTAGAAGCGTCTTGAATCCGCGAGACGCCGTAGAGAAGCTTTAATTTTTCTGCATGTTCGAGCGTGATACCGAGACCACTTGCAATATCCTGTGTCACATACCCGCCACCGAACGGAAGGACGATATGACGTTTGAGATCGCCATTTTGAAACAAGGCAACAGTAGTCGTACCGCCCCCCATATCGATGTACACCGTTCCCACTTTTCGTTCATCTTCGGTCAGCAAAAGTTCGCCTCCGGCATAGACTTGCATGACCATGCCCAGAGGGTTAATCTCACTGCGGTCAAGCACACGCAGCAGATTATGTAAAACGGCTCTGGATGCCGTCACGAGACGCCCTTCCATCTCCAGACGCACACCCAGCATGCCGCGCGGATCGGTGATACCCGAGAGCGCATCAACCGTAAAAGAACGCGGAATGATGTCAACGATGAGGCGATCTTCCGGCAGATGGATCACCTTGGCCGCTTCGATCACGCGTTCGACATCATCGTGACGAATTTCTCGGTCTTCGCGAGAGATGGCCACAACGCCACGCGTTTCAATGAGCTCCAGATGAGCGCCAGATAGCCCGATAAAAGCATGTTCAATGGGCCAACCAGTCATCCTGGACGCTTCTTCTACAGAACTTTTTAAATTAAAAGAGACCTCATCCAAATCGACGATACTGCCTTTTTTAAGTCCATGCGAGGCGGCCTGTCCCACCCCGACGATATGAAAACTTGAGGATGTAACTTCCGCAACCACCGTGCGTATTTTATATGAACCGAGATCGATGGCGGTAATGTATCGTTTATTTTCCACGCCAGGCACACCTCCAGAAGCACTACCCTTAATCATTCGACAAGCGGTTCACAAAATCCTTTTTTCTGAGGACGTATTGTTTAAGGTTTTTTAGGCGATACCTGTCGATCATACGGTTCAAAATAAGAACCGTTCTCCAGCAAAAAGAACCGACCATGCGTCTCTTTAGGTACATGTGTCCTAAGCGAACTGTAATAAGGGATGAGCGTAGTCGATCGCTCCTGTTCAACGAAGATCTCATCCCCGGTCGTTAAATAAAGATGGATGAGATGGGCAAAGGCCGGATCGTCCCAGATGACTTCCGAGACGAGCGCATACGTGTCCGGATCGAGCGCGCCCAAAAGCTTAGCGCCTTCCCGGCAGACGTTTTGTAAACGCTCTGCTTCATGGGTGGAAGCCTCTTTCGAGGGCGGTTCCCCTTTCTCTGAAGTACCCGAAGCTTGCTCGATTCCATCGCTTTCCAAAGCAGCATTGAGACGGATCAACGGATAGCCCGCCAGCGCCTCACCGGTGCGAGGCGGCGTGCAGTGCCCATTTTCCAAAATGAGCCAGCGACCGCGTCCTTCCGAAGCTTCTGTCCCGGAGGATCCATCTTCTGCCCCGGTGGATCTACCTTCTTCGAAAAGAAGGCCGTAGATCGGCCATTCTTCAATGTACAGATGAAAATGATTCGGGAAGGACCAGGAAAGCGTTGCACGCTTAATCACTTCATGCTGTTCGAGCCGGTCACGTACTCCGGGCCACCAAAACACCAGCGAATCGCCCGGCTTGACGCCGGCCCAGTTCAAAATCTCCTCTTCACTGAGCCGCGTCGTTCCGGTTACGGTGAGCGAGTCGATGTGTGCATAAGGGGAACGCAAATAGGCAAAAAGTAAAAGCAATAAAAAAAAAGGACCGATCCAGCGCTTAAGACGCATCCTCCGAACCTCCCAAACTAGTAACAGTTTACTCTATTTCTCTATCCTTCTCAATAGGAAGAAAGACATGCTGCAGGAAAAAAGACATACACCATGGTTTTTAAGCAATTTAAAAAGCGCCTGTTGTGCAGGCGCCCGAGATGATTACATGGTCGTGATATTACGTTGCCCCGTGCAAGGTGGATGCTACACGCTCCCGTGTGATGCGCGCCCCGATGGATGCGAGTGATTCCTCCAGCTTTTCATACCCACGATCGATATGATGCGGGGCCATGACCGTCGTCGTGCCGTGCGCGGCGAGTCCTGCCAGCACGAGCGCAGCACCCGCTCGAAGGTCTGTCGCTTTCACACGGGCCCCGTTTAACCGGGAGACACCACGGATGACTGCCGTGTGATAATCGACGACGATATCGGCCCCCATCTTGATGAGCTCCGGTACATGACGGAATCGGCCATCGAAAACCGTCTCTACCATCACGCTCGTTCCTTCGGCAAGCGCCAGATGCGCCATAAGTTGGGCCTGCATATCGGTCGGGAAACCGGGATGAGGGGAGGTCATCACCTTGTGCAGTGCGCGGATCGGTCGCTTTCCTTTCACACGAAGTCCGCCCTGATCGTGCGAGATATCCGTCCCCGATTTTTGAAACGCCTCGATCACGGCTTCCATATGCTCTAAGGCCGCGCCGCAAATGAGAATGTCCCCGCCCGTCATAGCACTTGCTGCAACAAACGTGCCGGCTACAATGCGATCGGGCATGACGCGATGCGTAACACGAACGTGTGTGGGACGCGGCACCCCTTCGATCATAATGCGGTGCGTACCTGCGCCCTGGATACGCGCCCCGATTGCCGTTAAAAAGCGTGCTAGATCCTGAATTTCCGGCTCTCGAGCAGCATTGGTGATGATCGTTTTTCCTTCGGCAAAAGCAGCGGCCATGAGGATATTTTCCGTCGTTCCGACGCTCGGAAAATCGAGCACGATGTGCGCGCCACGCAAGCGTGCGGCCTCGGCAACGAGCGTTCCTCCGTATTCATGAATGGTCACGCCCATCTTTCTCAAACTGTTGATATGCATATCAATCGGTCGGTTGCCGATCGAGCATCCGCCGGGATAACTTAAAACGGCTTCCCCAGTTCGGGAGACGAGCGGGCCGAGTAAAAATATCGAAGAACGCATCTGACTCATCAGATGTTCGGGGACGATGTTCGTCTCGAGTGGATCCGTATTCACATAAAGCGTGTGTCCTTCACGCTCGACTTCTACACCCAGGGCCGTTAAAATATCGATCATCACCCGTATATCTAAAAGATCCGGCACATCTACAAGTTCTATCTCGCCGCGCACCAGAAGCGACGCAGCTAAGATCGGGAGAGCCGCATTTTTAGCCCCATGGACCTGGACCTTCCCACTGAGCACCGCGCCACCTTCGATCACAAAAGCCTCCATGCGGGCTAACCTCCTCCGCTAGCCCTCACCCATCACCAGCACTTCTGTCTTTAATTCGATCCCAAAGCGTTCTTTTACGCAGGATTGAACGGTATGAATCAAATGCAGCACATCGCTCGCGCGCGCGGCACCGCGGTTGATTATAAAATTCGCGTGCAGCTCAGAAATCTGCGCCCCACCGTGATGGGTACCTTTTAAGCCACACGCTTCAATGAGGCGCGCGGCATAATCTCCGGGTGGGTTGCGAAAAACGCTGCCGGCACAAGCTTCTTGCAAAGGCTGCGTCCGCAAGCGATGCGTTTTTAAGGTATTCATCTCCTTGCGCAAGCTCTGCTCATCACCGGGTGTAAGGTCAAACGCTGCTTCTACCACGACGCCGCGTTCCCGTTGCAGACGTGTCGTGCGATATGTCATCTCCAGCGCCTCGCGCCTTAAAATCTCCACACGTCCATCTTCCCAGACGATCCGCGCATAACTTAACACGCGGCTTGTGTCTTGCCCGTGTGCCCCGGCATTCATCACCACCGCCCCGCCGACTGAACCGGGTATCCCACCGGCATAGGTAAGCCCCGAAAGACCCCGGCGTACCGCATCATACGCAAGACGGACAAGCGGATACGCGCCACCGGCAATAAGTGTGGCCCCCTCCTTACGCAAAGTTACAAACGGTTCACCGAGATGAATGACCACACCCCGGAAACCACCGTCTAAGATAAGCATGTTAGAACCTTTGCCGATGATCATCCAAGGAACGTGCGCTTCCCTGATATACTGAAGCGCTACCGCCAGAGCCTCTGTTCCCGCCGGCTCAAACCATATGTCTGCCGGACCGCCGATTTTCCACGTCGTGTAACGGGCAAGCGGCACATGTTCGCGTACCGTACCGTAGTGCGATAGGCGACTTACAAGCGAAGGCACCTTCATCCCTCCCATCCCCACGCCGGACATTGCATTGTATGACAAAAGCCCAGAAAGCGTGACAGATGCCGATCTGATCTAAATACGTTCCTGATAACGACTGATATTCAGCAAAACGCCCAGCCCATACAGAATGATCAGCAGCGAAGAACCCCCGGCACTCATAAGCGGAAGCGTAATACCCGTAACCGGCAGAAGCCCGATGACGACCCCCACATTGATCAGCACCTGAATTAAGATCATGGACGTAATCCCGACGGCCGTAAGCCGGGCAAAATGATCGGGGGCGTAAAGCGCAATTAAATACCCCCGCCAGATGATCACCCCAAAAAGAAGAAGAACGAACGTCGCCCCGATCAGACCGAGTTCCTCAGCCGTGATGGCAAAAATAAAATCGTTATACGGTTCAGGTAGATACTGGTATTTTTGCCGACTCATCCCCAATCCTAAACCAAAAAGGCCGCCCGGTCCAATCGCATACAGCGATTGAATCGTCTGATACCCGGCGCCCAACGGATCCTGCCAAGGATCGAGATACGCTAGAATACGCTGAAGCCGGTAAGGTGCCGCGGCAACCAGCCCGGCAAAGGCGACGAGTCCCACGCCTCCCAACAAAAAGAGGTGCAAAAGACGCGCTCCGGCAACAAAGGTCATGAACACGGTCGTACCTAACAGGACCGTACCGGTTCCCAGATCCGGCTGCAGCATAATCAAGGCAAAAAAGAAAACACCGAGAAGGAGGGGCGGAAAAAGCCCCCGCCAGAACGACCCGAGACGCTCATGATGACGCTCCAGATAAACTGCTAACGTCACGATCAAAGCAAGTTTTGCAAACTCGGCTGGCTGAATAGAAAAAGCACCGATTCCAATCCAACTTCGGGCACCGCCACGAATCACGCCAATCCCCGGAATAAGCACGATCATGAGGCTCAGGAGAGCGGATAAAAAAATCACCCGAACATGTTCACGGTAAAGCCAGTAGTCGATCTCGCTGGCCATGATCATCAAAGCGATGCCAAGGACGGCAAAGATGGCCTGACGCTTAACATAATAAAAGGTGTCCCCAAAATCATGCTCGGCAATGACTGCGCTGGCACTTAAGACCATCACGAGACCGATCGCAAGTAACATGACGACGGCAAAAAAAAGTATGATATCAAACGGTTTCTTTTTAAGACCGGAGCGTCCCCTATAAATGGGTAAACGCTGAAGACCCTCTGCACCGGTATCGAGTCCCATCGTTCGTACCTCCTATCGTACACCTTAAAGACTTAAAAGACGCCTATGCTCGTCCCTAAAGTGTATGCACGACGACGCGGAAGATGTCTCCCCGCACTTCAAAGGAAGGAAACATATCCCAGGAGGCACAGGCCGGAGAAAAAAGCACCACGACCGGCGTACCGCGGGTGCGTACAATCGCCTGCGCTGCCTGATGGGCGCGGGTGATCGCCATCTCCAGCTGATCGGTCACATCGACTGGAATCGAACTATTCTCCTCTGCCCAGCGTCTTAAGCGCTCACGCGTCTGTCCGTAAAATACGGCATGCACAACGGGGTGCGTAAGGAAATCCTTGAGCGGATCAAAAGACTCCCCACGCTCCAGCCCACCGGCAATCCAGACTACCGGTTGCGCAAAACTGGCAAGCGCAGACGCCGTCGCTTCAGGGTTGGTTGCCTTGGCATCGTTGTAATAAAAAATGCCGTCCTTTTCTAAAACTTTCTCCAGCCGATGCGGTACACCGGGGAAGGTACGGATGGTTTCACGTATACCGTTTAATAGCGCTGTCCGGAAGGCCGCCTCGCCTCTATCCAGCGCCAATACGCTCGCTGCCGCCGCAAGCGTATTGTGCAGATTATGAACTCCGGGAAGAGACAGTTCGTGAAGAGGAAAAACCGGCCACTCTCCTTCCGGAGAAGCAAACATGGCCCAATGCACGCCGCCTATACGCTCTGTAAAAATCGCCTTCCCCCCCTTCCCTTCCGTTCCTTTCCCGCCCGGACACACGAGGGACGATGTCTTAAACCACGTGGATCGATCCCTGGAAAACCAGATCACATCGGAGCGGAGCGTACGAGCAAAATCCTGAAAAAACGATTGTTCCGCATTCAAGACAGCCGTGTCATGCGCACGCATATGCTGAAACAGCCGCGCTTTGGAAGCTGTATAGTCCTCTATCGTCTCATGATAATCCAGGTGATGCGGATACAGATTGAGCCACACCGCTACATCCGGGCGAAACGTCTCTGTCCCTTTCAGCTGAAAACTGGAAAGTTCGAGCACGGAGATGAGGTCCGGATGCGTCTTGTCTATCGCATCGGCAAGCGGTGTTCCGACATTGCCAGCAAGCAAGGTCGGAAGTTTTGCACGTTCGAGCATGGCATGAATGAGGTAACTCGTCGTCGTCTTGCCGTTCGAACCGGTCACCGCAATGATGCGCCCTTCCCAGAGACGATAGGCGAGCTCCACTTCGGTCAAGACCGGAATATGTTCTTTGAGCGCTCTTTGGACATAAGGATGGCGGTAAGGAATACCGGGGTTTTTAACCATAAGATCGATACCTAGCGCTTGAAGCACGTCGGGATCATCCTGACCGAAGAGGACGTGTGCACCCAGCGCGCGCATCTCATAAGCCCACTCCGCCGCTTGGGCTTTCTGCTCGCTGATATAAACATGTGCGCCGAGTTTGAGCAATAGACGTGCCACAGCTGTCCCGCTTTTACCCGCACCCAAGACGAACACTCGGCGCGTGGCAAATATTTCTCTTCCGCGTTCCCAAAGGGCCATCCCAAATCCCCCATCATCGAGACTTGCATTCAACTGTTCCGATAACCGGAAGATGGTAGTCACAGCATCACATCAAAAAAAACCAAAAGCCGCTCGCTGCAAAGGCCAAGGCTACTCCCCAGAACACGAGTACAACCTGCCACTCTGTCCAGCCGATCATCTCAAAATGATGATGCAAAGGACTCATACGGAATATACGGCGCCCTCTCAGCTTAAAAGAGGCGACTTGCAAAATCACCGACAGCGTCTCGATGACAAAAAGACCGGCTAACCAGATAAGCAAAAGTTCCGTCTGGGTGATAAGAGCGAGCGCTGCGAGCGCCCCACCCAGCGCAAGGGATCCTGTATCCCCCATAAAGATGCGCGCCGGATAATGATTAAAAAATAAAAACCCTAACAGCGCGCCGACGAGCGCCGCCGCAAAAATAGCCAGATCATAACGGGAGAGCGTATAGGCGATCAGCACATAGAAAAAAAATACTATCGCCCCGGAGCCAGCCAAAAGTCCATCCAGCCCGTCCGTAATATTGACCGCATTGGTCGTCGCCACAAACACCAACCAGACCAGAAGGGCGTACCACGGACCCAACTCTATGCTCTCCCAACCAGGAATGGCGAGCTGGGTTCGGTAACCATTCTGTACAAGTAAAAAATAAAACATGAGCGCAATGGCCGTCTGGCCCAACAATTTTTGCAGCGATGTCAAACCAAGATTGCGTCTTAAAATGACTTTAATTCCGTCATCGAGACCACCGAGCAGACCGTAACTGAGCATGGCAAACGTCACGAGCAAAAGATCGCTACCACGACTGGCAAACACCCAGGCCGTGACGAGCGCCGTAGGAATAAAGAGGAGACCGCCCATTGTCGGCGTACCCGATTTTTTGATATGCCAAGCCGGCCCTTCTTCGCGGATGGTCTGTCCAAATTTGAGCCAGCGCAAAAAAGGGATACCGATCGGCCCAGCAAGCATCGTGAGAAATAAAGCCGAAAGCGCACTTGCGATGAGCACCCGTACGATCATGATGAACCTCCTAGAAGCGATGCGACAAGACGATCAAACCCGGCGGCACGCGATGCTTTAAAGAGAAGTGCCACCCGCGGCCTATCATAACGCTCTAAGGCAGATACAAAATCTTCCTCACGGTCATACCAGGCGAGCGTCTTCGGCCGCGTAAGCCCCTTTAGCAATTCATACAGCTTTGCGACTCGCTCGCCATACAGCAAAACATGCAAGGAAGACCACCAGGGACCTCGCGCGAGTTCCGCGTACAGCGCCGCTTCATGTGCACCGAGCTCCCCAAAGTCACCGAGCGCTAGCACTTTTTTGTCGTACCCGTCGAGCCGTATAAGGGCGTCTAAAGCCGCGCGTAAAGAGGATGGATTCGCATTATACGAATCGTCGATGAAAAGTGCCCCGCGGGGTGACGTATACACCGTCATACGCCCTTTCGGCGGCAAGACTTCCAGAAGTCCCTGGGCAATCTCATCTCCAGATAGCCCAAAATAACGCCCGACCGCATAGGCGTAGAGCGCATTATGTCCATAAAACGAACCGAAAAGTTTGAGCGTAAGTGTATCCGCGCGACCGCTTTCGGCGCGGAAACCGACCTCCCAGGTCGAACCGAAAAGGCCCCTGTCTTCAAGAAGTCGCCCCCACACATCTGGGCCGTCCTTTGGCGCACGATCCGGTCCCGTACCGGCATCACCTGCCATCTCGCCATGATCTGCCGGATGGAGAAGACCACAGGTTAAGATTCGCCCGGAAAATGATTGTATATACGGGCTTTTCCTCACGAGCGCCTCTCCGCATCGCTCACCGTACGGTATGTAAAGCGTCCCGCCGCTCCCCATACCGAGCACGATTTCAGATTTGGCCCGGGCGATCGCCTCGCGGGAACCGAGGTAGCCGATGTGCGCCTCCCCGACGTTTGTTATGATCGCCTGATCGGGACGGGCGAGCTTGGAAAGAGAGGCGATCTCCCCTTCATGGTTCATGCCCATCTCCAGTACGAGCACTTCCGTATCATCTGGCATATTGAGGATCGATAGGGGTAGGCCGATCTCGTTGTTAAAGTTACCGATGCTCTGGTGCGTCCGGTAACGCCTGGAAAGGACGGAGGCGATGAACGTGCGCGTCGTCGTTTTCCCGTTGGATCCGGTCACCGCCACGACCCGCACATCGCTTACATTTCTAACCATCATGGCCAGCGACTTAAGAGAGCGGAGCGTGTTTTCCACGATGACAAAAGGCTGGTGCGCCGGGGGATTGCCGTGATCTTTTTGCCAAAGAGAGGCACGTGCCCCTTTGCTAAGAGCCTCCAGCGCAAAGTCATGTCCGTCGTGACGGGTGCCGAGGAGCGGAATGAAAAGATCCCCGGGACGCACCGTCCGCGAATCGATGCTCACTCCGCGGAGTGGAAGAGCGTGCATCTTAACCCAGATATCCTCCGTCCCTGTGTAAACGCCATCGCAAAAACGAACGACATCGCTTAATGTGAGCTGCACGGATAGCCCACCTCGCTCAAGATCATCTGCGCAAGGCGCGCGTCATCGAACGGGTAAAAGATTCCGCCGATCTCTTGCGTCGTCTCATGCCCTTTCCCCAAAATCGCCACCGTGTCGCCAGCACGGGCCTTCAAAATCGCTGTACGTATCGCTTCTTCACGAGCCGGGATTTTAAGGACGTCGTCTTTTCGAGACGGGGGAATCCCGCGTGCGACATCTTCGATAATTTTTTCCGGTATCTCGCTGCGCGGATTATCGGAGGTGATGACCAGTAGATCGCTCACCTCGGCTGCTTTTTCACCCATGAGCGGTCGTTTACCCGCATCGCGGTCGCCCCCCGCGCCAAAGACGCTGATAAGGCGCCCTGGCGTAAGCGCTTTTAACGTCTGAAGGACTCGGCCGATGCCGTCCGGAGTGTGTGCATAATCGACGAGCACGGAAAAGGGTGCCGCACACGGGATTCGTTCCAGACGACCGCGCACCGGTTTTAACTTGGGTAGGGCTTCGAGCAGTAGAGCAAAGGGCACACCTAAAAGATAGGCCGCGGTGAGCGCAGCAAGCGTATTTTCCACGTTGTGTGCACCGAGGAGTGGCACAAAGACACGCTTTTCTTCCGTCTTACCCAGCACATCAAGAAAAAACGTCGTCCCGTCTTGTGAAAGCTCAAGATCATATGCGACGACATCGGCTGCCCAAGTGACGTTTCTCTCTTTTGCTTCCGGCCACACCGCATAGCGGACGATCGGCTGGGCGCTCATGCGCGCCATCTGTTCCCAGGAAGGATCTCCTGCGTTCACAATCGCCGCTTTACCATCTTTAAAATCGTTGCCGAGGAGTGCAAAAAGGCGTGCTTTGGCCGCAAGGTAGGCGTCCATCGTCCCGTGGTAGTCGAGATGGTCTTGCGTGAGATTGGTAAAAATGGCCTGTTTAAGCCGGAGGCCGTGAACTCTTCCCTGATCGAGCGCATGCGAGGACGCTTCCATGACCACCGTCTGGACGCCGTTTGCTTTCATCTCGGCGAGCGTCTGGAAAAGGAAGACCGGATCAGGTGTCGTATGCGAGGCCGGATACGTCTTCCCCCCGTATGCAATCTCTATGGTACCGATCAGACCGGGTACGTAACCGCTTAATGTAAGCAGTTGATAAAGGAGCGTCGTTGTCGTCGTTTTACCATTCGTACCGGTCACGGCGATGATCTCCATATCGCGCGTCGGATGATCGTAAAAAGCGTCGAGCAGCCAGTTTAAGGCATGACGCGTCGAAGGCACACCGATGACTGTTACTTCTCGCGCATTCGGAGTCCATCTCTCAAAAACAGCGTGAAGGCGCGACAGGTCACTTCCGACCACCGCAGACGCGCCTTTTTCGATCGCTTCTTGCACATAATGATGGCCGTCGATGTGGGTACCGGGAAGCGCCACGAATACGTCCCCCGCCTCCACGCTGCGCGAGTCATGCTGAATCGAACGAACGGTACGCTCCATAGAACCGCTTAACACCCGATGCGGTAAGCCTTGAAAAAGTTCTGCAAGCGTCTTCACACCGACCGCCTTCTTTCTTGCAACGTTCACTCGCATTGTACCATAATGCGAGGTCATGAGCACCTAACCGTTAGACGAAGGGCTCGGCATTCTACATCTCCTTGCACCCCTCGCGCGCATTGCATCCCCGCAAGCTTTCAGCCTCACATGCTACCTCATCCTTATGGTCCGAGATAAATTCTTACTGCCTGCCCCGTCTCAATTTTGCTCCCGGGTTTGGGGGACTGATCGATGACGATACGCCCCTCGCCTACGACATCGAGTGGCAAAGCATAGTACATACGGCGAATGTCGTCGATCGTTTTGCCGACGAGATCGGGAACGACTTCCGGCGGGCGCTCGGGATAGATGTATTTCGTCTTGGGGAGGCCGTCCTCGCGCGGCGGCACCTTCAAATAATGCATCGTCTCTTCGATGATCCGCCCGACAATCGGTGCTGCTACGACACCGCCGAACTGAATGCCCTGCGGATGATCGACGGCTAGATACACGACGATCTTAGGGTCGTCGGCCGGGGCAAAACCGATAAAGGAGACGATGTATTCATTGGACAGATACCGTCCATCCGGGCCGACTTTTTGTGCGGTGCCCGTCTTCCCCCCGACGCGAAAACCATCGACGTACGCACGGTAACCCGTGCCGTTGGCGACGACGGCTTCTAACGCTTTTCGCACCTGTTCTGAGACGTTCTCATCGATCACCTGTCGTTTAGGCATTGCCGTAAAGAGTTCCTTTCTCTCACCGTTTTTAGGATCGACGATGCTTTTACCGAGGTGCGGAGTAAAGTAAGCGCCGCCGTTGATCGCCGCAGAAACCGCCGCTACCTGTTGAATCGGGGTAACCGATACACCCTGACCGAAAGCCGTTGTGGCGAGTTCCACCGGTCCCATACGCTCGTCGCGAAAAAGGAGCCCTGTCGCTTCCCCTTTTAGATCTATCCCCGTCTTCTGCCCGAAACCAAAATCACGAATCGAAGCCATCAGCTTTTCTTTACCGATGCGCTGTCCGAGCTCCACAAAACCGGGGTTACAGGAGTTTTCCACGACTTGTAAAAACGTCTGATCACCATGACCGCCCGGCTTCCAGCAGCGTATTTTGGCGCCTGCCACCATGATATATCCAGGGTCAAAAAAATGCTCGTTGTAAAGATCGACCTTGTTTTCCTTAAGCGCCGTGGCCAGGGTAATAATCTTAAACGTAGAACCCGGTTCATACATGCGCCAGATTGGCTGGTTCCGGTTGTACACTTCTTGCGAATAGTCCTGATAATGGGCAGGATCGTACGTTGGATAAGAAGCCATCGCCAGAACTTCTCCGTTCCTCGGATCCATGACCACACCGATTATACTTTTTGGCTGGTACGTACTCCAGGCATCCTCCATCTCCCGCTCCAGAATCATCTGGATGTTCACATCGAGCGTCGTCACCAGATCATCGCCGTCGATGGGCGGGATAAAACGAGAGGGCTGATCTGGCATCTTCCTACCCCGAGCATCGGCGTAAAACGAGACCGCACCGCGTTTTCCTTTGAGATCATCATCGTATGAAAGCTCCAGACCCGTAAGTCCCTGGTTATCAACACCAGTAAAGCCGAGGACATGCGCTGCAAGTGTGCCGTAAGGATAAAAGCGACGGTAATCTTCAGCGACGTAAATACCGGGCAAAGCGAGGGCGCGTACCGCTTCCGCCTTCTCTTCGTCCATTTTGCGCCCTTCCGGATGAATGCGGACGATGAGCTCGCGTTTGGTGATAAGCCGTTCCAGCTTCCCCGGAGCCATATTGAGTACGGGTGCAAGCAGGTGGACCGTTTGCTTAACATCTTCAATCTGCACCGGAACGGCTAAAATGGACGGTGTGCTTTCGTTATCGACGAGAACGACACCATTCCTGTCCAGAATCCGTCCCCTTTTCGCTTCAAACGGGACATCGCGGCTCCACAAATCTTCCGCCTTTAAAAGCAGCCAGTCTCCTTGAATGATCTGCACGTAAAAGAGCCTGACCCAAAGCACGAGAAGACCAATCAATGTAAACAACAACAAGAAGACGATTCTTCTTTTAAAAAGGAGAGAAGAGACACCCACACCTTACCCTCCATTCTCTGGACAAGGTCTCTCTCTCACTGTATGCAGATGAGACGTGCACTAGAACGCTCCCCTATGCGATAAGGTCCCGCCCGTCTTTTGAGGCTCCTCTCCGCAATGTGCAAGAAGCGCACCGTTTGTGCTAATGTAGGTCCCGCTCGTCTTTTGAAGCGCCTCTCCCCGTTAAGTGTAATCGCCACATGACGCTCGTCAAGTCCCGCTCTCTTTTTAAGGTGTCTCTTTCTTCCAAGGTGCCAAGACACATCTTCACTGCTAAAGCGCTAAAGCATCGTCACACGCTTAAGGCGACGAATGGGAAGCGGTCTCGTCCCCCCACGCGCATCTTCCACACCTGCTCCTTAAGGCTGTGCAGCATCATCCGGCATGTCCGTTTCCTGATCCGATCGCCCGGATCCTTGCAAAGTAAGCGTGACCGTCGGATGTGAGCCGTCTAAAAGCGCTGTCCCGGCCGCTGGTTCCTGACGGATCACAAATCCTTCACCGTCTAAAACGTAAGGTAGCCCTAACGCTTCTAAAAGCGCAACCGCATCACGCAAAGAAAGACCAGTAAAATCGGGTAAGGTTTTCACCTCGCCCCCCAGAAGGACAACCGTCGCCCCACGGAGCAAGGGTGTATCCGCCGCCGGTATGGTCGTGCGCACGCGTTCGCCTTCGCCAGCCATCACCACCATCCAGCCCGCATTTTTAAGTTTTTGTGCGGCTTCAGTTTTGCTAAGACCGCGCACATCGGGAAGGGGGATCTGTCGATCTAACGGCTCTGGCTCGTCATCGCTTTTTCCGCCCCCTGCCGTATGGCCAGCACCCGGGCGCATCGCATCCGCGCCGAGCACGTCCAACGTATGCGTATCGTCCGTGCCCGTCATTGAAGCAACCGGCGTGTGCAGTTCTTCCGTCTTCAGCCCTGGAGTCTCTGCTACTCGGACCTCCTCCTGTTCCTGCGGAATCCCCAAGTATGCTAAAACATTTTGCATAACTTCTCGAAAAATCGGGGCAACGACTTCGGCGCTCGACGTTGCCCGGATGGCCGGTTCGTCGACAACGACAAGGATGAGCACCTTCGGATCTTGGAGGGGCGCAAAACCGATAAACGAAAAGACGTTGTTATCTTTTAAATACTGTCCATCCGGTCCGAGTTTTTGCGCCGTACCCGTCTTCCCGCCGATCGTATAACCAGGAATGGCGTAAGCGCGACCGGTGCCGTCCGGGTCGCGTACGACGTCCCCCATAAGCGTGCGCACGAGTGATGACGAGGACGCGCTTATGACGCGGTGGGCGGACGGCAGCGGACGGTCGACCCATACGGCCTCCCCCGAATCATGGGCTCGCGTTGCCCGTACGATGCGGGGTGGATGATACACCCCTCCGTTGATCGCTGCCGAGACAGCCGACGTCAGCTGAAGGGGCGTTACGGTGATGCCCTGACCGAACGTCATCGTCGCGATATCGCGGGGCGGAGCATTCAGTGCAGGAAGACGCCCGTTCGCTTCACCCGGCAGTTCAATCCCCGTCTTTTCACCAAAACCGAAATCTTTAATATAACGAAGCAAACGCTCCGGACCCAATCGTTCATAACCTAAGATTGTCATGGCCACATTGCTGGAGCGGATAAAGCCTTTGGCAAAGGTGATCTCGCCCCATCCTTTGTTCGTCGTATAATCGCGAATCGGCGGACGAATCTTAGCGGAACTGTACACACCGGCCTGATACGTCTCTTCCGGTTGAAACACCCCTTCTTCGATAGCCGCAGCAAGCGTGATCGTCTTAAATGTGGAACCCGGCTCGTACGTATAGGCGATCGGTAGATTCATATAACTTTCGACCTGCCAGTAACGATTGGGATCAAAGTGCGGCCGCTCGGCCATCGCCAGGATCTCCATCGTATTGGGATCGGCGACGATCACCATCTTTCTTTCCGCCGGAATCGTCAAGTCCGATGCATCCAGTGCACGTTCGACATACTGTTGAATTTGCAGATCGACGGTCAACATGAGATCACCGCCGTCGATCGAAGGGGAAAAACTGAGCGTCCCCCCGGGTAAAAGTTGACCCGTCGTATCTTTTAAGTATGTGACCCGACCGTCGACGCCGCTTAAAAGGTCATTCCAGTACGCTTCCAGACCCATCCGCGGCGTTCCATCTTTATCCACATAACCGAGTGTATGGGACAGGAAAGGACCGTATGGATAATACCGTTTTTGTTCCGGGAGAAGGACGATCCCTGGCAGCTTGAGCGCCTCGATGCGTTCTTTCACATCTTCAGATATTTTCCATCCGCCCGGACGAAGCTCGACCTGATAGACATCGTTCCGGGAAAGCGCCTTAAGGATCGACGCTTCGCTCATATCCAGAAGCGGTGCGAGAAGCGCTGCCGTTTTTTCAGCATCCTCCACATGATTTTCCGCACGCCGCGAAACAATAGCAACAACATTATACGCCGGTCCGTCTACGGCCAGCGGCAGCAGGTGACGATCGTAAATCGTGCCCCGTTTTGCGCGTAACAGACTATCTTTTTCCCATTGCGCGAGCGCTTTTTTCTGTAAATCATCGCGCGCATACGTTTGCAAATAAAATAAGCGCCCCAGCAACAATAAAAAAACGGCCATGAAGGCTGTGGCGACGATAAAAAAAGCCCGGAGCGCCGCACGTTTTTCCATGACCAACGATCATCCTCCCGTGTAACACGTCTCGCCTCATGCTGATACTACCTACTCGAAGATCCGGATTAACATTTAAGGACGGGAGGTGCTCTGGATCCGGACGGTTTTAACCTCTTTTCCTTGCGGGCCGAGCCCTGCTTCGGTGGCAATTTGGAGGATGCGTTCGGGTTTTTTGAGCTCTGCCACCTCCAGCCGGAGCGCCTCGTTCATCGCCGAGATGTCCCGAACCTGTTTTTCTAACTGTACGGTTTCATAATGCAACTGTACATAATGCGCAAATACAGCCAAAACACCGATGAAAAGTACCGTTAGCACGAGAACATAGCCGAGATAACGCAGTTTTTCCCCAACACTTAAAGCAGCTTTTTCTTTGCTCTTACTTTGAGTGCGGCCCAACACCTCCTCCGAAACGGGCGGTGCCGGAAGGTGAAGCTCTCTTTGCCAAGGCTCATCTAAAACAATGTTCCCGGTCACGTAACGTGCCATGGGGCTCCCTCCCGTGATGGTTTAAGCCAGTTTTTCTGCGATTCTAAGTTTTGCCGAACGTGCGCGCGGATTGTTTGCGATCTCCTGCTCTGAAGGCTGAAGCGCTTTTTTATAGACGCGCTTTAAAAGCGGTTTTTCCGGACAGGGGAGGGCCCCCCGTCCCTCTGTTTTCCAGCACGGATCTTCAGCCTGCCGGATCATCTCCTTAACGATACGATCTTCTAAAGAATGAAAGCTCATCACCGCAAGACGCCCGCCCGGGTCCAAAAACTGAATGGCCTGCGTGAGAGATTGCTTCAAATGATTAAGCTCATCATTCACGGCAATTCGTAAGGCTTGAAACGTCCGCCGGGCAGGATGCGGGCCCGTCCGCCGGTATTTGGCCGGTATCGCCGCTTTGACCAGTTCAGCAAGCGCTCCGGTCGTCTCGATCGGCTGTTTTTCCCGTGCCCGCACGATCGCTCGGGCAATGCGGGCGGCAAAGCGCTCTTCTCCGTACCGGGCAATGATATCTTTTAACACATCCTCATCCCACGTATTCACAATGGTATAGGCTGTAAGCGACGAGCGCTGATCCATGCGCATATCGAGCGGCGCGTCCTGTTTATAGCTAAAACCGCGCGTCCCTTCATCAAACTGCGGTGAAGAGACGCCCAGATCGTACAGGATGCCACAAACTGCAGTAATCTCAAACTGTAAGAGAACATCTGCAAGATCACGAAAATTGGCACGGACGAGCGTGACATGTGTCCATCCTTCGCTCTCGATACGAGCTGTACCATGACGAATGGCTTCTTCATCCTGATCGAGCGCGATGAGCCGTCCGCCTTGAAGGCGCTTAGCGATCGCAAAACTGTGTCCGCCACGACCAAACGTGCAATCTACATACAGACCGTCTGGACGAAGGTTAAGCCCCTCCAGAACCTCGTTTAACATGACCGGAACGTGCTCGTAACGTTTATCCTCCATCCTTAAGAACCACCCTCACGACCATCCTGACAAGTTCTTTCTGACAAGTCCTTCCTGTAAAGTTAACCTATAAATCTAAATCAAAAAGCTTCTCCGCAATCTCCACCAACGTATCATCTTTTTCCTTCATGTATGCCTTCCACCGCTCCGTCTCCCACACTTCCACCCGGTTCATCACACCGATTACGACGCACGACCGTTCAATTCCGGCAAAGGTGCGCAAATTGGGGGG
>PEBX01000125.1 GCA_003050645.1 Candidatus Carbonibacillus altaicus
TGTCGGATTATCTCCTAACGTTTATCAGTCGCCTGCGCAGTTGCTATCTTCGATATGCTGAGACGGGCATGTTTTTACCGGATTTTCAGCTGGTCATCACTGATTCCGACCTGCGTGTGATTGAAGTCGTATCAACGTCGGGCAGGTCCCACGATGAGAAACAGTATAAACATGAGGTGAGTCATAGGGGATCTCTCAAAAAGAAGCGTCGCAGTGCGACGGTTAACTATACGGTTACTTTTGAACATCCCGATATTCAGCCGGGGGAGACGCTTGATGGGGACACCTACGGTGTGAGTGCGTTTGTACTGGCTCAGGCGTTCTTAACCATGCGTCTTCTTTCCGGCCCATTTCATACGTGCCCGCAGTTTCAAACGTCCTGGACCGTGGCGGTTCCGTTTGGCTGTCATCGTGAACAAAGTCTACTCGGTGTTGCCGGACTCATATTTTCTGAAAGTCGTGACCCTTACGGTTACGGTGGTTGGCTGTTTGAAGTGGTGAAGAGAATTGAACGGGAATGTGAAAATGAAGAAAGGCTTGTAGATACGAAAGCACATCACAACGTTTTACGGAATGCGCATGGGGAGTCGACATCGTCGTGGCGCATTGTTCGTCCGATGCTGGCCGTCCGCTTGCCGTATGGTGTCATCGAGCAGTTAACCGAGCGCGAAAGAGATGTGTTAGCATTATGGGTGGCAGGGATGAATAGTGTTGAGATTGCTGAGATACTTTATGTAAGTTCTTCGACGATAAGAACTTATTTTACACGAATCTCGGATAAGCTGGGCGTTGAGCCAGGCGTACAGTCCATTCGGGCGTTTCTTGAGGCCGAGCTAGGCAGGGAAAATCTAAAAGAAAAGGAAAACGTTTGAGTGCACACTTTGGTCAAAAATGTCTTTATTCTGTGTCGTCAGTAGTGACGACAAAGATCCTATATCGTGTTAAAAAATCAACACTACTGACGACAGACAGATACGATGGTGAAGTGATATGATGGCAACAGAAACGGAACTGTTCGTCCGATAGCTGAGGGAAAATATATTAAATTAAGAAGTTGTTTTTAGTTGAGCAGTTCCGTTTAAATCAATTCCGAGAGGAGGTAATACAGAGGTCTCTGCAGCAACCATGATAGTGTTCATGCTTATTGATTTCGGCTGAAACTCTTCTTTTCCTGTCACATCCCACCACGACAGGAAAAAAGTTTGGAGGCCTACAGGCTGGTGCGAGCCGTCATCTTCCGGTGGGCTTAGGTTTGGTTGACCGAGAGGCTGTAAGCAGCCACGGCAGATGCTAGAGGTTGATTTTCATGGGAGAGTTGATAAAGTATAGTCGTAATCGGGGACAAATTGGGAGGTGCGAATGGATGTCACGAATGAAAAAAGTGATCTATATTTCTCTTATTGCTATACTCGTTCTCAGCACCGAAAGTGTCGTAGGTAATCGTTTAGCAGATGCTTACCAAGGCAACGGAGAGGGAACATACTCCAAAGACCAAATTTTCCAAGGTATTTTTTTCGGGTACGGCGAATTTGGAAATAAAGTGTTCAAAGACATCTATCAGAACTTCTCTGATAAACAACAAGAAATATTGAGATCCGAGGAATACAAAATCGCGATAGATAAGATTACGCGGTTGATTTCGAAGGAAGACCCTGGTTACTTGGATGAGCTAGCTGCAGCGGTTTATTCAAAGAACCCCTATAAAATCGACCAAGCACTCTCAAGGGGCGGTAAACTTATTTACACAGTGATTCATGATCACGCACAGGAGCTCAATTTTAAGACAGCGGATGGAGTCCAAGATCCCGCGAGGGCTGAAGGCTTGGCGGTGGGGATTACCCTGCTTTACTACCTGGCATGGGGAGCTGAAACCGTAGTAGTTGGCTTGTATGTCGCCGGGGTTGAAGTGTACCTGGCTCTTACCAGTGTTCAATACGTATGGCAAGCATTATACTGGCCAGAATCAGCATCTGTGCATGCAAGCGATTTTGACAAAGAACAACTGGTGGCGGTCATCATATCAGCTTTGTAGACAGCCAAGTGGGGATATATAATTGAAGCAAGAAACTAGATAACAAGAAGGGGAAAGCAGGTTCATATCGATTACCAAAAGTCGTGCAGCATATCAAGATAAGATCCAAGAATTGTATGCGTAGGTCGATCGCCCGAGCACATATTACGCAGCTAACATTGGAATGTCAACCACAAGGCCGTCCAGCGTCCTATGCGGGAGATGGGGATTGCGGGAATTACTCCTGTGCCGGACCTTCGTCGGCTCGCTCAAGCACACCGGGGTAGCCCTTACCTATTGCCCGCCTTGCAGATTGAGCGTCTGAACCGCGTCTGGGATATTGACATCTCATACATTTGCATGGCGCATGGGTGAATGTACCTGGTAGCGATTCTGGACGGGTACTCCCATCATGTGGTCAGCGGGAAGTGTGTCGGGGATTGGCCCCCTTCACCGAAGGGGGCCTCCTCTCTAGACTAGAGACCATATCACAGAATAGTCAAATGCGAAATCGTATGATTGAATGAGTAAAGAAACAAAATACTGCTTTCCTTCAGAGAGGAGATTTTGATGATCGAACAAAATATTGTTATTTCTTCCATTATAATGACTATCACGGCGATTCTCCTAGTTCTTCTTGCAGCGCTCTCATTAAAGGTCGGTCCGAACTCCCTTCTAGGCCTCCGCCTTCCTTGGACGGTGCAAAATAAGAAAATCTGGCAGGTCAGTCAGCAAATTTCGTTTATTACTTCCGTACCTACGTCAATCGGTATTATAGTTGTGGCTTGGAGCATAGTTGTGGTTCGGACCATAAAAGATAATCCATTCTTGATTATACTGCCCGTTTTAGCCGGTTTAGTTATGGGTGTTGTCAATACCATCTTTATAAGTATATATACCTATATATTGAGTAAAAAAGATGAATATAAGGAGTGAAGAGTAAGCTTTTGAATGTACAATATGCGACTTCACCTCGATGATGGAGAAGTCTACGAAACTCTACAACGGAACCAAGGAAGTGAACGGCAATAATCGAGATTTTAAGTAGGATGGAATTAGTCGAATGTGAAATCGTACGATTGAGTGAGAAAAAGGAGGTTTTGATCATCGAACCAAATACTGTTGCGGCTGTCGCCATGACCATCATAGTGGTGCTCCAAGTTCTTCTTGCTGCACTCTCATTAAAAGTTGGCCCAAACGCTCTGTTAGACTTTCTCCGTCCATGGACAGTAAAAAATTTAAAAATCTGGCGTGTGAGTCAACAGATTCGGTTTATTACGACGGTAACGATATCGATCGGCATTTTAGTTATGGCTTGGACCATTAAAAATAATCCACTTTTAATAATTCTTCTGGGTGCAGCGATGATGGTCACAAATAGCATATTTATAAGTATAGAGACCTATGTATTGAGTAAAAAAGATGAATATAAGGAGTGATAAGTAAGTACAATATGCGGATTTTCCTCGATGATGGAGAAGTTCGACGAAACTCGTTTCGAGGGAGTCAGGTTTTTGAGCCTTTTTTTGGTGCTGAAAAGTTGAAGATGGATAAGGGGTGAAGAGAAGGGGCCCGAAAACTTTCCCCCCAATGGTTTCAGGAAAGCCAGGGTTTTGAGGGGGGTGGTTTCGGCGAATTCGTCGATAGAGTGATCTCGACGACCCATTGTACCACTTCTGTCGTTTCTGGACTGGTCAAGATGCGGGCCCGCTTCGGTTTTGCATTGTGCGTGATGCTGGCGATAGCATCGGAGAGAGCGCGGGAGAGACAGTAAGAACGCATGAGGAGCTTGATTCGAAGCGTCTCCGAAGCGGAATGTGATCGAAGGCGGGGCTCCTGGGCCTGATAGCCCAGAACCTTCCCGTGGTTCAGCGTGGCCTGAAACATTCAATATGTGGTTGATAAACCATATCATGGAAATGCCGAACCACCAAGCCGATTGGATTCGTGCCGAAGGTCCAGGGAAAAAGGATTTCAAAAAATCCATTTTTTATAAATATTGCATTTTTAGCAAGAAGGTGTTGAGATGGAAAGAAAGCCAAATCTGTTTTTATTTGTGGTTGTAATCAGTGCAGGCTTGTTAGTCTTTCTTTTGAGTGCCCTTCAGCTCACGCTTCCCAACAATCCAACACGTGTATTAAAGAATATGACGATAAGTCAGATCTTTCCACAAGGTTGGGGATTTTATTCCATTTCTCCCCGAGAAGAGCAAATAATCTTATACGACGAAAATGGCAATCTGGCAGTTGATTGGCCTAATGCCAGTGTAAATAATCTTTTCGGTCTTCTGCGAAAAGGGCGAGCACAAGGGCTGGAGGTCGGAATCGTGTCTGCAGAACTTCAAGAAAGTGATTTTACGCAGACAGAAGGTAATCTAAAAGAGGCTATCAAATCATATCACGGAAGAATAATTACAGTAAAAAACCCGACCCCTAATGCTATGATAAAGGGGAAATATTTTGTAGTTAAATATCAAATTGTGCCGTGGACTTGGGCACGCTTGATAAAGCAAGAAGATGCCCCGGCTAAGATCGTTGAGGTGAATGTCGTTAATGTCGTTGATTAAGAGGATAAATGAAAAAATGATAAATTTTGCCCTTGCAAATAATCCATTCACCAACGTGTACGGAGTTGCTCGATCCATGATGGCTTTTTCCACGTTTTTGCTTTTCTTATTCAATAAAACTGAGTGGCTCTTCCGACCAGCTCAAGGGCTCTCAGAAATCGATATGAGTCAAAATCTTGTGCAGAAGATATCCTTTTTTAACTTGTTTCCGAATCACCTGGAGGTTGCCCGGTGGATCATAGTGATCCTTATGTTGATTGTTATGTCTGGATGGCGACCAAGAATCACTGGGATTATTCACTTCTGGATTGCGTTTTCAGTGTTTAATAGTGCCATCCTTTTAGACGGGGGAGAACAAGTTCTAACCGTGATGACACTTATTCTTTTACCCATTACTCTCTTGGACGATCGTAAGTGGCATTGGTCAATGCCCGAAACTAGGGCAGGAAGTGCAGCCTATTTATACAAAGTTATGGGAGCTCATGTTTTTATTACCTTCGCACGTCTACAGCTCTCTATCGTATACGGGCAGGCTGCTATTCAAAGACTTAAGAATCCTGAGTGGGTAGACGGAACGGCTGTTTACTATTTCTTTCAGTTACCGATGCTCGGTATCACCGAGACAATGAAATCACTGTTAAATCCGATCTTGACCTCCCCCTTTGTATTTTTTATTACTTGGGGCGTAACTATCGTAGAGTTATTCCTTGCTTTTGGATTTTTGGCTCCGAAGAATAGATGGAAGTACTTTCTCGCTTCAGGGGTGTTGTTACACTTGGGAATCGCGGTCTTGCTTGGTCTTTGGACGTTCTCTCTCACGATGATTGCTTGCTTGATCGTTTCATATGTACCAGAAGAAAAGATGTTGGGGCTTAAGTGGTTAAGTAAATGGTTTAATAGAAAAGACGTATACACGGAATTACAGAACAATCCAGCACTTTAGAGGCTGTTCCACTCTTTTAGTACGCCGGGAATCAACATCTCATCTGTGTAAGGTGCTCAACGACCGGGCGTTTGCCGATGAGAGCCGGTGAATCGAGGTTGGCTCAGTGGGCACGGTGTAGCATCGACGGGAATGCACCCTTTTCAACGTCAGATCCTAAGTGCAATGGATGCTTAAGAGCTGCACCATTTTTTCCGGATGGATCCCATAGGTATTCGTGTGACTTCGAACTCTCCAACTCTCCAACTCGGAAAATACTGAGTGGCAGTAACTCTGTGACTCGTTCAGCAACCCTATTTGCTAGTGAAGAGGAGGTCTGTTACTCTTGGCAGGTCACTATCGTTTACGAAAGAGCTCTTTTATGAC
>PEBX01000126.1 GCA_003050645.1 Candidatus Carbonibacillus altaicus
TTGAAGTGAGCGAGGTCGACACACAAAAACCGAAATTTTACGTCCTCGATATGTTCCCGTATCCGTCCGGTGCGGGACTTCACGTCGGGCATCCGGAAGGATATACGGCGACCGATATTATCGCCCGTATGAAGCGTATGCAAGGCTATAATGTGCTTCATCCGATGGGCTGGGACGCCTTTGGTCTCCCGGCAGAGCAGTATGCCCTCGACACAGGAAACAATCCGCGCGAATTTACGCAAAAAAATATCGCCACCTTCAAAAGACAAATTAAATCGCTCGGTTTTTCCTACGACTGGAGCCGTGAAATCAACACGACTGATCCGAAATATTACAAATGGACGCAGTGGATTTTTCTCAAGCTGTATGAAAAAGGTCTGGCCTATATGGCAGAAGTGCCGGTTAACTGGTGTCCGGCTTTAGGGACGGTTCTTTCCGATGAAGAAGTGATCGACGGGAAAAGCGAGCGCGGTGGGCATCCCGTGGAGCGGCGGCCGATGCGTCAGTGGATACTCAAAATTACCGCTTATGCCGATCGCCTACTGGACGATCTGGAAAAGCTGGATTGGCCCGAACATATCAAAGAAATGCAGCGCAACTGGATCGGTCGGTCCGACGGTGCGGAAATCGATTTTATGCTGGAAGACGGCTCGGATCACATAACCGTCTTTACGACCCGTCCGGATACACTTTTTGGAGCAACGTACTTGGTGCTGGCCCCGGAACACGCCCTCGTCGAAAAACTCACCCGTCCAGAGCAGAAGGCTTACGTCGAAGCGTATCAGGACCGAACCCGCCGCAAATCGGATCTAGAACGGACTGATCTCAATAAAGAAAAAACCGGGGTGTGGACGGGTGGTTACGCGCTGCATCCGGTAACCGGGGAAAAACTACCGGTATGGATCGCTGATTACGTTCTCGGCCATTATGGGACGGGGGGCATTATGGCCGTTCCAGGGCATGACGAGCGCGACTACGAATTTGCCAAAGTGATGCAGCTTCCGATCGTCGAAGTCGTACGCGGCGGTAATCTGGAAGAAGGCGCATATACGGGGGACGGCGAGCATATAAACTCCGATTTTTTAAATGGTCTTTATGTCGCGGAAGCAAAAGAAAAGATGATCGCCTGGCTGGAGGCGCACGGGAAAGGGCGGCGCAAACGGACGTACCGCCTGCGCGACTGGCTCTTTAGCCGCCAGCGTTACTGGGGCGAACCGATTCCGATCCTGCATCTGGAAGACGGTACGACGAAACCGGTCAAAGAAGAAGATCTACCGGTCCTCTTGCCGGAGACCGATCACATCCGCCCGTCCGGCACGGGTGAGTCGCCGCTTGCCAATATTCACGATTGGGTGCATACGGTCGATCCGGACACGGGACGAGTGGCGCGCCGGGAGACGAACACGATGCCGCAGTGGGCCGGAAGTTCCTGGTATTTCCTCCGCTTCATCGATCCGCATAACGAGGAACGTTTTGCTGATCCCGAAAAGCTCGCCTACTGGCTGCCGGTTGACCTTTACATCGGCGGCGCAGAACATGCCGTTTTACACCTTTTGTACGCCCGTTTCTGGCATAAAGTGCTCTACGATCTGGGGCTTGTTCCGACCGATGAACCGTTTCAAAAGCTGTTCAACCAAGGTATGATCCTCGGTGAAAACCATGAAAAAATGTCTAAATCACGTGGCAATGTGGTCAATCCCGATGACATCGTAAAAAGCCATGGGGCCGATGCGCTGCGGCTTTATGAAATGTTTATGGGACCGCTCGAAGCGTCTAAAGCCTGGTCGACGAGCGGACTTGATGGGGCCAGGCGTTTTCTCGATCGCATCTACCGTCTGTTCGTGGCAGAAGATGGCACACTTTCGAAGCGTATTGTAACGACAAAGAACGTAAGACCGATGCAGGATCTTTCGGCCATCGCCGATCTATCCGGTGAGGGAGTTGTACCGGTACAACATGTCGTGCACCATGCCGAGCACGATACCGAGTGGGTGCGCGAGGCGGCAGACGTATCTGAGGCGGCGCTCGTCGCGCGCGAGAACGGGGCACAGCGTGAGGTGCCGGTCGATGAGGCTTTCCTTCGCTTATACCATCAGACCGTAAAAAAGGTAACCGATGACTATGAAGCGCTCAAGTTTAATACGGCGATCAGCCAACTCATGGTTTTTGTCAATGAAGCCTACAAGCGTGACGAGATACCGGCGTGGATGATGGAAGGTTTCGTCAAGCTCATCTCCCCGATTACTCCGCATCTTGGAGAAGAATTGTGGCAGCGTCTCGGATACAAAGAGTCACTCGCCTATGAACCGTGGCCGACGTACGACGTGCGTTATCTGGAAAGCGATGAAATCGAGATCGTTATTCAGGTGAACGGCAAAGTGCGTGCCCATCTCACCGTAACGAGAGGTCTCGATCAAGAAACTCTCAAACGCGCAGCACTTTCACTCGATGAAGTCACACGTCATTTGGCCGGAGAACCTAAAAAGGTGATCATCGTACCCGACAAGCTCGTCAACATCGTCGTCTAACAAACCCGTCACGATCCTCATTTAAAATTCCTTTTGTCCGCCTCTACACGATCGAATGCGTTTGATCGATCGCATTTGATCGATCGCGATATATGATTCTGATGTGTCGTGTGTGATTCAAGTAAGTCATGTGTGATTCAGGTAAGTCATGTATGTTTCTAAGACTGATACACTGACCATGAAGGACGTAACATACGGTTCACAAAAGGAGCGGCTGAAGATGTCAAGCGAAAAGAAGCTTACGATTTTGCAGCAAAATGACCTACATGGTTATCTGCTGTCGCATCCGGAAGGCTTTTATGACGGCGCAGGACGGCTTTCTTTTGCGGAGGCCGGCGGTCTCGCCCGGATTGCGGCCCTGGTGAGCGAGCTCCGCAACATGCACGGGGAGCCGCTTCTTTTTATTGACGGCGGCGACCTGTTCCATGGAACCGGTTATGCCGTGGAACAAAAGGGCCAGATGATTCAGGAAGCATATCAGTCTTTAAATCTCGATGTCTTTGTACCGGGTAACTGGGATTTTGCCTACGGATCCGAGCGGTTACAAACGTTAGCACAAAAAGTCGCACAACATGCCTTGTCTGCCAACGTAACATTCGCAAGTGACGGACGTCCCTACCTTCCACCTTATGCTATCATTGAGCGGACGGGGCTTACGCTTGGCCTTATCGGTCTATCGTACGGTCATGAGACGGTCACAATGCCGGGTAAATTTTCAGATGGGTTGCGCTTTACACTTGGGGAACAGGAGCTCAAAAAATACATTTGGGAACTGACTGGTGCCGGTGTGGACCTCATCATCGTCGTGAGTCATATGGGCTTTCCGGCCGATGTCGCCCTGGCCCAAAAGGTAGACGGCATCGATCTCATCTTATCGGCTCATAGCCACGATCGTATTCTGGAACCAGTCAGGGTGCACGATACGCTCATTGTTCAGTCTGGTGCGCATGGCTCGTTTTTGACCGAACTCGTTTTAACGCTTCTTCCCGGGGAGAAGGGTAGAATGCGGTCCAAAAAGATAATCGCGCATGCAGAGCACCGTTTGATTCCGTTGCTTTCTCATCTTCCGGAAGATCCGTCGGTTGCCGCACACGTCGCGCGTCTTACGCAAGAGTACCGGGAACGGAAGGCGGAGCCGATAGGGGAAGTGCGCACGCCGCTTCATCGCTTGAGCCTGCTTTCGGCACCGATGGATCGGCTTCTCACTGATGCTTATAAGTGGCGGACTAGGGTTGATGTTGCGTTTTCGCACGCCTGGCGTTACGGGGTGCCTGTATTGCCGGGGACGATTCGGGCACAGCATCTTGACGAGATCATTCCGACCAATCCTTTTGTTTTTACGGCTGAAATCGACGGGTATACGTTACGCGATGCACTGGAGCACAATCTTGAACAGGTTTTTTCAAGGGACCCCTTGCAACAAAAAGGGGGATACGTCATTCGAACGAGCGGTCTCGTCATGACAATCAAGCCGTACAACCCTCTGGGTCAGCGCATTCAAGAGCTTCTGATCGGTGGAAAAGCTTGGCAAGGGTCGAAGATGTACCGGATCGCCGGGGCAGGAGAACAAATTTTAAAAGGTTATGCATTCGAGCGTTCAATGACCGGTGAAAAGGCGCATGATGTGTTGCGCGCTTATTTTGCTGCTCATGGGCCAATAGAGGTTGACGAACGAACCAATGTGATCGCTGTCTGAGATCGCTTGGAAGAGAACGTTTAGACCATGTTATCTATACAGGCATTAAATGTTTATGTCAGCTGCTCAAGATGATGGGCAGCTGAGCGCCTATACATAGCGGCATGTTAAATTCATTGAGCAATTTAATGAGGATCGGACCGAGGGGCGCTGTTTTTTTCTATCCGATTCCTGCAAACACTGTTTAGATGCACCTGTGCAGAAGTGTGCCCGCCTAAACCGAAAGCACTGGAACACGTAGGCGGTGCCGTCATCATTCTGGCCGATCGTTGCCTCGGGTGCAGCTTATATGCACGTGTCTGTCCGATTGGTGCAGTTGATATCGAAATAGAGCAGAAAGTTGTACAAACGTGTGATTTGTGTTACTATACAGAAAAAAGGAGGGGGCGGATGAGTACAGCCTGTATATTGGCCGGTGGTCAGTCGACGCGTATGGGTACCGCCAAAGCGACACTTTTACTGGACGGAAAAACGGTTTTAGAGCACCTCGTTCAAACGTTTCAACCTTATTTTGAGGACATGTGTCTAGTGACGAGACTGGATCTATCTTATTCAACAGTTTTGATCCCTAAAACGTACGACCGCTATGCCGGAGTGGGCCCAACGGCCGGCATTCACGCAGGGCTGTTATTTGCCAAAAGCGACCCTGTGCTTATGATTGCCGTCGATATGCCCTTTGCTTCTCCTCAAATCGGTCTTAAGCTTGTATCGCTCCTAGAAGCTTATGAGGCTGTCGTTCCGGTCATTGATGGAAAACGCCATCCGCTTTTTTCTGTCTACCGTAAAAGTCTGGCTACTCGGTATGAAGCAGCCATCCTTTCCGGAAAACGGCGGGTAGAAAGCATTTACGAGGAGAGCCGAGTACGCTATGTTACGGCAGAAGAACTGGGCTTGCGCGAAGAAGAGTCTGCGTTTTTTTTCTTTAATATGAATACGCCGGAAGATTATGCCTGGGCGCAGAAAAAGTATGAATCCTATAAACGCCTACAGCTGAAAAGGGGAGGGCGTATCGAATGAAAAAATCGTATCGGATGAAACAGTTGTATCGTATGAAAAACAGGTTGCTTGCGACCAAGGGAGGAGGTTCTGTAAGCGGAGTGATTAGGAGCGGGGTTTTCATGAGAGGCGTTTTCTCCGTTTTCTTATTTGCTTCACTCTTGTCCCTGCTCGTAGCTTGCGGACAGGCCGCCCCTGACACGAATCAACCAACCTCGACGTCATCCATGGCAGAGCAGGCGGGTAACACAGATGAACAAGCGGGTAATACAGAAGCGCAGGGAAGTAAAGACGACCAGCACAATCCTTCCAGTAAAGGGACAGATATTCAGGATGTAATTTTAGCGACGACGACCAGTACACAGGACTCGGGTCTTTTAGATACGCTGATTCCACTTTTTGAAAAACAGACCGGCTATAAGGTTAAGACCGTTGCTGTCGGTACCGGCCAGGCGCTGGCGATGGGTGAAAAGGGGGAAGCGGATGTTCTCTTAACGCATGCTCCTAGCGCCGAAAAACCGCTCGTCGAAAGTGGTGCGGTGGTGAATTATCAGTTGGTGATGCACAACGATTTTATCCTAGTCGGACCAGATCATGATCCTGCAGAGGTGCGCAAAGCGCCTGATTTAAGTGCAGCCTTTCAGGCGATTGCGGAGCAAAGTG
>PEBX01000127.1 GCA_003050645.1 Candidatus Carbonibacillus altaicus
CACATATAAAAAATGATAAAGGTGTAAAGGCAGGGAATTGTGATGACTGTCAAAGATCAAGTGTATGCCCGTCTTCTGGAACTGTCACCTCGATATGTGTCCGGAGAAGCGCTGGCTGCGTCGTTAGGGGTTAGCAGGACAGCGATCTGGAAGGCGATTCGCGCACTAAAAGAGGAAGGGTTGAACATAGAAGCGCGTCATCGACATGGTTATCGTCTGTTGGAACATGATAACCGTCTACTTTCAGAAGATCATTTTACCCGCCTACGCACGCAGGTTTTCGGTAAGGCCTATCGCCTCTATACGGAGGTAGAAAGTACACAGGATATTGCCAAAGCCTGGGCAAATGAAGGTGCCCCGCACGGTGCTGTCGTCGTAAGCGAACGCCAGACGAAAGGACGCGGGCGTCTGAGTAGAAACTGGTCTTCGCCTTCAGGGAAAGGACTTTGGTTGAGCGTCATTCTCCGCCCCGGTTGCCCTTTATCCGTCGCCCACCAATTGCCGCTGGTGAGCGCCGTTGCCGTGGCCCGCTCACTTGAACACTTCGGTTTTGGGCCCAGACTCAAATGGCCTAATGACGTGATGATAGTTGATCGTAAAGTAGCCGGAATGCTTATTGAGGGACAGGGGGAACTGGATCGTTTAAAATATGCGGTGTTAGGAATCGGGATAAACGTCCTGCAAAGCGCAGATGATTTTCCGGAAGCGTTACGCACACGGGCTATATCTCTCAAAATGGCGCATGAGGAAAGCGGAGAGCGTTTTTACACCTTGCCGACGCGGCCCCAGCTTTTGATGGTGCTCCTGGAACGTTTGGAAGAAGAGATCAGTCGTTGGGAAAATGAGTCTTTTGCGATGCTACAAGACGACTGGTTAAAAAGAGCTTGGCGTCTCCATGAGCTGATCGAACTCAGCAGTGGGCGAGAACGCGTGCGGGGGAGATTCATCGGGATCGATGCGCACGGGTATGCCCTTTTGCAAACAGAAGAAGAACTGCTTACGCTGACCAGTGGAGAAATTGCCTTTCAATAAAAAAAACCTTGCTTTGAAAAAAGCAAGGTGTGCATATGCCATCAAGCAGGGAAATTAATATTCGGGTTTCCAAGGAAGAGAGGGGATGTGGTCTTCTAAGAAATGTGCCAGGCGCTCGGCTTCGGCTAGGCTTCTTAAGGAGAACGTTTCCTTCAGCCATTCCAGGTTTCGTAAATCTTCTGCATCAACGAGCACGGATTTTCCGCTTTGCATGTTGATGACCATGGTCTTTCCAAAAAACTGATTTGAAAAGAGAAGTCCTAGGTCATACATGCTGTCTTCGGTGTGCATGCCGATAAAGCGCACTTGAGCCTGTTCTGTTTGTTCATAGACGCCTTCATAAAGCGCCATGTGCTTCCCCTCCTTTCCGTGTGTTCAAGCTTACCGTTAGAGAGTTCATTCGATCAGTCCATGAACAAGCGTACCAAGGCGGTTCACTAACCGATCGATTGAAATGAACGAGACTTACCAACCAAGCGACCAAAAAAGTCCACATCACAGTCTTGGGACAAGCTCCAAGGCTCGCGATGTGGACATGGGCGTGCGTACACCGGACGAACAACCCACATCTCCCTCGTGGAAGATGCATCCTTAGGAACTTCCCTGCTTTAGCCGACGGGGTTAGCTGACGGGTAGGATGGCAGAGAAGACGTAGCTGACTCATCCCTCTTCATAAGGCAGGTTTCATATGACGCTATAGACTTCATATGACGCTTATGAAGATTAACCCCAAACCAATCGGGTCCCCCGTTTTCGGTGGAGCAGCACCGAAATTAGGCCGTCTATTTACTTGTAGCATTATTATATATGATAGAAAGAGCCTATGGCAAGATGCATAATTTGCTAAATACGTCTTCTTTGTGAACAGATCTCATGTTATCCATTTAGATGGTGTGGATGTCGGGTGGAAGGCATATGCCTAAGATCGTGCGAGGAATGATCGGCATATTGAAAAAAGTCGAGCGCCTCTAGAAAGGATAATTTTTTTCCCTGAAAACCTTGGGTAAAACGCTCGGCTATGCTAGAATCTTGGAAAGCTAGTATTTGTGGTTGACAACAGAGCGTAGGGAGCAAGGAACCGACGACAAAGGTCATCGTTGTGGTGCTGCCGGTCGTATGAAGGAGGAAATCATGGACGAGCGCATCGCTCACCTCTTTTTCGATTTGTTTATGACGGATGAGTCCGCAGTGGGCGCAACAAGCCGTCTCGATCGTTCCGTCTTTTAAAATGAGCCGGTAGGCTAGCTTCGGATCGACCGTTTTTTCACAGAGAATGCATCGCTCGCCATTTTTTTGTTTGGACTGTTCCGTTTTTTCCGGGGTCAGACGGACGCCCCCAAACGTTTTTTCGGCAATACCTTCGGCAAGTAGTTTTTTTATGTCTCGGTGAATGGTCATCTCTGATACGCCGAATTCTTTGCTGAGTGCCGATATTTTCAGATGCTTTTCTTTGAGAAGTTTTTCACGAATATGCTGGAGTCGTTCGTGGGGGAGCAAACTCAATCCTCCTCTCGTTCTTTCTATTATAACGTGACTAGGGGAAAAACACTAGAAACTATAAGAGGAAAAGGAGAATAAAGAGAGGAATTGGAGCTTAAGATGGTTCGAGCGTGGATCGTTGTATGTCTGGCTGTGTTCTTTATTTCAACGTCGGCGATCTGGGTGCGCCTGTCTGTTTCCTCGCCTGCGGTGACGGCGATGTATCGCCTGTTTTTTGCTGTCGTTTTCATGCTTCCGTATGTACATAGGAAACGAGCGGAACTTCTGCGCTCTTTCCGCTCGCTCGGTCGACGGGACTGGTTTTTGCTTGTGCTTTCGGGCATATGTTTGGCTGTCCATTTTGAACTATGGTTTTTATCGCTAGAGTTTACATCGATCGCGAGTTCGGTTGTGCTGGTGACCTTGCAGCCGCTCTTTACCTTTGTCGGCGTGATGCTCGTCTTTAAAGAACGCCTGCGTCCTTTGATGTGGGTAGGCGGGACGGTTGCCATCATCGGGGCGATGATGATTAGCTGGGGCGATTTTGCTCTGAGTGCACGTGCTTTCATCGGTGATATGATGGCGCTTCTCGCAGCTTTTTTCATCTCTGTCTATTTTATGATCGGTCAGAGCGTGCGGGCGCGACTTTCGGTAACAGGCTACACCCTCGTTTTATACAGCGTGGCAACCATCGTGCTTTTTTTCATCGTTGTTTTAGAGGGGGAGAAGCCGTTTGCGGCGACGCCCGTAGACTGGCTTTATTTTATCGCTTTGGCGACATTTCCTACACTTTTGGGGCATACGCTTTTAAACTGGGCCATCGTCTGGGTGAAGGCCTCTTCGATATCGGTAGCCATTCTGGGAGAAGCTGTGTGGGCCGCTCTTTTAGCGTTTCTTGTATTTGGTGAGACGCTATCTCTCAGCCAGTGGATCGGTGGGGGACTTATTCTTCTCGGTATCGCCTTATCCGTTCGGCAAACCTATGAGGCAAACAGATGAAGTCTCTTTATTGTTTCGTATGGAGGTGGCACGCCGTCCAGTGCCTGGGAGAGACTTCTTGCCACACCGGCTTTACTTCTTTACATACATTCATGGCTTTTGGGCAGCGGGTATGAAAGACACATCCTTGAGGCGGGTTGGCAGCACTGGGGATGTCTCCGCTTAAGACGATGCGTTCTTTTTTCTTGTGCGGGTTCGGTTCGGGTACGGAGAATAGCAGGGCTTCTGTGTAGGGGTGCAGAGGATGCCGAAACAGTTCCTTTTTATCCGCGAGCTCCACGACATGACCGAGGTACATAACCATGACGCGATCGGATATATGTTTGACCACGCTTAAGTCATGGGCGATGAAAATGTAGGCGAGATTGAACGTTTCTCTAAGCGCCATCATCAGATTGATGACTTGAGCTTGAATGGATACGTCCAGAGCCGAGACCGGTTCGTCCGCGATAATAATGCTGGGCTTGATGGAAAGCGCCCGAGCGATGCCGATGCGCTGGCGCTGACCACCGGAAAATTCATGCGGATAGCGCGTGTGGGCATCGGGAGAAAGGCCGACGATTTTTAAAAGTCGCCGTACTTCTTCTTGCCGATCCTGTCGGCTCAGTTTTGTGTGCAGTTTTAAAGGTTCTTCAATCAAGGCGCCGATCGTCATGCGGGGATTAAGCGAGGCGTATGGATCTTGAAAAACCATCTGAATGTGTCGGCGGTAAGGCCGGAGCGCTTTCTGGTTAAGGCGGGCGAGGTCATGTCCCTGGTACAGGATCGACCCTTCCGTCGGGTCGTAGAGGCGTATGATCGTTCGTCCCAGGGTCGATTTGCCGGATCCGGATTCGCCGACGACGCCTAGCGTCTCGCCTGGTTGAAGCTGAAAGCTTACGCGTTCTATGGCCCGCACATAAGCGCGCGGCCGCTTGAGGAGGCCGCCTTGGATCGGAAAATATTTGCTCACATTTTTGACTTCTAAGAGCGCGTTGGGCATGATTCCGTACTCCTTTCTCTTTATCCGGCATACAAGCAGCGTGCTTTATGGTCTTTGCCGACCTGGATGAGCTCGGGCATCTCCGTTGTGCAGCGATCCGTTTTAAGCGGGCAACGGGGAGCAAAACGGCATCCTTTTGGATAGGCGTAAGCAGGCGGGACGGTACCGGGAATAGCGTCGAGGTGTTCTTTTTCGTCTTCCAGACGGGGTATTGCCGCCATGAGCCCGCGCGTATACGGATGGCGGGGATTGTCGAAAAGCTCTAAAAGTGGTGCTTCTTCGACGATTTGCCCGGCGTACATGACGACGACCCGATCGGCCATCTCGGCGACGACCCCGAGATCGTGGGTGATAAGGAGGATGGCTGTTAGCATCTTCGCTTTCAGATCTTTCATAAGCGATAAAATCTGTGCTTGAATGGTGACATCGAGTGCTGTCGTCGGTTCGTCGGCGATGAGGAGCTGCGGATCGTTGGCCATGGCCATTGCGATCATCACCCGTTGCCGCATGCCACCGGATAGTTGATGCGGATACGATTTTAAAATTTCCGCTGCGCGCCCGATGCCGACCAGTTCTAAAAGTGCAAGCGCCCTTTTTTCCGCTTCTTTTTTACTCATTTTTTGATGAATCCTAAGCGGTTCCGTAAGCTGAAAACCGATGGTAAACACCGGATTGAGGGAGGTCATCGGCTCCTGAAAAATCATGGCCAGGCGGTTTCCCCTGATTGTTTGCATGTCCTTTTCCGAAAGCCGAACGAGGTCGCGTCCTTCAAACAGGACTTGTCCGGAGACGATTTTCCCGGGTGGATTCGGGATAAGGCCCATAATGGAAAGTGACGTGATCGACTTGCCGCTGCCGCTCTCGCCGACGAGCGCAAGTGTCTCTCCACGGTAGATGGTAAGGTCCACACCGTCCACGGCCCTGATTTCACGTTTGTTGGAGTAAAAATAAGTTTTGAGATCTTTAATTTCTAAAAGCGTTTCCATCGTGCCGCCTCCATCTATGTTCGTAACGTTCATGAAGATCGGTCCAAGAAAGCAAAAAATAGTCGTATCCATCGAAAAAGATTGAAGAGAGAAGAAAAGCAAGGTAAACTTATTGTAACATACACATCCCGTGGATCCAATGGTTCTAGCGCGGGAAACATGGGATGTATTGAATTGAGAAACCAGCCGCCGCATCCTCCCCATTTTAATGGGGAGTCAAGGCGGCCAAATCCTTGAAAACATTTGTTTGTAATCTCCTTCAATGGTACAATAAAACCGTGGCAGGTGAAGAGAATGCCAGTCCTCAAAAACATAATCTCGACCAAACAGCGTATTGGGAGATTTATCACCGGTTCTCCGGAGATGATCCGGCGGACGGAAGAAATCTACAG
>PEBX01000128.1 GCA_003050645.1 Candidatus Carbonibacillus altaicus
CTAACGGGTACCGGTGATGATTTATTTTTCATTTGTATGCATATATAGTCATTCTAACGAAAGTCCTCCAGGTGTCAAGTGGTATATTTACACCAATCTGTATTCATAACAGCTATCCACATTTATTTTAGATCTCAGAACCATACGGAAGTCGACCATCGCCTCTACGACGGATATGAATACCGCATGCGCTTTCGTCACATACCCATATGGAAGTCTCCGTTGATTGCCCGGTCTATACAAATAAACCATGTGCATGTGTTTCAAACTCATGTGTGCGTCGTCCGGTTCATACCGAGATAAGCTTCTTGAACCCTAGTATCATGGCGTAGCATCCGGGCCTCGCCTTCCATAATTAGACGTCCGGTTTCTATAATATAGGCACGGCGTGCTGTTTTTAAGGCCATGCGCGCATTTTGCTCTACGAGAAACACGGTGACACCCTGAGCATGAATATCACGGATCAATTCAAAAATATGCTTCACGATAAGAGGTGCCAAACCGAGTGACGGTTCATCCAGCAAGAGCAGCTTGGGACTGGACATGAGCGCCCGACCGATCGCTAGCATCTGCTGTTCACCTCCCGATAAGGTACCGGCCAGCTGATGCCGTCTTTCTTTGAGACGCGGAAAAAGGTCGTAAACACGCTCCAATGCAATCCGTATTTTTGCGCGCTCGCGCTCGATATACGCACCTAAGATTAAATTCTCTTCGACCGTAAGCGGTGCAAAGACATGCCGCCCTTCCGGTACATGGGCAATCCCTAGACGCGGACGGTCATAAGCCGGCGTAGATGCAAGATCCCGCTCTTCATACACGATCTTTCCCTGCGAGAGCGGGACAAGCCCCGAGATAGCCCGCATAAGCGTCGATTTACCTGCGCCGTTTGCGCCGAGCAGGGCCACGATCTCTCCCTTTTCCACATGTAGAGAGATACCTTTCACCGCCTCAATCGGCCCGTAATGAATGTGTACATTTTCGAGAACCAGAAAGCTCATATCGCTTCATCCTCTTCTTCCCGCCCTAAATACGCTTCGATCACGAGCGGGTTCCGTTGAATCTCATCCGGCGTACCGATAGCTATGACTGCTCCATTATCCAGAACGACTATACGATGGGCGAGCTGCATCACCAGATCCATATCATGCTCGATCAGCAAAATGCTGAGCCCTTCACCATGCAACTTTAAAATAAAAGACACAAGATCGACGCGTTCCCGCTCGTTGAGGCCGGCTGCCGGCTCATCGAGAATCAAAAGACGTGGTTCTAAAGCCAGTGCCCGGGCGATCTCTACAATTTTTTGCCTTCCGTAAGGGAGTGAGCCAACGGGACGATCCATAAATGTTCCCAGGCCCAGTCGCTCCAGCAAGGAACGCGCTATTTCGCGTGCTTTTTTCTCCTCGTTTCGTTCAAAAGGCGTGTGTAAAAGAGAATACCAGAAATTACTTTTTAACTTAATGTGTCTTCCGCTCAAAACGTTTTCGAGAACCGTTAACGAAGGAAAAAGCCGCAGGTTTTGAAACGTTCTACCAATACCCAGTTCGGCTACGCGATGAGGTTTCACGCCTGTGATGGGCGCTCCGGCGAAGAATACCGTGCCTTCTTCCGGCCGATAATGGCCCGTAATGACGTTAAACAATGTTGTCTTGCCGGCCCCGTTAGGGCCAATTAAAGCGAGAATCTCGCCTTCATATACATCCAGACTGACGTGATCCAGAGCCTTTAAGCCACCAAAACGTTTGCTCACCGCTTGCAAGGAAAGGAGTACAGGAGAATCCTTTTTCATCTGCCTTCACCTCCTTCCGTAAGCGGACGTCTCCAGCGAAAGCGCATGTCCTTAGGCCACAGTCCTTGCGGTCTGATGATCATCATCGCCACCATCGCTGCCCCGAAGACGAGCATCCGATACGATTCCAGTCCGCGGAACAGCTGGGGAAGGACGACCATAGCAAATGTTCCCAGAAAAATACCGGGGATCGACCCGCGACCTCCTAGGATCACAATCGCAAACATCACGACCGAATCCCAGAAAGAAAAGCTTTCTGGAGCAATCACTGTCATCTTCGTGGCATACAGATTGCCTGCCGCACCGGCAAGGGACGCTCCGACGACAAAAGCTAACGTCTTATAGGCGGCTGTGTTCACTCCTACCGACTCGGCGGCCAGCTCATCTTCCCGAATATAAGCCCAGGCTCTTCCCACGCGGCTGTGCTCGAGCTGTCTCCATACCCACATCGCCAACAGTACGTATAGAAGGGAAAGAAAATAAAAATCTAAGTTACTTGTAAACGTCCACGGTCCGAGCTGGGGTCGCGCAATCCCCAGTATCCCATTCGCCCCACCGGTGATACCGAACATATTATTTCGGAGCGCAAGTCTCACGATCTCAGCAAATCCTACCGTCACGATCAGTAGATAATCACCGCGTAGATGAATAATGGGACGGGCAATGATATAGCCGAAGATCGCGGCGGTGAGCATGGAGACGGGCAGTAAAAGAAAAATGGGCCAGCCCAAAAGCGTGTTCATCAAAGCTGTCGTATAAGCACCGACCGCAAAAAAAGCCGCTTGCCCCAGGTTATAAAGCCCGGGTCCGCCTAAAACGACATTGAGCGAAAGCGCAAGGAGCGACCAGAGCCAGAAGTTAAAGCCAATCTCTAAATAATATGGATTCAGTCCGACCAGCCATGGATATATAATAGCTACGAGAAAAAATAGGATGGTTAGGACGTTATGACCGAGCTTCCCAAACAATGCATCGCGGGCCGTTTGATCTGCTTTAGGTGTCATCATGCATCAAAACCTCCTTTTCGTACCACACGCTTCTCACGATCATGATAGAATCTCTCTATAAAAGAGCCCTCTCCAGCTTATCTTCAGCTAAAATCCAGATTACCTCTAGATTATCTCCATCTTATCTTCAACTTGTCTCTATCGTATATCTATCTTATATATATTTGTATAAAAGATGTTTTTTTATAAAAATCATATTTTTTCAGCAACACGCTCACCAAGCAGACCGGTCGGACGCACGAGCAAGATAAGGATGAGTACGATAAAGGAGATCACTTCTTTCCAATTACCGGAAATATAACCGGCAGCCAGCGATTCAATCACACCCAGCAAAAGCCCTCCGACCATGGCCCCAGGAATATTACCGATACCGCCTAAAATGGCCACAGTAAAAGCTTTCAATCCGTATGACCAGCCCATCGTAAAAATGATCTGTCCGTAATAAAGTCCGACCATCACGCCGGCGATACCTCCGAGCGCCGGGCCGATAATAAATACGAGCCGTATGAGTTTATTAACATGAATCCCCATAAGTTGTGCTGTTTGTTGATCGACGGCGATCGCTCGAAGGGCTGCCCCTGTGCGTGTTTTTTGTACAAAAACGTACAGCGATATCATCAATAAAAATGATAAAAGAAGAATACCGAGTTGTGTCCACGAGATTAAAATACCAAAGACGTTCCACTTATACTCGGGCAGGATATGGGAAGGAAACGCTCGCGGACGTGCGCCCCAGATGAGCATGATGCCGTTTTGCAATACAATTGATACTCCCAGAGCCGAGACCAAAGCCGGCAGGCGGCCGGCCGAGCGCACCGGCCGGTAGGCGATGCGCTCGATCATAACGCCTAGAACTGCGACAAAGAAGGCGATCAGGAGCAGCGTGAGGACGAGGACGATCAAAGAAGGAAGTCCCGCCTGACTTAGACCGAACAAAATAACAGAACTTCCTAAAAACGCCCCAACGGCAAAGAGATCGCCATGTGCAAAGTTGATAAGCTTGAGTACGCCGTAGACCATCGTGTAACCGAGAGCAATGAGCGCATAGATCGAACCTATGGTAAGGCCGTTTAACAGTTGCTGGCCAATCATGATCATGCGTATATCGTCCTCTCTGTAAGCGAACCATCGCATAAGCTAACCATTACCTACTCATTACCTAGTAAGGAACGTACGGAACCATCGCCTATCCCAAACCATGGCCTATCCAAGGCCTATCCAAGGCCTATCGTGCCATATGGAACCAACGCCTGTCCACAACGTGTGCATGAACGAAACGATCACTTATTCCGACAGGACTTCATAACACACCTTAATAGCTCGGTGGCACAAACAACGTGAACTTACCATTTTCGACCCGGTACGCGGCATACACCGTACCTGTACGGTCACCATGCTGATCATACGTTACCGGTCCGGTAATACCTCGGAAATCTTTAAGTTCATTGTGAAGGTATGCTGCGAGTTTAGTAGAGTCAACGGATTCTGTTTTATCGATAGCCTCAGCAATGACCCGCAGGGCATCCGCCGACATCACCGTCCATACTGAGACCGGATCTTCTTTGTATTTTTCCTTATATGCTGCTAAAAATGCTTTCGCTTCATCGTACGGCAAGTCTTCCGGTTGCGGTTCCGTAATGGTGATAAACCCCTCAGCTTTATTGCCGGCGGTTTTAATCACTTCCTCGTTGTTCGTTGCATTTCCACCTATGATTGGTGCCTGAATATCGAGATCGCGCGCCTGTTTAACAAGAAGCCCAGCCTGGCTAAAATAACCGCTGAAAAAGATTGCCTCAGGCTCTTCACCCTTTAGTTTGGTAAGTAAGGCACTGTAATCACTTTCGTTCGGGTTAATCGCGTCAAAGAAAACAACTTTCCCACCACCTTCTTCCACAGAAACCTTGGTCCAGTCAGCCAGTCCCTTAGCATACGTCGAGTTATCGTGGATAATAGCAATATGTTGGGCATTTAAGTCCGTAAGCATGACTTTTGCTGCAAAAGCCCCCTGTGCGCTATCGATAAAACACATCCGGAAAAATTTAGGATATCCTTTTTCCGTGAGGTGAACAGCCGTGGAAGAGGGCGTGATGTGTAAAATACCGGCATCGTTATATACTTGCTGTGCAGCTTCTGTGGCCGTAGAATTATACGAACCGATGACCGCCACCACACCCTGAGACACTAACTTTTGTGCAGCAAGTGGCGCTTCGTTCGGCGCGCCTTTATCATCTTCAAAAATGAGCTTAATCTTCTTTCCGCCGAAAACCCCACCTTGGGCATTAATCTCTTCAGCAACGAGACTGGTCGCTTTCTTAAACCCCTGTCCTTCTGCTGCTAGATCCCCCGTAAGCGGTGCCTCTACACCGATTACAATCTCCCCATTTTCAGAGGCACCACCACCGGTTTCCTTGCTTGCACAGCCAGATAAAGCAAACAGCAATAATGAAAAGAGCGCGAAGAAAACATATGATTGAGTTATGAATGAACGCTGGAGCATCTCTTTTCTCCTTTCCTGATTCTTGGCTCTAAAACATCGTATTTATATTTTTCTGATAAAAAATCCTTGCTTGAATCTACTTCAATAAATACTTAAATCTACCTCTAAACACCAGATCCTCGAGTGACTACAAAAAATGTCACTTCTAAAAACACATGATCAAAAAATTAAACAGAATAACCATGCACCTGTACACAACTGTACATTTTTCAACACTTCATGTAAGCGCTTATAAAATGTGGTACACCACCTCTCTATTTTATGATTTTTCTTTCTCTGTTCTTTAGTCTCTTTCTTTTTTCCTTCCTTTCCTTTTTCCTCTGCTTTTCTCTTCATTGCTTGATCATTCTCTTAACGCAACGCGTATCTACCCCAAAATCTCTAAAACATAAAATAGTGACACCATGAAAAATATTTCTTGTTTACTGTTTAGTATACACATTCTTGATGTTTATGGCAATAAAAAATCCTGCCAGATGGCCCCGGCAGGAGGTGCAAATGTCTAACAATGTTTAATTTTAAACACTCTCGGCATGCTCAGCCACGCTCAGCATGCAAGGCTGAACTGTCCCT
>PEBX01000129.1 GCA_003050645.1 Candidatus Carbonibacillus altaicus
GAAAACGCTAGACCCAATAAGAGGCCGCGCCCGCGTAAGGTGAGTCCCGCCTCTTCCCAGGTCATTTCATGCTGTACGAGGCGATCCAGACCCTGCCGTAGTTTTTCCGAACTCGACCGAACGTGTGTTAGAAAATCATCCCGCGCGATGATGTCGAAGACCGCACCACCCACTGCCGTCGCCAGCGGTCCTCCCCCAAACGTCGATCCGTGCGTTCCGGCCGTAAACGCCTCGGCTAGATATTCTTTGGCCAGCATCGCACCGATCGGAAAACCGCTCCCTAGCCCCTTAGCGAGCGTTATGACATCCGGCTCAAAACCGTAGCCTTCATAGGCAAAAAGGGTTCCCGTTCGCCCCATTCCGGTCTGCACTTCATCGACGATAATCGGTATCTCATATCGTCTGGCTCGGCGGACGAGTTCCCGAATCCAGCTTTCATCCGCCGGCCTTACCCCACCTTCCCCCTGCACGAGCTCCAGCATGATCGCCGTGATGTCGGGGTGGATGGCATCAAGTGCATTCAGATCATTGTAGGGCAGGGCAAGAAAACCATCGAGAAGCGGCGTAAAACCTTCGTGTAACGTCGGTTGTGCGGTCGCCGAAAGCGCCCCTAGCGTGCGACCATGAAAAGATTGGTTAAAGACGATGATGGGTGAGGCAGCGGGCTCAGATGTGATCCGACCATTTTTTAACCAGCGATAGCGACGAACGAGCTTAATCGCCGCTTCATTGGCTTCCGCTCCGCTATTTACAAAAAAGACGCGATCAAAAACCGAGTGCTCAGTGAGTTTTTCGGCCAACGCTTCCTGCCAGGGATGGGAAAATAAATTGGATGTATGCCAGAGCACCTCTGACTGTGCCTTAAGCACGTTGACCAGGTCAGGGTGGGCATGCCCGAGACTTAAAACGGCAATCCCGGACGTAAAATCGAGATATTTTTGCCCTTCCCGATCAAACACATAACTTCCTTCGCCTCGCACGATCTCTACCGGAAACCGCCGGTACGTATTAAAGAGTGCACGCATCGTGTCTCCCCTTTTTTCTATGATCTGTCTTCGATTGTCTTCGATCTGTCTTCGATCTGTCTTCGATCTTCTTTGATCTTCTTTGATCTTTCTTCAATCTTCTTCAATCTTCTTCAATCTTCTTCAATCTTCTTCAATCTTCTTCAATCTTCTTTGACCCTTTTTTGATCCTTCTTTGATCTGCATCTCCAAGATATCCTTTTTACGATCTTCCGACTGGTTCGGAAAAGTCCATTTTAAGCCGTGTCCCCACGATTTCCCCCCGCACATATTTTTCCAGCAAGTCCGGATCGTCCCCGCGCATAATGAAAATTTCTGGAACACCTTGTAACAAGGCCTGGATCGCTTGTTCTACTTTCGGAATCATGCCACCCGAGATCGTTCCGGAGCGGATCAAAGCCCGTGCTCTTTCGGGATTCAGCTCGTGGGTGACGCGCATCTCACCGGTCGCCTCATCCGTTATGTAGATACCGGGGACATCGCTTAACAGCCAGAGTCGCGCGTCATAGGCTAAGGCGAGAGCGGTGGCGACTTCGTCGGCGTTGATATTCAGATACTCCCCCTCGGTACTTAACGAAACGGGCGAGACGATCGGAACATAGCCCCGATGTAAAAGGACATCTAAAAGCGCGCGGTTAATCGATACAACGTGACCGACGTAACCGAGGCCTTCTTCCTCCGTGCGCCGGGCCTGAACAATCCCCCCGTCGATACCGGATACACCGATTGCCTGAAAACCGGCCATGTGCATCATCCCAACGATCGCCGGATTGATCTTACCGCTTAAGACCATCTGCACGACCGGAAGCGTCGCCTCGTCCGTCACCCGGAGCCCCCGATGATAACGGGGTGTGCCTCCGAGAGCAACGAGCATAGCATCGATGGCTTTTCCGCCGCCGTGCACCAAGATAAGAGGTGAGCCGTCGTATATCGTGTATAACCGGTTAAACCATTTCTGGTCCAGCCGATCGAGCATGCTACCGCCAAGTTTGATCACCCAGGGGCGTTTTGGGCTCCCCATGCTTCCCACTTCCTTTTCTTTCCTAGCCTTTTTGGATCCTTATGCATTTTACTTTAGGCACATCTTCCTTGATAAACCTTTTCTCTAAGTGCTGATTCTGCAATGAGTGCACATACTTTCTGGGCACGTATTTTCTTACCAACACACTTCTTTATACACGTCTTCCCGATACACTTCATCCTTATCCCCTGCGCTCCCTACGTGCGGTAATGGGCATTGATCCGGACATATCCTTCCGTAAGATCGCAACCGAACCACTCTGATTCATGGTCACCTGCACCCATATCCACCGTGATACGGACCGTAGAACCGGATAAATACGCCTGCACATCTGATTCCACAAAAGGCAGACCGACGCCTGCATTAAAGATAAGCACATCCCCGATCCGGACACTGACCTTTTGCGTATCAAACGCGGCACCGCTGTTACCAATCGCCGCTACAATCCGTCCCCAGTTGGCGTCTTCGCCATAAATGGCCGTTTTTACGAGTGGAGAGTTCACAATTGCCCGCCCCACCTTATCGGCATCTACTTCGGACGCGGCACCAGTGACAACGACCTCAAGCAGTTTGGTTGCACCTTCCCCATCCCGTGCAATCATGCGGGCGAGCTCACGCGCAACTGCGTAAACAGCTCCTGCAAACGCGGGCCATGCTGGATGGTCCGGTGCAAGTAGCACGCCTGCTGCCCCATTGGCCAAAAGAAGCGCCATATCATTTGTACTCTCGTCACCGTCGACGCTGATGCGATTGAACGTTTTTTGGATGACTGACTTCCAGAGCGGGTACAGATCCGCCCCCTTGACCTCCGCATCGGTCATGACATATGCCAGCATCGTAGCCATGTTCGGCTGAATCATTCCGGAACCTTTGGCGTAGCCGGAAACCGTAACCACTGTACCATCGATGGCGAGCTTTGCCGAGACGATCTTGCTGACTGTATCGGTGGTCAAAATAGACGCGGCAAACGCCTCTGGATCATGATGACTGAGAGCGCCGTCCTCCCGCAGAAGATCATATCCATGCAAAATTTTTTCAATTGGTAAAGGCACGCCGATCACGCCGGTCGAAGCGATGATGACCTCATGTGCACGCGCACCGATGAGTTCCGCAAACTTCTCCTGCATTACGCGGGCATCACGCATCCCATCGGAACCGGTTAGTGCATTGGCATTACCGGAATTCACGATCACACCTTTTAAGGGTCCAAAGCGACCAAACGTCTCACGAATGAGCACGATCGGCGCAGCTGGATATTTATTTTGCGTCGTCACGAGCGCACCTTCGGCAGACGTTTCCGTAACGATCCAGCCGAGATCTTTCTTTTTGCGCTTGATCCCGACATGCATACCACCCGCTATATAACCTTTTGGCAGATGCGCTTCTCCGGTGACAAGCTCTACAGGTAAAACATCTTTTACGTTTATGATTGAATCCACACCCGCCACTCCTATCCTATCTATCATATATTTGTAGTCATTACGCACGTTATTATGATTCATTATGATTCGATGGCTTTTGACTGGTTTGATCCTTACGTTGCGGCGCGTTCGATTTTTTATGATTCGTTGATTGTTTCTAGTTCTATTGTTTCTAGTTCTATGGTTTTTACGGATAGACCGGCCAGCGCGGAAGACCAAGGCTTTCATCCCAGCCCATGCGCACATTCATATTTTGCACGGCCTGACCAGCAGCTCCTTTTAACAAATTATCGAGGGCGACCGTCACCACGACCGTCCCGGTTCGTCGGTCGAGCGAATAGGCGATATCAGCCCAGTTCGTTCCGCTCGTATTCTTCGTCGTCGGATGATCACCGGCCCTACGAAGCCTGACAAATGGAGCTTCACGATACGCGGCGGTGTAAGCCATTTCCATATCTTCATCCGTCACATCTTTCTTAAGACGGCCATAGATCGTCATCAATATCCCGCGCGTCATGGGAACGAGGTGCGGCGTAAACACGATCGTCACGGGCTCGCCGCTCACCGCACTCAGCATTTGTTCGATTTCTGGCGTATGTTGATGACGCGCGACTTTGTAGGCGCTGACCGACTCATTGACTTCACTAAAATGAACCCCTAACGCAGGCGTGCGCCCAGCACCCGAAACACCGGATTTTCCATCAAAGATAAGTCCTTCCGGATGAATGAGACGGGACAGAAGAAGTGGTGCAGCCCCGAGGATCGCAGCGGTCGCATAACAACCGGGATTGGCAATGAGCCGAGCACCTTTTATGGCTTCGCGCTTAAACTCCGGTAAGCCATAGACCGCTTCTTCTAGCAAATCCGAAGGTGCAGCCTGCTTACCGTACCAGGCCTCATACACATGCCCGCGTTTGAGCCTAAAATCGCCGGATAAATCGATGATGGTTAAACCTTTTGGAAAGAGTTCCGCGGCAATCGTCTTGCTAACACCGTGAGGGGTCGCCAGAAACACGAGGTCATATCGCTCGTCAAAATGGGCCGGTGCATACGTTTCAACGTTTTTATCCGTAACGCCATACAGATGAGAATACACAAAAGGCAAAGATTCGCCACCTTTGCTGTAGCTGTATACATCGACGGTTGAGACCCCCGGGTGCAGCGTGAGCAAGCGGATGAGTTCCACACCACCGTAACCTGTCCCGATCACCGCCACCCGGATCGAACGAAGGTTCAAAGACTTTCCGTACGCTTCCATCAGTACGCCCCACACCCTTACGTCTCTCATTATCTTATTAAATCAATTCCTAAGTCGCACCATCGTATCCTTTGTATTAGAATACATCTTTACGCATAATTATGCAATAGGGTTTTAAAAAAATAAACGCTGCAGATACAGCGTTTATTTTTATGACGTGTGAAAAGGATCGATTCGCGGGCACGATTGTCAAACCAATATTAAGCGACTATAACCAGCAAGACGTAGACAATCATCGCAAAGGAAAACAGAGTCACTACATATGCGCCGTCTTTAGAAAAATGCGCGAGCATTCAATGTCCTCCTCTCTTCGATCCGGTACGCCCTCTCTCCAGCGGCTACTGATCATATATGTTCGCCCTCCTCATGAAGGCACTACGGTTGCCTAAGAAAAAGGCGTATCATTGGATCAATGTGTCAATACCGAAATAGAATTCCCCAAAAATAACGGTCGAATTTTCCCCATTAGGGGCTATATTAGCCCCCTAGGGGGGCGGGAAAATGGAATCATATGTTATTCTCCTTGCTCGTTTTGTTTATCGAGTTTAAAGAATCCGGCTTTCTTTTTCTCTTTAATCCTGTAACTCTCCCCTTTCATATTAATCGTACTGGATAGGATTTATTTGACGTGAGAAGAATTGAGCCTTTTTCATACCGTTCCGATACGATTTGGAAGAAGAAGTGAGCTGCCTCGTCCTCCATTTTACGATAGCCGATTTCATCGATGATGAGTAGGTGTGGCTCAGGGTTTCGTCAAAGTCCAGTAACATTTAGATCGGATAAGGTGTTAAAGCCCCTACTGGTCTTTCCTTCTTCAGTCTGATAGACTGTAGATAACTACATCGTTCGGTCTGAAGAGGAGTTTTAAGGTGCCCCCACAAACGGAATTGTAATCATTGGTCGTTCGCCCTATTGAGCCAGAGGAAGAAACGAGATGGAAACAATTGATGGACGAACACCACTATCTCGGCTTCTGCCAACTTGTCGGGGAATCCATGAAATACGTCGCTGAACTGAA
>PEBX01000014.1 GCA_003050645.1 Candidatus Carbonibacillus altaicus
TCCGCCCCATAGCCGGTGCTTGAGTTGCGGGTGTGCCAGAAACAACCGTCGGGCGCTGGTTCCTTTCAAAATCTTGGCGATGACCGCCGGACTGACCGCAGGCGGCGCGGAAAGAAAGAGATGCACGCGATCGGGCATCACCTCCATCCCGAGCATTTCGTAGCCATGCTCATCGGCCGTCTGTGCGAACACTTTCTTCAACGTCTCGTCCACCGGCGGGACAAGCACAGACTTTCGATACTTGGTTGACCATACAAAGTGATAATTGATCTCGTATACCGCATTTGGAGTAGATTTCCATGATCCTTTTCTCATACCATCATGATAGCATAGCGAGGGGGTCCGTGTATCCCCTCAATGAATTGAGGGGGATTACAGCCCCCTCGCGCTCCCCCATTTCTCTAAGCCTGTTGCAATTAAAAATATATTACCTGATAACCCATGAGCGGTACCAACACCAGCAAAATGAGGAGGACGCCCCACTGCACAGGGGACACTGCGCCCTTTTTGCGGCGCGCAAGCACCATTTCTATCATCCCGATCAATACGAAAGCCAGCAGTCCCTTCACGATATAAAACAGGGGGAACTGAAGGGCGATCAACATCCCTACACCACTTACGATCATCACCAGATAAAAGAGACGCAAAAGCACAACCGGCCACACCTGACGCGGCAACGCAAGCGCCAGCACAAAGAAAATCAAAAGAAGGCCCCACATCATGTGCATGTTTAAAAAAATCTGAAAAGGCATCCGCTTTACTCCTCCTTCCACGTTTTAACTGATCCATGGTCGCGTCTAAGTATCATTGCACCGATCGGCGATCTCACGCAAAGATTCACGATTTACCCCTCCCTTTTCACTATATCACGCTTGTTTATGTTTGAAAAGAGAAAAACAGGCATATTCGAAAGGTCTATCCAGCAACAATTAAAACGTATGACGAAATAAAAAACTCACGACGGACATTTGAAGATCGATCCAACAAGGATTAGAGCGCGCGGCGGGCGGACGGTGAAGGGGCGTTTTCCGGTGAAGAAGGCGGAAGAAAGCGCAGAAGGCGCCGCCCTTGACCGGCTGCCGTTTCAACATCTTTCCGCTCAAATAAAAGCGACTTATATTTCCCAGTGCGCCAAAGAGGCAGCTGATCGGCATAATGTCGGCTCAACGGGTGGCCGCTCGCGCCCCCGAACAAAATATCCCTCCCTTCCATGTCTAAAAGTGAGACGCCGTAGCGCCAAGGCGCGCTGGAGGTAACGTCATAAGGCTTACTCAGCGGATAACTCGCCGCCATCGGCACGACCGGAGAACCGCTCACGGCATACGGACCGCGGTTCAAAACGAGCGCGAGCAGCGGGTGAACGCCACCCAACGGATGTTTGTAGCCAAGCGTGTGCAGCCGGCCCCAGCGCCAGGTAGCGGGATGCGGGCCGAGCGTCTCAGAGAGCGTATCGGTCGCCTTCACAAATGCATCCTTGAGCAAACGCTCTCGCCCCATCTCTCCTAGATCCAATACATCCTTAAACCAGCGCTCATCTTCAAGCAAAAAGCGATCCATCGTATTAATAGCATGACCGTAGGCGAGATAGCGCTCAAACAACTTCTCGTCTTGCAAAACGGGCAAAAACGTCTCTTTCAGAAGGGCTTCATAAAACGCATAGTAAATCATCGGTCCAACCTGATCGGCCTCATCGCTCGGTTTGTTTAAAAGCCACGTCCGCAAAAGCGCATATGCTTCTTTCGCCGTCCCCTCGAGTGCCGCACGATCAAGCGCGGCAATCAGAACCGGGGCCAGGCGCTCTGCCTGAACATTGCGCGTCGAAAGTTGCATAGAAAGCACATCATCGAAAGAAAGCTTCCCATTCTTCTCCAGACGTTCCTGAAGTCCACGGGTAATCGCCTCGGCGCGATACGGCGGCGCCCAGTCCGCGCTTAAAAAATACGGATACAGATCATCGATCGGTTGATTATTGGCCGTGACAATGAATCCGATCTCCGGATTTTGCGTCGCAGGAAGCGCGCTATACGGTATAAATCCCTTCCATTCATAGCGCTCGGTGTCCCCTGGCACCGGCAGCAGACCGTTTCCTTCATTGCGTATCGGAATGAGACCGTTTGCGCGGTAATAAATATTGCCTTCCTTGTCGGCGACGACGAAGTTTTGTGCGGGCACATTAAACTTTTCCAGCGCGATTTTAAACTCCTCCAAATTTTTCGCTCGGTCAAAGCCGATCATCGCTTCTATTTCGCGAGTCGGCTCCTGATTCGTCCAGCGCAGAGCAAGCGGTACCGACTGCTCGAACACATCGGAGATAATCGGACCGTGTCGTGTCACGGTGACGGTATAGGTGAGCGGCTTCTCTTCACCTTTGACCGGAATCTCATACGTATAGACCTTGGCTTTTTCATACTGACCGTTATATAAAAACATCGATTTGTCGTCGGGATGACGTGTCTCGATATATAAATCCTGCACATCGGGGTCGAGATTGGTCACACCCCAAGCGAGGTGTGCATTGTGCCCGACGATAATCCCCGGTGCACCGGGAAAAATCACACCGGTGACGTTCATCCCCTCCGGCTCTGCATCCACGACGAGATGTTGCTGCACCCAGATCGAAGGCGCTTTCATCTCCAGGTGCATATCATTGGCTAGCATGGGAAACCCAGTCGTCGTCAACTTGCCGGAGACGACCCAGTTGTTGCTACCCAGCCCGACGCCCGGCACCCCCAACCGTCCCCGTTCGGTACGCAGGGTTACGTCAAACAAGGCGAGCGCCGCGTCTTTATCGAGCCCGACTGACTGCCACGTTTTTTTCATGATCTCTATGCCGTCTTTAGGATACGCCGGAAAGAGGAGCGCCGCTTTGTCTGTACCGAGGGCGTCGACGAGCGCCATGTTCAAAAGTTCATTTTGCATATTCCCGCCCAGTGTCCAGGACATGTATTTACCGATGGCTACCGAATCGAGTGGTGTCCACGGCTCCGGCTCGTAATTCAAAAGTGTAAACTCGGGCGGAAGCGCACCCTTGTGACGCTCGATGTAGGCATTGATCCCTGCCGTAAAACGATCCAGAAACAGACGGGTTTCCTCCGAGAGTGCCGCGTAACTCACTTCCGCATCGCGCATAAAACCGAGCGTCAGTAAAAATTGATCGGTCTTTACATAATCGGGGCCGAAGATTTGTGCAAGCCGCCCCCGTACGGCTCGCCGGGATAGATCCATCTCGAATAAGCGGTCCATCGCCTGTATGTAACCCTGTACGAAAAACAGATCTTCATAGTTTTTGGCATACACGTGCGGAATGCCGTAAGAATCCCGGTATACGTCTACCGGCGCACGCACCGGGAGATCCTCGATCTCCCCCTGCATCGTGGGCAACGATCGTGTAAAATAAGCATAGACACCGCTTATTGCGGTCAAAAAGAGAGCGAGTATGCTTAAAAAAACGCCCAGCACAATCCGAACGACCCGACGCCGACTGCGTTTTTTCGTCACAATCACCCACCCTTTCTTTCGTTAAATCCAATCTTTCAATGAATCTTTTCCTTTGTTTAATCCAATACTTTGTTTAATCCAATACTTTGTTTAATCCAATACTTTGTTTAAACCTTTCTTTCATCTATTTCTCCTTTACGATTTTCGTCCTTCATCACCACCAACGAAACCCAAAACTGAACAACTATTCTGAACGACCATCATCCTTTACGAACGAGCACATATGGTACCTAAATCACATCATCACCACCTATCCGACACAATAATTCGACACAAAAGCCTTTTTTCCTGCTTTATATAAAAAAATAGGCACTCCCAGAGAGTGCCATATTTTTACATTACCTAGCTGTAGGAAGAATGCATATATGCAGTGCCTACTTATGTGTTGAGGCATGTATGCAAGTGCATACATCTACGCAAGTGCATACATATGTGCCGGTAATGACATGAAGTACATGGACGCCCTTTACAACGATCTTCTTTTACCACCAACCCGTCCCAAACAAACGTGTGAGATACACCGAGATTTTGTTCAGCTGACCGGTAAACAAGAGCAAACCCATGGCGACCATCAGCCATCCGCCGATCTTGGCAATCACCTGCGAATATTTTACCAACCAGCGCGTGCTGCCGACAAAAAAACCGAGAATGATAAAGGGAAGGGAAAAGCCGAGCGAGAAAAAGAGCATATACCACGTCGCCATCGACGGCTCGGACGCCGCCAGGATCAAAATAGCGCCGAGGATCGGACCGATGCAGGGCGTCCACCCGGCCCCAAACACAAAACCGATGAGCGCAGACCCGAGATACCCAGCTGGTCGCCATTTGAGTTCCATACGCAGTTCCCGATTTAAAAAGTCGAGCTTTAACCAGCCGACCATGGTAAGACCAAAACCGATCACGATCACGCCACCGATCTGACTGATGAGCCGCTCATAATCTTTTAACCAAACTCCGATACTGGAAGCCGACCAGCCGAGAATAAAGTAGACGAGCGAAAGACCGAGGGTAAAAGCCAAGGAATGCCAGAAAACACGTGCGCGCACATCGCGCGTAGGCGCGTCGCGCAAGTCTTTGACCGTAACGCCGGTAACATACGACAAAAAAGAGGGATAGAGGGGTAGGACACAAGGGGAAAAGAAAGAAATAAGCCCACCCCAAAGCGCCACCCATAAGGTGAGATCCGCCGGATCAAACATGCTTCACACCCTTTCTTAAACGACCTTATCGTTGAATCTTATCGTTAAATCTCATCGTTGAATCTTAAGTATTATATCACTGCCATCTTGGCCTCATCTCATGGCCACGACCTTCTTACCTTCTTTATGCGACTTGAGGATGTAATCGCTACTTTACCCGAATTGCTACCTTGCCTCGCCTGTTCCCCTACCTCGCCTGTTCCTCACGTTTATCAGGCTCTTTATTCAGTAAAGAAAGTAAAAGCAGGATGACATACACTAAAAGCGCCCCCCACTGTACGAGGGTAAGACCGTACCAGCGCATGCCCGGGCCCAACGCTTCGATGAAGACAACGCCGCCTGCGGCAAGCGGCAACAGGATATAATCGCTTCTCGAATGACGCCACAGGAGAAAAGGAAAGAGGAGCCCGACGAGGCCTTTAAAAACAAAAAGCGGTATGCCGCGATAGACCGAGAGCGTTAAAAGTCCGTATAACCCATAGGCAATAAGAAGTATCATGGCCAGAGCAAAAAAATGGCGGTACAGCGCCCCTTTCTGACGGCGATGGTTCCAAAAAAACAGTGCAAGCACGACCATGGCCGCCAGGCCTATCCCCTGTACCCCGGCATTTTGCAGCAAGAGGTCAAGCGGCCGCAAAACGAGGCCCGGCTCGTAAAGGAGCGGGAATAGTTTATACACGATGATCGCCGTCATCGCGAGCGTCAACCAACGGTCAAGTTCAGCGTTGCGCTCACTTTTTGTCACAAAAAGATTAAGACTGAGGAGACCGCCGATCGCGACAGACAAAAATAGCATGAGTAAAGACGTATTGAGCAAAGTCGACCCACCTTATCCAGAACACCTAATCCTAACCCGCTCATCCCAATCACCTGATCCAGATCCCGACCAGCTGTCCCAAATCCCAATCACCTGATCCAAAATGCACATAAGTGCTAAAGCTTTCAGCGCCAACAGCTTACTTTGAAAGCTGCTCAAGCATCGCTTCAAGATAATCCTTGGTCATGGCACCGGGTTGCATATTGACGATCTCACCCTTTTTATTGATAAAAAAGCTTGTCGGAAACGCGCCGACCCGGTACATGCGCGCAACAGTCGCCTTGTTATCATCAATGTAGACGGGAAACGTAAACCCTTCCTCTTCGATGTAATCAAGCATATCCTTTAAACTTTCACTAGTGAGCGGATCGAGAATAATGAATGCGACCTTATCACCGTATTGGGTATACGCTTCTTGAATATGGGGCATCTCCGCGCGACACGGCGGACACCACGACTCAAAAAAATTGATAAAAACCGGCTGTGTACCGATGAGCGTGCCGACATCCAGCGTCTCTCCGGTAGGAGTCTCTACTTGAAACGAGGGTGCACGATATCCGACTTCAGCCCGCTCTTCTGTAGCCGTGGATTGATTAAGTCCGACGTAAAGCGCACCTCCGAGGAACGCCAACAATATGATGACCGAAATAAATGTACGCGCCATACGGGTCTTTCCTCCTTTTTTTGTATTTTGAGCCCACAGTACGCCTCGATATAAAACGACGATCCACCGTTTTACTCGATTTTCGCCGCATTCCGCCGGGCGATCGTCTGTATTAAAAAGTTCTCTACCATTGGCGCATTCATTTCCCCTATATGGTCAACCGCCACATTCCCATCCGCGTCGATGAACACGGAACGGGGCAGATCGTACACTTTGTAGGCCTTTTGCGCTTTGGCATCCGGATCGAGAGCGATCGGATACGTCACACCCGTACGACGCACATACCCCTGGATCGCTGCCATACTTTCTCCGGTATTGATGCCTACCACGATGAATCCCTGATCGCGATACGCTTGATATACGCTTTCAATCGCCGGCATCTCATCGATACAAGAAGGACAGTATGTCGCCCAGAAGTTGATGAGCACCGGACGATTCCGAAGTTCCTTCAGGGTGATCGTCCCCCCATCCATGAGCATGAGTTCAAAATCAGGCGCCGAGCGCCCTACTACAACTGGCGGCGTATGATTCAAAAAATGGTCCCATACGACCCAGATCGTACCCGCCAGCAAAACGACGATGATGATGGTTTGAAGAAGACGATTTTTCAAGGAACAAGCCCCCTTCCTTATTCATCCTACCATACGCTCCGGAGTATTGCCACATGAATCAGGGAATTCACCTATTCCATTTTTTTATCGCGTTAACAAAAAGTTAACAAAAAAATACGCCATGACAAAATCAAAACAAAGAAAGTAGCACAAAAAGCAGCACAAAGAAGGCAGCCTCACTTCGGCAAAGTGCACGCTACCTTCTCAGTTTACAACATATGTGCGGTGTTACCTGTCTATCCTGAAATAGGTTGCGGCATTTCATCCTTCTGCTGGTGCCGCGAAGGCGGCATGGGACTCTATCCTGAAATAGGTTACGAAGTTAATCATAAGATGCCTTCCACGTTCCTCGGAATGACTCTTTTTACAGTCCCCACCGGCGATAGCCTCAGAACTCAAGCCGATGAGACGGTCAACGGGCAAAAATATGGTTACCGATGCGCTTGATTTGTGGTCGCGACCAAATCCAGGCCGACGTCGCCGTCGCCGGGTTAAAATAATAGATGGCCCCACCGGAGGGATCCCAGCCGTTAATCGCATCGATGACCGCCCGGCGCGCGGTGGCATTCGGTGTGAGCCATATCTGTCCATCAGCAACCGCAGTGAACGCCCCTGGTTGAAAAATGATCCCCGAAACCGTGTTGGGAAAAGATGGATGGCGCAGGCGGTTTAAGATCACTGCCGCGACCGCCACCTGACCTTCATACGGTTCACCGCGTGCTTCACCGTATACCGCGTTGGCCATGAGCCGGATATCCTGTTCGCTAAACCGTCCGTTTGTCACCCTGGCGGGTGTCGCAGCCGTCTTCGTAGGCACCGGTTTCTTAGCGGAAGCCGCAGTGGGCTTCCAGTTTTTTGTCGCTAGATACAGCTTGTTTTTCGTCTTCGAGCCCACCACGCCATCAACTTTTAACCCAAAGCGATACTGAAAATTCCGCACCGACCAGTACGTGTTCCAGCCAAAAATACCATCGATGTTACCTTTGTAATAGCCTAAATACTTTAGACGTCCCTGCAACTCATACACATCGCCACCACGTGATCCGACTCTAAGCGTTGTCTTACCGAAAGCTTGTACCGGATGAAGCTCGGTTTTCGAAAACGGTTGAAAAATCGGTATGGTGAGCACACCAACACCGAACAATGTTAAACCAAGAAGGAGAAGTACCATGCGTTTGTAGTATCTTGTAACCATAGTCACGCCTACCCCCATCCTGCACCGACACATACCGATCGGCAAGGTCTGTGCCTGAACCGACATAGTGTCATACATTCGTTAGGAGGTAGTATGCCACAAACGCTTTCCCGTCATGTACCGCCTCATGGACGGTACGGCTCTTTGTACCGATTGAAACAGTCAGAAGCTAGACGGAGCCGAACAACCGGGAAAACATCAGTGCTCATCATCCCACCAGAACAGTAACTTACCGTGTGTCGGATGGGGGATGATATCTACCGAGACTTCATAGAACGCTTTCAGACTATCCTGAGTCAAGACTTCGTCGACGCTCCCCACACGCGGCGCAAATGATGTGCTCTTCTCCCCGCTCGTAAGCGGCAAAAGGACGACACCGTCGGCAAGCTGAGCAGCGCGCGTCAAATCATGCAAGACGACGACAAACGAACGCGCGGCCTCTCGGGCCATTTTTTTAAGGATGCGGATCGTCGCCTGCTGCCAGGCCCAGTCCAACTCTGCAAAAGGCTCGTCCAAAAGCATAAGCGATGCATCCTGTAAAAACGCACGGGCAAGGAGTACCCGGCGTTTTTCACCACCCGATAAGGTATCAAAGGTACGCAGGAGGAGCGCATCCAGCTGAAACCAATCGCTAAGCACTTCAAACGACGCCGGTATCTCCGGTGTTCGCCCAAAACGCGTATACGGAAGGCGCCCCGTCTTCAACACTTCCCAGACGGAAAGAGCGCTCGCCTGAGGTGCTTCCTGGGGTACATACGCGACCTTTTGGGCGCGCAAGGCGTCTGGATAACGATCGAGGAGCATGCCATCCAGGCGAATCCATCCGCTTGCCGGTCGACGCTCGCCGGCGAGTGTTTTTAAGAGGGTCGTTTTCCCGGCCCCATTTGGACCGAGTATCGCCCATATTTCCCCGCGCTCGACGGCCCAGTTCAAACGATGCACGAGCACGCGCTCGCCGTGCTCAAGACGCAGATTTTTAACTTCTAATAGCGGTGGCACAAGCGCCCCTCCTTCCTCAGCTTTCCGTCCCTGCACTTTCGTACCTATACTTTCATCTTGTCACTTCCATCCCTGCACTTTCGTACCTATACTTTCATCTTGTCACTTCCATCCCTGCACTTTCGTACCGTCACTTTCGTCCCTGCACCCCGTCCCTGTACTTCCGTATCTACATGTTGAGACGCATACGCTCGCGTTTTATGAGGATAAAAAAGACTGGAACACCCACAAGCGCCGTGACCACGCCGAGCGGAAGCTCACGCGGTGCAAGAACCGTGCGCGCCAGAAGATCTGCCCAGAGCAAAAAGATTCCCCCCAACCAGAAAGCAAACGGTAAAAGTCGCCGATGTCCCCAGCCGACCAGGTGCCGGGCGAGATGCGGAACAATGAGCCCGACAAAGCCGACCACTCCGACCGAGGCAACCGCACCAGCCGCCATCAGTGAGGCGGCAAAACCGATCGAAAGCCTCACGCGCTCCGGTCGGACACCGACGGAGTGGGCATACGGATCTCCGAGACTCAAGGCATCCAGCACGCTCGCACGCCCGACCCACAGAGGAGCGGAGAGAGAAAACCCAAGCAAAACAGGCACAAGATCGGTATACGTGCGATTGGCTGCACTGCCCATGAGCCAGGTGAACGCTTCACGGAGCGCCTCTCCGGAGAAAGTGAGCGCAAGCGTAAGCAACGCAGACGTATAGGAACTCATCATCACACCCCACAAAATAAGCGTCGACTTACTCTCACCACTTCGGTAAAAGGCACTGAAAAGGATAAACAGGAGTACCAGCACACCCCCGGCCATCGCGCCGCTCGTCAGGGCCCAGGGTATCCATATATGGAAGCTCCGGGTAAGTATCAAAAAGAAAACCGCACCGAGCGCCGCCCCCCCAGCCACGCCGAGCGTATAAGGTTCGGCCAGTGGATTTTGAAAAATGCCTTGCATAAGCGCTCCGGATACCGCGAGCACGGCACCTACCAAGAAGACCAAAAGGAGGCGCGGCAGACGATAATAAAAAAGAATCATCCGGATCATCTCGTCTCCCGTCCCATCTGCGGGGCCCAGCAACACCCGTACCACATCGTAGAGAGAAAGCGGCACACTCCCTGCGATGAGTCCCAGCAAAAAGCTGATCAAGGTGATCGCCGTAGCACCGATCACCAGAGGGACCGGATGCATCGATGCTGGGAGCATAGACGCGCGGCGTATTTCTTTTATCGACTGTAACGACTGCTTCACCTTGTGCGTCATCTGCCATCCTCTGCCGCATCAGCCTTCATCCCGGCCAGAACATAGGCGAGCTCCGGCAAAGCTTCAATCAAGCGTGGAGTAGGACGGCTAAAGATATCTTCATCGAGCACATACACGGATCCATGCCGGATCGCGCTGATCTTTGCCCAGCCCGGACGCTCCGCAAGGCGGGCCACAACGTCAGGCGGCGCCTTGCGCACTGGGCGCGGGCGATCCTGCTCTTCTTGCGCGCGAGCGCGCACGTCTGGATACGCATGATGAAGGAGGAGGATGATATTCGGGTCTTTCGCCAGCACGTCTTCTGCAGACCAGAGCGGCCAGCCTGTTTCCGCATCGGCGAGTCCTCGTCCACCCGCTCGACGCAGTGCTTCACCTAAAAACGTGTCTCCCCCCGCAGTATAAAGTTCCGGTGGCGGGGCAATCTCCAACCAAATACGTGGCTCTCCCTCGCGCATCCCATCCGGCAAAGAGAAAGTCTCAAGAACGGTTGTTAGATGTGCGGCGACCGCCTGAGCTCGATCATCGGCCCCGATGGCCCGGCCGACCTCGACGAGCGCCGTGACGATATCCGTAAGGTTTCGAGCCTCCGGCACGACCAGCACGGGGATACCGGAACGGCGCAAAAAGGGGACGACATCTTCTTCCTGATAAGGAGAGGCAAGCACGAGATCCGGCGCGCATGCAAGCACTGCCTCACCGTTTACGGTCATATCACCGACCTCAGGCAGCCGGGTCACATCTGGCGGATACGTATCGTTTGACGTAACGCAGACCAGCCGGTCCGTCGCCGATAATGCCGCTAGCAGTTCGGTATTGCTTGGAAGCAGACTTACAATGCGCGTCGGAAAAAGTGCATCTTTCACATCCTCTTCCGCCGCCTTCTGCACAACCCCGATGCGCCCACCGCAACCGCCCAGAACGGCCATGAAAACGGTGATGAGGAGCATCCATGGGATGAACCGAGCCCAACGTATAGCGTATGAAAAGCGATCGCGGTATGAAAAATCGTTACGACGCATCAAAAAACGTTTTCACCCTTTCCTGCCTTCACCCACCTTCTCCGGCTGCCATCGCCTATGTAGGCAGCTCGCGCTTAACCGCCGCTCACTGGCGGGATGATCGCCACCTGATCGCCGGGATGAAGCGACGTATCACGTGCGGCATAAGCCTCGTTCACCGCAATCATGGTGCCTTTTAAAAAAGGCGCAAGATCCGGGTAAGTCTCATGCAACCGATTGAGAAGACCCTCGACGGTAAGCCCTTCTTCCCAGGCAACCTGATGTCGATCACCGAACCGTTCTCTTAAGCCGGCGAAAAAAAGCACCTGAATACTTTCCATCGCTTCAGATCACACTCCTTAATCTGAATTATTTTCCAGTACCTGCGCCCGTTCCCAGCGGCGATAAGCCAAGCGGATGATCACGTTGGACAGCTCATAAAGTGCAAAAAGCGGGAAAATCACCAGAAGAAACGTCACCCAGTCACCCGGTATGAAAACAAACGACACCACAGCGAGCAAAAAGTACGCATACGGACGCCAAGCACTTAATCGCTTCGGCGTAAGCAGTCCGAGGCGCGCCAGAAAAAGCATGACGACAGGCAGTTCAAACAGCAAAGCTACTGGAAAGACGACTTGAAAGAGCAACGAAAAGTAAGCATTGACACCCAGAATAAGGGTAAGTCCTAGAGAGTCATTGAGCTTTTTCATCCAGAATAAAAAGCCCGGAAAAACGACGAAGTATGCAAAAAGAAGACCGATGATAAAGAAGAAAAATACCCAGGGGATATACCGTAAGGCGACCCGCGCCTCATTCTCGGTAAGTCCCGGTCGTACAAAGGCCCAAATCTCGTACAGGAGATATGGAATGGTTAAAAAAAAGCCGATCCCGAAAGACAGCTTAAAATAAATAGCCAGCGTGTCGGTCGGAGAAAAAGCATGCCAGGTGAGCTCCTCCGGTTTTAAGAGGTCGAAAATCGTCCGTGAAAAAAAGAGAGCCAGAACAGTAAAAAGAAGGAAGACAAGAAGGGTGCGCACAAGACGCTGCCTGAGTTCCCCGAGATGTCCTACCCAGGTAAGTTCATCGGTTGCAGGCGTGTCGCGTACGGTGGATGTTGGCGTATCATGTTTCGTAGATTCAGGATATCGAGCTTCGTGTCGTGATGGCTCCTCGATTTTCTGTGTTTCCTCGTTTTTCTGTGTTTCCTCGTTTTTCTGTGTTTCCTCGTTTTTATATGTTTCGTCGTTTTTATATGTTTCGTCTCGCGATGTCTCGTCATTTTTCCGTGTATTATCGTTTTTCCGTGCTTCGTCCAGATCGTGTTCGTTCATACCTCTTTTGTCCTTTCAGAAAGCTCCGAGAGCGCATCGACTGGCGGCTTGCCTTCCGGGTAAGCGACGCGCTCGCCCTGATCGCCAATCCAGGCTTCACCGTCTTCCCACTGCTCTTTTTTCCAAATCGGCACCATCTCTTTAATCCGTTCAATGATATGCCGACTTCCGGCGTAAGCCCCATCACGATGGGGAGTGGCCACGACGATGGCCACCGCAGCTTCTCCAATCGCTACCTCGCCCAGCCGGTGAACGACGGCGATGCGTGCCCCTTCGGCCATCGCCCGCACTTCTTCACCGATCTGTACAAGCATCTTTTCAGCCATGGGAACATATGCCTCATAGCGTAAAAGAACTGTTTTACGTCCGTGTGTCCACTCCCGCGCCGTTCCTAAGAAAACGTTCACTGCGCCCATCTCCGGTCGAATCACAAAATCAAGGCACGGCTGAAGTTCAATCGGTTTTTCCGTAAGCTCAAATATGCCCCAAGCAAGTTGGATCAAGGTAAATTCCTCCCGTCTGCATCATCGTAGGTATGATGCGAGAAAGATCATCGCGTAAAAGAAACGGCAGCATTTTAGCCCGACGCCCATTCATCTTTCGCGCCGCTTCTTCTAAGGTCAAAGTATCCGGAAAAAGAACGGCCTTTACGTTTGGCCAGTCTTCGACCACCTGTAGATCGGTCAGATCGCGAACGAGTACGAATTTCGGCCACGGAATCGCCTTAAATCCTTCGATTAAAAGCCAATCATATCGGCAGACATCGAGTGTTTTTAAGCAGTCGGGATAACGCGCCGGGTCTCCACGCGTCTGCGTTGCATCCGATACACGACCGGCCCTATACGTATAACACGTCTCACCACTTACCAGGAGAACGGTCGTCGCACCGTGTTCTAAAAAAATGAACGAATCCGGAAGAGCATCTGGTCGCAGCAGAGCTGGCGAGGAGAAAGCAGAAGATTGAACTGCATTCTTCGACGATACAGAAAGTGGCAGATGAGGTTTCGGAGCGTCCACGTGACCGTGATGTTTGAGCACAACGGTGCGGGCACCCCGGTTCTTTAAAACAGCGAGCACCCTAGCGATGAGCGTCGTCTTCCCCGAACCGGAAAATCCGGCGAATTGCATATACCGCACAGCCTCACCTCCTACTGACCGTCGCCTTTTCGATCGTTCTACCAGAAGACATGAAATGTATGTGCTAAAACATCCGGAAGCACCCATCTCTCAACGCTGTTTGCCACACAAGGGATAGACGCTTTACATGTACGTAAAGCTTTTTGTATGGTAGTAGTGGAGGGGCGCTTCTTTAACGCCGCGGACCATCGGTGTAATACACATCGACGATGCTTCCCTCCGCAAGGCCTTCGCCAGCCGGAAGAAGGGCCAGTGCATTGGACTTGTAGATCGTCGATACGAGTGAGGAACGATCGGATCCTGCCGGACGCACCAGCAGGCGATCGCCGCTAACTAAAAGTTCGGCGCGAATGTATTTCGGTAAAGTCGAAGGGCGCGTAATGGCTTCGGCGAGCGTCGCTTGCGCATGGGGCAGTCGGGCCTCCTCTGCTTTAACCCCCATCGAACGTAAGAGATATGGGCGAACGAGCAGATGAAATCCGACATAACTCGCGCCCGGATTGCCCGCCAGTCCAAATAACATTTTTGTCCCGAGACGTGCGACCGTCGTCGGCTGTCCCGGGCGAAAAGCAAGGCGGTTGAACAGCACTTCGGCTCCCAGCGCTTCATATACGTTCTGCATGTAATCAAAATCACCAACGGAGACGCCGCCAGTTGTGATCAAAACATCGAGCTCATCATCTGCGAGTACCTGTTCGATACGGCGGACCAGTACGTCGGGGCGATCAGGAAACACCTCATAACGGCGGGCCGGGATACCGATTTGCGCCGCCAGTGCCCAGAGCATAGGTGAGTTACTATCGTGAATTTTTCCATCTGTAAGAGGGAGATGCGCCGGTACCACTTCGTTTCCTGTGGCGGCAATGCCGACGCGTGGGAGACGTGCGACTTTAACCTCGGCATGTCCAAACGTCGCAAGAACGGCCATCTCTCCTGCTAACAGACGCCGGCCTGCCGGAAGCAGCACTGAACCACGGGCCATATCGCTTCCTCGGCGGGCGATATCCTTCCCAGCTTCGACAGGTCGGGTGATGCGGATAAAGTGTTCTCCGTTTATCTCGATCGCTTCAGTTTTCTCGACCATGTAAACCAGATCGGCCCCATCCGGTATTTTGGCACCGGTCATTATTCTGAGTGCTTCTCCCGGAGCAAGCGGTCGCTCGAGTACATCTCCAGCCCCAACCGTACCGATCACCCTTAAAGCCACAGGCATATCAGGGGAAGCTTCCCGAATATCTTTAGCGCGCAGCGCAAATCCGTCTACTGCCGCGCGATCAAAAGCAGGCATATCCTGACTTGCCACAACATCTTCACCCAAAATACGCCCGTGGGCATCTTGTAAAGGAACGGTCTCAAAAGCCGTGGGCAACAGATACGACCAGAGCCGTCTTTCTGCCTCTGCTAAGGTTACAGCCACGCGATCGTCATACATCCAAAAGCCTCCTTCTCTATCCTATTCCCTGGGTCTATCATCAATTCTTACCGTTTCTGAAAACCCTTCCGCTCGATACACACCGCTTTTACCACCCGCTTTATACAAAAGTCGTGTCGCTTCGATGACCATGCCGCGATCGATCGATTTGACCATATCATAGACAGTAAGCGCTGCTGCACTGACCGCTGTGAGCGCTTCCATCTCTACGCCTGTCTTATACGTAGTACGCACTTCTGCACGAATGAGGAGCGTCTTTTCATCGAAGACGATAAACGTCAAATCGACGCCGGTTAACGGGAGCGGATGGCACATCGGAATCCACTCTGCGGTGCGCTTTGCGCCCATCACTCCGGCCACCTGAGCTACGGCCAGAACATCGCCCTTTTTCGTCTCGCCGGATAGAATTCGCTTGAGCGTCTCGGGTTGCATCACAAGCCGCGCTTCGGCGATCGCCAGACGCTCCGTCTTTTCTTTTTCAGATACATCGACCATTCTCGCCCGGCCTTCCGGATTAAAATGCGTAAGTTCCATGCCTTCTCTCCTTTCCGCTTAAGCATGTTCGTGCACAAACGCACCGTACATAAGCGACACGATGATTCAAGCACCTTCATGCTTCAGACGCTTTAAGCCCCACCATGCGAAAGCGCGGCCGTATTTAACACCACCTGAATGTAAGCCGACGTTATGTGTTAGGTAACGAAAGATTTGTGCGTAACACTTCTAACAGTTGCCAAGCATGTTTTAAAAGAAGCGCTATTTCCTCCTTCGTCGCCTCATCGACATGAATACCGGCCGTCACCACGACTGTTCTTCCCAGTTTCTCTGCCAGCTGGCTGGCAAAACGACCGGCTACGACAGCCTCGCGGTGGTGCGGAAACTCGTGCACGGTCGTTTCCAGTTTACCGGAGGCCATGGTTGCCGTGGCGACGGCCCCGATATGCGGATGTGTCCCCCCGCCTACGGCAACAAGGAGATCTTCACCGACGAACATAAGTCGTGCACATACCGTGTAAGGTGCTTCACCTACACAATGTTCGAGCACGGTTTTTCCTTCTTTCTGTCTTCTTTCTGTCTTCTTTCTGTCTTCTTTCGGTTATTTTTTTCTTCTTCCTGCTTTTTTTCTACTTTCTTTTTTCCGCTATCTTCTTCTAGCATTTTTAGTTTTTTATCCTGCATTTTATGCTCTTTCCGGCTTTTTACGTTTTTTCCGGACTTTTACATTCCACCCATTTTACGGTGTCTCACCCAAGACAGCCTGTACCTCCTTCGTTTCACCTCGGCGATAAAACGTAATCGTCACCGTATCGCCAGGTGACTTTTGGTACAGGACGCGGCGTAACGAGATTTTATCTGTCACCGGCTGGTGATCGATGGCAACAATGACATCGCGTTCCAGTAGACCGGCTGCTTTAGCCGGACCATCCGGCGGCTCTCGTATGAGCACTCCCTGATACACAGAAGCCGGGAGGAGAAGTGAGCGATACACATCTTCTGCAATGTAAGAAAGACCCGAGACGACAATTCCTAGATAAGGCCTTTTCACTTTCCCGAAATTCTCAAGCTCTGAAATGATCCCCTTCACTAGGTCGATCGGTATGGAAAAACCGATGTTTTCCACCCCAGGTTCGATGACCTTGGCGCTGTTAATCCCGACCACTTCACCACGCAGATTAAACAGTCCACCGCCACTGTTACCGTAGTTTACCGCCGCGTCGATCTGAAGCACATCTATCTCCCAGTCCGGTTCCGTCTGGTCACTAAAATAGATTGGCAACTTCTGATGCAGGCTGGAAATGTATCCAACGGTAATCGTATTAGAATAAAGCCCAAGAGAGTTACCAGAGACGATCACCATCTCCCCACGCCTTAGCGTCGAAGATGTACCAAGCGTCGCCACTTTCTCCACATAACGCGCCGGAATGCGAAGAACGGCGAGATCGGTGTACGGATCCGCACCGACCAGTTCAGCCGCCACGTTTTCTTCCGGAAAGTTGACTTCAATGCGCTCGGCACCATCGATGACATGATTGTTCGTCACGAGATAGGCCATCCCCTTTTTCTTAGCATAAATCACGGCCGATCCCGATGAACCGTCATCTTCGATCGATACATCCTTAACGTCTTTGTGGTGATAAGCGCTCACCCCCACGACAATGCCGTCAATGTCGCTCACCGTTTGGATAATTTGCTCCGAAGTGGAAAGCGGTACCGATGCCGGTTGAGATGTTTTGTCCCCTTTTGTGCCCATAAAAAGAAACGCCAGACGAAAACCGATGAATCCCGAGAGCAACACCAAAAATGCGATGACACCGTACAAAGCCAGCCGCCGCCAGCGAGGAACATTAGGACGACCGGTTACCCCCCATTCTTTTTCTAGCATGGCGCCCACCCCACTCACTCACACTACAATTATTCTAACATAAAAACGGGCGCTTTGAACGGATTGGTTAAAATTTATAACATAAAACGGAAGGGATCCCGTTCCCGTTCGGCGACACTGATGCTAAGCGGGTAGGATGACGAGCGGTAAGCGTCTGTCAGATACGACTTAACACGCGCTTTCATCACACGTTCGATATGATGCCCGGCATCAATCAGCGCCAGTGAACGAGACGCCGCCCACATGGCCTCATGGTAGTCGATATCCCCGGTGACAAAAACATCTGCCCCCATGCTCCAAGCCTCTTCCATAAACTGCGCACCGGAACCTCCCAGCACGGCGACACGGCGAACTTTTTGATCGGCTGCACCGACAACTCTCATCCCTTGCAAATCCAGCCGTTCTTTAACCATCTCTGCAAACTCGGAAAGCGTTACCTCACTTGCCAGCTCGCCGATTCGTCCGAGCCCCAGCGCCTCACCTTCATTGGCCAGCGCGTAAAGATCGTAGGCGACTTCTTCATAAGGGTGCGCGGCGAGCATCGCCCGGATCACCTTTTGTAGTTTGCGCTCCGGGACGATCGTCTCCAGGCGCACCTCCGGCACGCGGGTAAGCTCTCCGACCGCACCGATCGTAGGCATTGCGCCTTCGCGTGGCCAGAACGTCCCGGTGCCTTCGGCCTGAAAAGTGCAGTGACTGTAGTTACCGAGATGTCCCGCCCCGGCATCCCCGATTGCCATAAACACCTGATCGCGCGCCTCGAGAGGCACAAAGACGCTTAGTTTGTACAGTTTCTCGCGCCATGTTTCTTTAAGCACCTTAACCTGCCGCAATCCCAGCCGCTCGGCTAGAAGATCATTCATACCCCCTGGTGCCACATCAAAATTGGTATGCATGACATAAACGGCGATATCATGCCCGAGAAGCTCCTTAAACATGCGTCCTTCTGGTGTGTCCGTGCGTAGATGACTTGCCGGGTGGAAAAGCGGCGAATGGTGCGCGATGATGAGACCCGCCTTCGTGTCTACCGCTTCTTTTACCACTTCTTCTGTCACGTCCAGGGCGATTAGCACATGCTGTACAGGGCGTTCGGGGGATCCGATCATGAGTCCGACGCGGTCTTGGGGCATGGCCCAATCCGGTGATATCCACGATTCTAAAGTTTCCATAATATGACGGACAATAAACATCCACATCACCCTATCCTCTCGTCATCTTTGTTCATCTCAATCCTCACCGTTTATCTCGATTAGCATCGTTCATCGATGTTCATCTCAGACATTGTCCTGCGCCCCGGGCATCATCGCTCCTCTCGATCCTAAACGTGCGTCCTGGTCGCCACCGTTCATCTCGACGCAAACCGTTCATCTCGGTTACGCACGTCTGTTTCGCTCACCACCATCGATCTCCATCCATCTAACCCGATCATCTTCGTTTATCCGTGCGCGATGAACGCGCATTCTCTTCTAAAGCTAAGATTCGACGCCTTAAAAGTTTTTCCTGCCGAGTAAACGTTAAAAGTCTCCTCTCTCGGTGTTCGTAGGTGCTCCGCTTTTCAATCTGTTCACGAATGCGCACGGTCTGGGCCAATTCATTTTCCAGATAGCGCTTCATGAGAAGGCCGCCGCGTGAGAGTAAAAACGGTCCTACATAAAGTGCTTCATAAAAACTGTAGTTGTTCAGACGATAAGGCTGAAGCGCATCACCAGGCGCAAAGCACAAGATCGGATAAAACCGCCCTTCTTCCTGGATGAGCCTTTCATCGACGAGCGCAAAGGCGGTCCGCAAAAAAAAGGCGCGGAGTAAGTAAGCATCATTTTGCGGAGCTAGTAAAACGTAGCGGAGAGAAGCCAGAACGTGAGGTGCAGCCTCGAGCATCTTCACCAACGTTCCTCCGCCCAGACCGCTCATGATCATCCCTTCTACTTCTCCCGGAGATAGGACGGTAAGCCCGTCCCCTTGTCTAAGTTCAATCCTTTCGAGGAGACCGTGCGACCTAAGGTAACGCTCGGCCCCCTTGAGCGGTGCCGCTCTTAGATCCGTGGCGATCACCGCCTCTGCCTTCCCCCCTTTCACCAGCGCTGCCGGCAAATAGGCATGATCCGTACCGATATCCGCAAGACGCGTACTTTTCGGCACCATATCGTAGATCGTTTTGAGCCGCGACGATAGACGCATTCGACACCTTCCTTCCACGCCTCTTCCGTGCGCTTTCAAAAACACATCAACCGGGGTACTTTGTACTTACATGAGTATGACGGCGTGTATGATCTTTAAACGCTGTCCGACGATACACATATTTTTGATACATCGTCTAACTGCTCTCATGGTCTTGACACTTAACGCCGCCTATTGCCACGACGCATCATTTACACCGAGCACCTTACGGTATAGCCTGCGCTTACGTCCCCTTATGCGTTGCATGGTGCTCATGTGATATAATAGTTCACTGGATCAAGCGAACTTACGAGAGACCGCCGGGAAAGCCCACCCTTTCAAGGATGGGAGAAGGTCACACATGTTTTTAACCGGGGAGGCTTACGAACCTTGCAACGCTCACACATCCGCAATATTGCCATCGTCGCCCATGTCGATCACGGTAAAACGACTCTGGTCGATGCCATGCTCAAATCGAGTCGCGTCTTTCGCGACAACCAGGCTGTCGAAGAACGCGTGCTGGATAGTAACGCTTTGGAACGCGAGCGCGGTATTACCATTTTAGCCAAAAACACGGCCATTTTCTATAACGGTTTTAAAATCAATATCATCGATACGCCCGGACACGCCGATTTCGGTGGTGAAGTCGAGCGAGTCATGAATATGGTCGACGGCGTCCTGCTCCTTGTCGATGCCAAAGAAGGCGTGATGCCGCAGACCAAATTCGTCCTACGTCAGGCACTCGCCCAGGGAAAGCGCGCCGTCGTCGTGATTAACAAAATCGATCGACGCGACGCACGACCGGAGGAGGTCGTAAACGAAACATTTGATCTTTTTATCGACCTCGGTGCGAGCGATGAGCAGGCCGACTTTCCGATAATTTACACCAGCGCCCTGAATGGGACGAGCGGGCACTCGCCGCAAGCAGAAGATCAAATACCGAACATGGGTCCTTTATTTGAGACGATTATACAAAAACTTCCCGCACCGGAGGCCGACCCCGATCGTCCCTTGCAGATGCTCATATCGCTCACGAGCTACGATGCGTACAAAGGGAAGATGGTGATCGGCAAAATTCAGCGCGGCAGCGTTCAAAAAGGTGCGCCTGTATATATCATCGCCCCGGATGGCACGCGTAAGCAGGGAAAGATCGCGCAGCTTATGACCTTCTCCGGTCTCAACCGAGAGGAAGTAGCAGAAGCATCGGCTGGTGACATCGTCGCCATCGCCGGTCTGCCGGAGGTCGTGATCGGCGCGACTATCACCGGTATCGATGATCCGACGCCGCTTCCCCCCATTCGCGTGGAAGAACCGACGATAAGCGTCACCATCGGTGTAAACACAAGTCCCTTTGCCGGATGGGAAGGCACGCACGTGACGTCGCGCAAACTCGGAGAACGGCTGTTTCGCGAAGCCGAAAAAGACGTCGCTTTGCGCGTCGAAGAGACGGATGTGCCCGATGCATTTAAAGTCTCCGGTCGCGGAGAACTCCATCTCGGTATTCTCATCGAGACGATGCGCCGGGAAGGGTATGAATTTGAAGTTAGCAAACCCGAAGTCATCCTGCGCAAGGAGGATGGTATACGCAAGGAGCCGTATGAAATCGTGGACATCGAAGTGAGTGAAGCGTATCAAGGTGCTCTCGCCCAACTTTTCGGTAAAAGAAAAGGGGAACTTACCGATATGCGCCCAGGAGAAAGTGGATACATGCGTCTTACGTACCGCATTCCGACCCGCGGCATGCTCGGTATGCACCATGAGCTGTTAACCGCAACCCGCGGTGAGGCCACAATGCACAGCCTCTTCGGCGGATGGATGCCGTTTAGCGGAGAGATCAAAACGCGCGAGCACGGTTCACTCGTCGCCTGGGAAGCGGGTGAAGCCACGACCTACGGCCTTCACAGCGCACAAGAAAGAGGGACCCTGTTCATCGAACCGGGAACCCCCGTCTACGAAGGCATGGTCATCGGTGCCCATGCCCGGGAAAACGATCTCGATATCAATGTCTGTAAGAAAAAGCAGCTTACGAATTTTCGCGCTGCCGGATCCGATGAAGCGCTTCGTCTTGATGTGCCACGCACATTAAGTCTGGACGAGGCCCTGGAATATCTGGCTTGCGACGAGCTTTTAGAAGTGACCCCCAAAAGCTTGCGCATCCGTAAAAAATATCTCGCCCGGCACGAACGGCATAAGGCGCGCAAAGAAAAAGAATCCGAGGTGCTTATCGAGCGCCGATCTCCCGAGCGATGACAAGGCGCTGAATCTCACTCGTCCCCTCTCCGATCGTTAGAAGGCGCGCATCGCGGTAAATACGCTCCACCTCATAGTCGCTCATATAACCGTAACCACCGTGAATCTGTATGGCCTCATACGCGACCCGAAGCGCCATCTCTGAGGCATACAGTTTGGCCATGGCCGCTTCTTTTTTATACGACCGCCCCACGTCTTTCAACCACGCCGCCCGGTAGACAAACGTCCGCGCGAGCTCGATTTCTGTCGCCATATCGGCCAGTTTGAACTGAATCGCTTGCATCTGGCTGAGCCTGAGGCCGAACTGTTTGCGTTCACGCGCATAGGCGAGCGCGCGTTCATAGGCGGCCTGCGCCAGACCCACAGCCATCGCAGCAATGCCGATGCGTCCACCATCCAGCGTAATTAAAAACTGCTTATAGCCTTCACCTTCTTTTCCGAGCAAGCACTCAGTCGGCAGACGGACATCATCAAGCACGATTTCGTTTGTATTGGAACTTCGAAGGCCCATTTTTGCGTACGGCTCCCGGATGGTCACACCGGGCGATTGTACCGGTACGATGAGCGCCGAGATATTGGGCCGTCCTTCTGTATCACGGGAGGTGACGGCGGTCACGGGAACGATCTTTGCATACCGAGCATTGGTAATAAACACTTTACTGCCCCGCACCACCCAGTGGTCTTTCTCTTTCACCGCGCGCGTCTCCGTCCCGCCGGCGTCGGAGCCAGCATTCGGCTCGGTAAGACCAAAGGCGCCTAAAAATTCGGCACGCGCAAGCGGTGGCAGATACCTTCTTTTTTGTTCTTCCGTCCCGAACAGGATGAGCGGCTGCGCACCGAGCGAAAGATGCGCTGAGTAGGTAAGACCCATGGAACCGTCCCCGCGGCTGATCGCTTCCGTGGCCAGTACAAAATCGAGCGTCGATCCCCCCGCGCCTCCATAGGCTTCGGGAATGTTGATGCCCATCACCCCGAGCGCTGCGAGCTCACGAAAAAGGGCGAGTGGAAGTTCACCGCTCCTGTCCCGTTCTATCGCTCCGGGCATGATCTTACGTTCCACAAAATCATCCAGTGTTTGTTTAAAGAGTTCTTGCTCTTTCGATAACGCAAAATCCATCGGACCCTCTCCCCTTTCTCAAAAATGGACGCCGCATAATGCAAGCGCTCACATCACGCCTATGTTTATTGTATCGAAAGGTTAACCGTGCCACAAGCGAAAGATAAAGACGATGAGAAGGGCGAAGAGGCCGAGCGCCCAGTGATAAAAAAGACGCCACCAGCTGGCCGCTACAAGCCACAGGACAAAAGTAAGCCCTAAAGTCCACGGTGCCGCGTGGGGAAACCAGAGATTGATCCAGAGTGCGGTGAACATGAGCGCCATGACAAAAAAAAGCCCGCTCACATTGCGACCGAGGCTGTACTCTGGAAAACGAGCGGTCAGTGCGGCGGTAAATAGCGTCAAAAAAGGTAGGAGAACTCCTCCATAGGTTATAACAACCGCCAAGACCGCCGTCACGTTCTCCCATGGTACACGCGACTTACCGACAAACACAAGCCAGGTGATCAGGCTCGATAAAATGGCCACGCCGATATAAGGCAAAAACCGCTGGAAAAAAAAGAACCATTTTTCCCGCGGTCTGGCAGGCGTGGGTTCCGCATCAAACACCCCGTACAATTTTAACAAAAAAAGAAGATACGGGTCAGGCAAAAGTTTACTGGCACGCCATTTCCGGATCTCACCGACGATGATCGCTCTTCGTTTTTCTTCCTCACGATCCACCTTCTGTCTCTCCCTAAAAGTCGTCATCTCGCGCCATCGTGTCATACGTTTTAAGCAGACACGCTTATAAATTACCTATCTCAACCTTAAGCACACGCGCGACTTTCGAACACATACGCGTCTTTCAAGCACACACAACCCCCAGACGCATGGTTAACCTTGAGTCACAGAGCTTCACTCAACCTCTTAACCTTAAAGCATACGTCTCAATCTAAGAAATCGCGCAATCGCTTGCTGCGGCTGGGATGACGTAGCTTGCGCAAGGCCTTGGCTTCAATCTGACGAATGCGTTCGCGCGTTACGCCGAAGACGCGCCCGACTTCTTCCAATGTGCGCGTCCGTCCGTCGTCGAGACCGAAGCGCAGACGAAGCACATTCTCCTCGCGATCGGTGAGCGTATCGAGAACGCCTTCCAGCTGTTCTTTGAGCATCTCATAAGCGGCCGCATCTTGCGGTGCAGTTACATCATGGTCTTCGATAAAATCGCCAAGATGCGAGTCATCTTCTTCGCCGATTGGCGTCTCTAAGGATACCGGCTCCTGCGCAATTTTTTGTATCTCGCGTACTTTTTCGACGGACATATCCATCTCTCTCGCGATCTCTTCCGCAGTCGGTTCACGCCCGTACGACTGCAGGAGCTGTCTAGAGACGCGCACAAGCTTATTGATCGTCTCCACCATATGCACCGGGATGCGAATCGTACGCGCCTGATCGGCTATGGCCCGAGTAATCGCCTGCCGGATCCACCATGTCGCATACGTGCTGAACTTGTAACCTTTGCGGTAATCGAACTTCTCTACGGCTTTCAGGAGACCGAGATTGCCTTCCTGAATCAAATCCAGAAAGAGCATCCCTCGACCTACATAACGCTTGGCTATGGAGACGACGAGACGCAAGTTCGCCTCGGTAAGACGGCGCTTGGCTTCTTCATCTCCCTGCTCAATCCGTTTGGCAAGCTCAATCTCTTCGTCGGCTGTGAGCAGCGGCACGCGACCGATTTCTTTTAAATACATGCGTACTGGATCGTTGATCTTCACACCGGGTGGAACGGAAAGATCATTTAAATCCAGATCTTCTTCGACAAGTTCGTCCGGTTCGATATCATCATCGGCTAGGGAGTCGCGGGCGCGTTCATCATCATCGCCTAAAAGCTCAACTCCTGCCTCGCTTAATTGCTCGTAAAATTCTTCGATCTGTTCGGCATCGAGTTCATACATGCTCAGTTTTTCGGCGATCATCTGGTACGTTAGATAACCGCGTTTTTTACCGAGCCCGAGTATTTCCTGTTTGGCCTGCTCCAACGTCTTTTCTTCAGGATCGATCGTCTGCATGATCCGCACTCCTTCCTACCTCGCAACCAAACCTCTCATCACATTTCACAACGCGGGAATACACTCTTAAAATGCGCTATCTAAGATGTGATATCGATGATGGCTAATTATGATAACTATCTATGATGAGGACAGGGTCAGCTTCAAAGCATTGAGTTCATCTTTGAGGCGTTCAACGTCCGCTTTGATTGCCTGTGCTTCTTGAAAACGACCTTGTTCGAGCGCACGGGTGAGCGCCTGGGTTTTTTCTTTAAGCGCCGCCTGAAGTGGCGGAGACAGAATGGCGGCCACGAGATCGTTAAACGCTTCTTCTGTAAGCGGCGGCACCTCATCCATTTTTAGCAGAATATGCGTGAGCTGATCTTTATGCTGCGGCTCGTCTAGTGCCGTCATGAGCATGGCCCGCAGCTTCTCCGCGCTTACGTCCGGTTCGTAGAGCGCGTACAGATGCGCGACGATCACGGTGTGGACCTCCGTCACAAACGCATCACCTACATGTTCCATGACCCGCGGCACCCAGGACGGATCGTCCAGCATAGCCGCGATTAAGCGCTCCTCCGCCTGGACATGCGCTTTCACCGGCCCGCGTTCACTCGAATCTATGCTGAGCAGCCCACCTGTAGTACTGTTCATCCCGTTTATTTGCACTTTTTTTTGCCGGCGCAAATATGATCGACGCGCCCGGCCCACGGCCTCTAAAAACGTTTCCTTGGGGAGCACAAACTCACGTGCGACCGTTTGTGCATACTGATCGCGTTCCAGCGGTGATGGAATACGCGCGATCACGTCTGCCGCTCGCTCCAGGAATCTTCCCCGCTCCGTCGCGTCTTCCCAGTCGACACCGCGTCGTAAGCGTTCTAATTGGAAAGCAGGATAAGGTAAGGCCTGGGCAAGAATATCGGTTTCCAGCTTATCGTGGCCGTACGCTCGCACATACGCATCCGGATCTTGTCCGTCCGGAAGGCGTCCGATTCTGACCTCCATGCCCTGATCTAAGAGTATCTCTGCGGTGCGTTCAGCGGACGTTAAGCCTGCTTCATCGCTATCAAACAAAATGATCGCGCGCTCTACGTAACGACGGAGAAGAAGCGCCATCTCTTCTGTAAAAGATGTCCCTCCGCTCGCGACGACGTCGGTGAGACCCGACTGAACTAGCGTAAGGACATCCAGATGCCCTTCCAGGAGAATGGCAGTGCCGGACCGCCTGAGCGTTCGCTTAGCACGGGAGAGGTTAAAGAGCATTTTACTTTTACTGAAAATGGGCGTCTCCGGTGAATTGAGATACTTCGGTTTCCCATCGTCCAGCCTGCGCCCTGTAAAAGCAACGATCGCCCCCCCCACGTCTTCCAGAGGAATCATCACGCGATCCAAAAAGCGGTCTCGCAGCTTCTTATTCCCGTCTTCTTTCATGCTTAATCCTGCTGATGTGAGCTCTTCTTCCGTAAAACCGCGCTTTAACAGAAACCGCGTGAGATGATCAACCGGTCGCCCCGGGGCGTACCCGAGATGGTATGCTTCAATCGTCGCATCAAGCAACCCGCGCTGCCATAAATATTCTTTTGCAGTTTCTCCATATTTAGTCTGATTTAATACATAGTGATAATATTGTGCAGCAAGTGCGTGTGCTTCTTTCAATCGTCTGCGTAAAAAAGCGCGTTCATCTTCTTGTTTCAGTTCGACGTCCGGAAGGGGAACTCCTGCTTTTTCCGCAAGAAATTGAATGGCCTCCGGATAACTTAAGCCTTCAATTTCCATAATAAAGCGAAAAACATCGCCCCCGATATGGCAGCCAAAGCAGTGGAAAAACTGCTTATCCGGCACAACGGAAAACGACGGTGTCCGGTCAGCGTGAAACGGGCAAAGACCCATGTAATTTTTCCCTTGTTTTTTCAGCTGAACGTACGAACCGATGACATCTACGATATCCGAAGCCTGCCGTACGCTTTCGATGACCGTTTCCGGAATACGCAAATTGAGACGCCCCCTTTCGTCGAACTGATACTTCATCAGACAAAAGGCGACCCTTTGTATGACCTCACGAATGAATAGTATTCTACATTGATCGGCGGATTCCTTCAATTTTAAACCCAAAAGTTAATTTTACACTTATTATTAGCAGAGAAAAAACAAAAACGTTCGGTGCAGCAGCCACCGAACATGGATCATGTGTTCTCTACTTATATTATATACGATTTGTCAAGTATTATAAATCAGTCGTTCATACACGCGATTCGGCCATCCAGGCAAAAGCGTTTATTTTGTACCAACCGGATTTTTTGTCGATTCATCACCGCTCAACGTATGTCGAAGAGCAGCCTGAGCTGCGGAGAGTCTGGCCAGCGGGACACGGTACGGTGAGGCGCTAACATAGTCCAAGCCGTGTCGATGACAAAAATCGATTGACTGCGCATCCCCGCCGTGTTCACCGCATATCCCCGTTTTAAGTGAAGGCCGCGTCTTTTTGCCAAGCTCCACACCGATTTCAATAAGTTTTCCGACACCCGGCTCATCGAGTACAGCAAAGGGATTGTCCGGCAATATTTTGTGTTCGAGATAATGATGCAAAAATTTACCCTCTGCATCGTCCCGGCTGTAACCAAACGTTGTCTGTGTAAGATCGTTCGTACCGAAGGAGAAAAACTCTGCCACCTCCGCAATGCGGTCGGCCGTGAGCGCCGCACGTGGGAGCTCGATCATCGTCCCAACGAGATACGAAACGGTGACCCCGGTCTCACCGTAAATGCGCGCATACACGTCATCGACGAGCTTTCTTAAAAGAAGCAGTTCTTCTTTGTCACCGACCAGCGGAATCATAATCTCTACCGCGGGTTGAACGCCTTCTGTGATGAGGCGCGTCGCGGCGCGGAAGATCGCTTCGACCTGCATGGCGTAAATATCCGGATGAATAATGCCCAGACGGCAACCACGGAGACCAAGCATCGGATTTGCTTCCCTGAGCTGACGCACTTTACGCAGGAGATTGAGCTTCTCCTGAGCGGATTCACTCTGAAGACGCCCTTCACGTTCCAGCCGGTCGACTTCTAAAAGAAGCGTTTCGTAATTCGGTAAAAATTCATGGAGCGGCGGATCGAGAAGGCGAATCGTTACTGGGTACGGGGCCATCGCTTTTAAAATACCGTAAAAATCTTCTTCCTGAAGCGGCCTTAGTTGCTCAAGATACGTTCTGCGCTCGATATCGTCTCCGGCGAGAATCATCTTTTGCACGAGCGGGACGCGCTCGGGGGCCATAAACATATGCTCGGTCCGGCAAAGCCCGATCCCTTCCGCACCAAAACTTCTGGCCAAAGCTGCATCCTGAGGTGTATCGGCATTGGCCCGAACGCCCAGCGCACGGACTTCATCCGCCCAGCTTAAAAGTGTTTGAAAAGCAGGGGAGAGTTCCGCTTCGACGAGCGGTACTTCGCCCAGCATAATCGTCCCCTTGGAACCGTCGACAGAAATCACGTCGCCTTCGCGTACAACGGTATCGCCCACACGAAACACTTTCTCTTGAAGATCGATCTCAATCGCCTCAACGCCTGCTACACAGGCTTTTCCCATACCGCGGGCGACGACGGCAGCGTGCGAGGTCATCCCACCGCGGCTCGTGACGACGGCTTCTGCGGCGACGATGCCGTGAATATCTTCCGGTGTCGTCTCCGGACGCACAAGGATCACACGACGACCGTCCCGGGCCGCCTCTGCCGCCTCATCGGCGTCAAAGACAACCTCGCCGGCGGCTGCCCCGGGGGATGCCGGGAGACCTTTGACGAGCACTTTGAGATCGGAGCGCTCATCAATGCGGCGGTGAAGCAGTTGATCGAGGTGCGCCGGCTCGATACGCATGAGGGCCGTGCGCCGGTCGATGAGCCCCTCTTCGACCATATCGACTGCAATATTCACTGCGGCCTGTGCTGTGCGCTTGCCGTTTCGCGTCTGCAGCAAATACAACGTGCCGCGTTCAACGGTAAATTCAATATCTTGCATATCGCGATAATGCCGTTCCAGGCGCTCGGCGATCTCACGAAACTGGGCATAGACCGCCGGCATCTCTATCTCCAGGCTGGCAATCGGCTGCGGCGTACGAATACCGGCCACTACATCTTCGCCCTGCGCATTCAATAAAAACTCCCCGTACAGTTCTTTTTCACCGGTGGAGGGGTTGCGGGTAAAGGCGACCCCGGTCCCCGAGTCATTGCCCATATTCCCGAAGACCATCGACTGCACGTTAACCGCCGTTCCCAGATCATCCGGTATTTTATGGATTTTGCGGTAAACGATGGCACGCTGGTTGTTCCAAGAGCGAAACACGGCACGAACCGCTTCCAGAAGCTGATCTTTGGGATCCTGGGGAAAGGCACGTCCGCTTTCTTTTTGGACGATGGCCAAAAACGACGCGATCACACTTTGCCAGTCTTCTGCCGTAAGTTCCGGATCGGAAGACACCCCGCGCTCTTTTTTCTTTTTCTCGATCACTTCTTCAAAGAGATAGTGAGGAATGCCTAAGACGACATCGCTAAACATCTGAATAAAACGTCGGTAAGCATCATAGGCAAAACGAGAATTTTGCGTAAGGTGAGCCAGACCTTTGACCGTCTCATCGTTTAAGCCCAGATTTAAAATCGTATCCATCATGCCCGGCATAGAGATCGCCGCCCCGGAACGAACCGAGACGAGCAAGGGGTTCCTCGGATCACCGAATGTTTTCCCAGTTTTCTGCATAAGATGCGCAAGCCCCCGGAAAATCTCATCGACCAAATCATCGGGCAGACGTTCTCCCTGTTCGTAATATAAAAGACAGGCTTCCGTCGTAATCGTAAAGCCAGGGGGTACGGGGAGCCCGACCCGCGTCATCTCCGCCAGATTGGCCCCTTTTCCACCGAGGAGACCTTTCATCGACTGATCGCCTTCATGAAAGTGATACACATACTTTTTCATTTAATGCGCCCTCCCTTAATCATTTGTAAAATGAGACTCGCCGTCTCTTCCACCGCTTTGTTCGTGACGTTAATGACCGGACACCCGAGGCGCCGCATGATCCCTTCTGCGTATTCCAGTTCTTCTAAAATTCGCTCCAGACTGGCATAACTCGCCTGTAACGTGAGTCCAAGCGATTTTAGGCGCTCTGTGCGGATATGATTTAAAGCCTGCGGATCGATGGTAAGCCCCACAATCCGCGTCGTTGGCACCTTGAAAAGCTCATCCGGCGGCCTTACTTCCGGAACAAGGGGCACGTTAGCGACTTTGAGCCGCCGGTGGGCGAGGTACATCGAAAGCGGTGTTTTCGACGTGCGCGACACGCCGATCAACACGAGATCCGCGCGCAAGATGCCGCGTGCATCTTTACCGTCGTCGTATTTCACGGCAAACTCTACGGCCTCGACTTTTTTGAAATAATCTTCATCGAGCTTGTGAACGAGACCCGGTTTATTTTTGGGAGACTGGCCGAGACGCGCGCCGATGCGCTCGATGAGCGGCGTCATAAGATCCAGGGCGGTAAGATTTAACCGCTCGGCCTGCTCTAGAAGATACGTGCGAAGGTCTGGAACGACCAGTGTAAAGACGACGAGGGCATCGACTTCCCGGGCCGCCTCCAGTGTTTCATCAATCGTACTCATATCATCGATAAAAGGAATTCGGCGAATTTCCACATGATCGTAGTCAAACTGGCTGACGGCCGCTCGTACGACATATTCAGCCGTCTCACCGAGCGAATCCGAGAGAACATAGACGTACGTTTTTTCACGTGATTCGATCGTGCATCCCTCCTAACCACCCTTGTGACTGTCCTTGTTACAATCGTTGTTATGAATCATTGTTGTTAATCGTTGTTATGAATCATTGTTGTCGTCCATGTTACTGTCTATGTTTACAGTCCATCATCGAACAAATCGTCTTTACCTAAAGCGACAAAAGCCCGTGTCACGGTCGTTTTTGTAAAGCGGCCGACGACTTCAAAATGAAAGCGTCCTGTATCTTTGGGGACGACGACCGGAAGGGAATCGACCTGATATTCCAGCAGTTTTTGCGCAGCATCGAAAAGCGACTCTTCCGGTGTGACTGTGACGATATTGGGCATCCGCGTCATGATCATCCCCACTGGTATATCTTCGAGGTTTTTATGACCGTGCACGGCACGCAAAAGATCTTTGCGTGAAACAACACCGCTTAACAGGCGATCTTTGCCGATGATATAAAGCGTGCCGACGTCTTCCAGAAATAAGGTCACAATTGCTTCCTGCACGCTTTTATGTTCTTCCACGACCACCGGAGGTGCTTTGAACATATGGACCGTCAGCTGTCTGAGTCGGTTTTGCCATACTGTTTTTCCGCGATCCCCAGCATAAAAATAGCCGACCCGAGGACGTGCTTCTAAAAAACCGGACATCGTCAAGATGGCGAGATCAGCCCTTAACGTCGCCCGTGTCAAACCCAACATCTCAGCGATTTTATCACCGGTGATCGGGCCGTTTTGTTTGACGATTTCTAAAATACGCCTTTGACGTGCACTTAGCTCGATCGATATCACCTCGATATTGTGTTATACTAATTTTTAATTTCTCGTATATGGTATATACTAATACGTTAACCGGGTAATTGCAAGCATAAAAAAACCCTCAATCGCTTAAAATGAAGCGTCTCAAGGGATATTTTTTTCTTTTTTTTGTCAATCATTTAGACGATCAGTGATGTTAAGATCGATGATACCGACCATTAGGCCGATGAGTGATGTTGATAGGGTGATATTGATTGGGAATCTTGATGGACGATGGTGACGGATGATCTTGGTTGGGAAGCTGACCGTTAAGCCGCTCGTTAAGCCTTTTGTTCGGATGGTGTTAGAGAAGACCCGGCAGCATAAGCCGCCTCGCCGCCCTCTTTTTCTTGATCTTTCTCCGGTACGCCCCCATCGGGCCTAGCTCGGCGAATAAAGAAACTGAAAAAGAGGGCCAGCGCAGCGATGGCCGTCGCCCAAACAAAGGCGTCGTTGATGCCGGCGATCACCGCTTCTTTTTGCACCGTGCCCCAGAGCAGCATCTGGGCCAGCGGCCGCGCGGCTTCATCCGGTATACCTGACGTCGCGGATAGCGCCCCGGAGAGCTCGGTAAACTTCTCCATCACTAGCGGATCGGTCGAGGTCACCGAAGAGATCATCTGATCGACGTGCACCGTCGTACGATTCGTCATCACCGTCACAAGAAGCGCCGTCCCGAGCGACCCGGCCACCTGCCGAACCGTATTGGCCATGGCCGTCCCGTGCGGGTTAAGTGCGCGCGGCAACTGGTTTAACCCTTCAGTCATCACTGTCATCATCATGAGCGACATCCCAAAGGCACGTATCGTATAGAGCCAGATAATCGATCCATAGGACGTTGAATCACTGAGGTGCGTAAACTCCCAAGTCGTAAAAACGGTGATGAGAAGGCCAATGATTGCCAGCGGGCGGGCACCCACGCGGTCAAAGAGCGCACCGGCGATCGGCGACATGACTCCCATCACCAGTGCGCCGGGAAGTAAGAGAAGCCCGGCCTGAATCGGTGAAAAACCGCGGATATTTTGCAGGTAGATGGGCAAGATGACCATCGCTGAAAACATCGCCAACGTCACCAGAGCACTTACCAGGGAGGTCATAGCAAAAATATCATAGCGGAAGACGCGCATTTCCAAAATGGGGTTCGGTACGCGCAGCGAATGGAAGACGAACCAGATGAGGGCGAGAACCCCAACGGCAATCGTGCCCCGCACTTCTCCGCTTCCCCAGCCGAGACTACCGGCGCGGCTTAAGCCATAGAGCAGCGCGCCAAAACCGATGACCGAAAGCACCGTCCCCAGCACATCGAGTTTGGGACGGGTGAGCGGCAGCACATTTTTTAACCAGAAAACGGCAAGAATGACGGAGACGAAGGCAAAGGGTAAAGAAATGTAAAAAAGGAGACGCCAGGAATAATTTTCTACAATCCAGCCCGAGAGCGTCGGACCGATAGCCGGCGCAAAGATCATCGTTAGTCCCATCACGCCCATCGCTTTACCGCGCGATTCAGGTGGAAAGATGGCCAAGAAGACGTTCATCATAAGCGGCATGATGATCCCCGCGCCGATCGCCTGAACAAGCCGTCCGGTCAAGAGAACAGCAAACGACGGCGAGAGCGCACTAATAAGCGATCCAAGTCCGAACGAACCCATCGCAAAAATAAAAAGATCGCGGGAGGAAAATGTCTGCACAAGGTAGGCGCTGATCGGTACCAGCACCCCGTTAATGAGCATGTAGCCGGTAATGAGCCACTGAACCGTATCCGCCGAAACGTTAAATTCATTCATCATGTGCGGGAGCGCTACGTTCATGAGTGTCTGGTTCAAAATGGTAACGAAAGCGCCCAGCAAAAAGACGATCATGACCTGAACCGGCCGGACGTCTGATGAAATTGCCGCGCCTGCGACTGAACGAGACACGTCTAAAGCAGGAGCGGTTAGAGCTTCATTCGAACTTTCCAAACGCCCACCGCCCTCGGCGATCTGAGCGTCCGTCTTTCCATGATCCGGCATCTTCGTATTTTGTATCGAACGAGACATATTGTGAGGTGCTTTATTTGATTTACGCAGCAGGATGATATTGAGTGAGACGAGGAGCAAAACGGCTCCTATGATATAAAAAATAAGCCAGCTCACGACCGTTTTCCCCCCTTTCAGTGCTTGTAGACTTATTTATGAATGCGTACAGTGACATTCATGCCCGGAACGAGCGTAACACCTTTATAGCTGTCGAGATCAATATGCACCGGGATCACCTGCACCACTTTGGTATAGTTGCCGGTTGTATTATTTTGAGGGAGGAGTGAAAATGTATTGGCTGTGTACAATCCGATCCGGCTGACAAATCCGGTGAGTTTGGACTCAGGGTACGCATCCACCGTTACGTCCACTTCTGCACCCATTTTGACATGCTGAATATCGGTCTCTTTCACATTGGCCGTCACCCATAAATCATCGAGATTAAAAGCCTGCGCCAGCGGAAACCCCGGAGACACAAAGGTTCCGACCACCGCTGAGCTCGTCACAATCGTGCCGCGCGCGGGCATGGTAATGTCGACGGTGATCGTCTGCGGCGCGGCATTCGCCGGAGCATTACCTGTCGTTCCCGCTGCAACTCCCTGCATGCCAGGCGCTTGAGTGACGGGTACCTCTACCTTTCCTATAACCGCTCCCGCGTCGTATTTCTCACCGATTTTGGCGTCCCAGGCGACGAGTTTGCCGGAAGCTGGAGCGGAGACGGGGATCGCCTGTCCGCTCACATGCGCATTGTCGACCGCAAGATAGCGTTCATTGTTGCTCACCCAAGCATAGATGTAAATACCACCGACTACCAGTACAATCAGCACGATGATGTTCAATAAAAACATGCGTCGCATATTCATTGTTCTCTCTCCACCTTTTCTTCTAGTTGATTGAGTATTTTACGAAGAATGCGGTTTAAAGTTACAAGTTCTTCATCTTCAATCTCCGCTAACAGTTCAAGGACGTGGCTCATCCGTTTTTCTTCCACACTTTTCCGAACCGCTTCTCCTTCTTCCGTCATCATGAGCAAAACGACGCGCCGATCGCTCGGTTGACGTTCACGTCGAATGAGTCCTTTCTTTTCGAGCCGGTCAGCCCAGTTTGTAATATAACTGGCCGATACGCCAAAATGCCGGGCCAGATCGGTTACCGGTACGCCTCCCTCGCCTTCCAAATGTTTTAAAAAAATGAAGTCAGTCATCGTCAGCTGACCGTCGATCTGTCTCAGTGTATGCTTCGTATAGCGCGAAATAAGGCGCAAGTTCTGGAAGAGCTCTTCAAACTCGGCGCTCCGCTCGGGCACGCCCCCACCCCCTTGACTAGGTAAATGTTTAACCTCATGAACTATCTTGACACAACGTTTATTATACACCTTTTCGTATCGATGCCAAGATGAAAATTTTGCTCATTCTTCCACGGATGCAGTCTATCCATCCAAAACGATCGCTTCAAAATCGGCAAAGCTATAAGCCAAAAATGCGATTAAACTTAAAAGCATAAGCCGTGCTTCGCGCAACGCACGATCCTCGCTCATGACGAGAATCGCATCAAAAAACTGTTCGATCGGCTGCACGAGCCCTTCCAAAGCAAGAAGTGCATCTTGAGCCGCCTTATCCAGCGCTTGCTCCTGCGCATCCTCTCCCGCTTTCACGTCTTCATCTTGCTCCGATGCGCTGACCGGTCTGTTGTTCAATAGATTTTTGACCGCCAGAAGGAGCACCTGTTCCTGCGGTTCCTTTAAAAGGGATTCATCTAATGCAACATTGTCCCAGCTCAGCATGCCTACCTCACCATCCATCTCAACACGCCTCATCACGTCGTTCACCCACGCTTCCCTGCGATCCATGTGAACGTGGGTTTTAAAAGGTGATTTCACGCTTTTTTCTGCCAGGCGGATGCTGCGAATAAGCGCCTGAACAAGCCGACGATACCGCTCCGGTGACGCATCGTAAAGTCGTTTGAGCGCATTTCCACGTGCGACCATCTCCCCGACGGTAAGCGACGGACGGTAAACGAGAGCCTGGGCAAGGTCATAGGGCAGACCTTTTTGCTCGAGATGACCTACCAGACGCGGTGCGACAAACGTCCAGAGTTTTTCCACGACGTCCTCCAACGGGATAAGTTCGGCTTCTTTTTGCTGCCGGGCAAGAATGTGATACGCATGGAAAAATAAATATTGAAACGATAGTGGGAGACGGTAGATGTCAAGAAGTTGAATCACGCCGTTTAAGGCACGGCGCAAGGCATACGGATCTTCGGATCCGCTCGGAATTTCGCCGATCGCAAAAAAACTCACCAGCGTATCGACTTTATCGATGAGTGAAAGAAGCGCACCGAGACGTGTCGAAGGAAGTGGGCCCCCCGTTCCCCGCGGGTACGTATGTTCGCGAACAGCAGTAGCGACAGCCAAATCTTCGCCCAGCGCCCGAGCATACACTTCCCCCATCGTCCCTTCCAGTTCAGGAAATTCGTAGACCATGTGGGTGACGAGGTCGAATTTGGCTATGTGCGCTGCTCTTTGCAAATTTTTTTTCAGCGCAAGATCGAGCTTGAGGCGATCGGCGAGAAGGCCGGAAAGTTCGACAAGACGCGCCGTTTTATCCAGCATCGACCCCAAACGCGCATGAAACGTGAGCGACTGAAGCTTCATAACGTAATCGTCCACTGTACCCTTGAGATCTTCTTCGTAAAAAAAGCGAGCATCGGACAGACGGGCGCTTAAAACTTTTTCGTTGCCGCGCACGACTGTGGCCAGCTGGTGCGTATCGCCGTTGCGCACACCGACAAAAAAAGGAAGGAGCGCACCGCTTTCATCTTCTACGTAAAAATAACGCTGGTGGATTTTCATCGTCAGCATGAGCACATCGCGCGGGAGCAAAAGAAACTGTTCATCAAACGTTCCCCAGAATGCCGTCGGCCATTCTACGAGATCCGTCACTTCTTCCAGAAGATCGGGATCGATCGGCACAAGGGCCTCATGAAGACGGGCAAGGTCTTCAATTTGCCGGACGATGGTCTCCTTTCGAACTTTCCTGTCGGCGATCACATACTGGGCTCGAAGCGACGCTTCATATGCTTCGGCATGGGATAGCTCCATGCGTCCCCCTAAAAACCGATGACCTTCGGTTACTCGGGAGGCAACGAGGCCGGCATAACGAATCGGTATGACCGTATCGTCTAAGAGTGAGACGAGGTAACGAATCGGGCGAATAAAGCGGGTCTTTTCGGTTCCCCAGCGCATCGTCTTGGGAAACGCGAGCGCGCCTAGGGTGGCCTCCGGAATGCTAAGAAGCACTTCATCCACCGTTCCACCTGGCGTCTTGCGTCGCCCGGTCAAGACCGCATCATCCCCTTCCCCTTCAAAATAAAGCGCCTTAAGATCAAGTCCGCGCGACGCGGCAAAGCCTTTTGCGGCCTGCGTCCACGTACCGTCCGGTGCGAGCGCGACTTTTTTACGTGGGCCTCGGAGCACCTCGACCAGGTCATCTTGCTTATCCGCAAGTCCTTCGACCAAAACAGCGAGTCGGCGCGGCGTCGAATACACTTTGATTTTCGTAAAAGTAAGCCGTTCTTTCGTTAAAAATGTTTCCACAAGCGTTTTCAGTTCTGCTTCTTTGGCCGGTATAAGCGCTGCCGGCATTTCTTCGACACCGATCTCTAACAAATACGTCCGACCCTTTTTTTGTTCCATCTCCATCACTCCTTCGACGGTTTTTTACTCTCTATGATACGTAAACCGCGTAACGATGCATGATCATTCCTTGTGATGCATCAAGATACAATGCGATGCGTGAGGTTGCGTCATGATACCTATGGATGCGTGAGAGGAGGTGTCATGAGGTGTCATGAGGCGTCATGAGGCGTCATGAGGTGTCATGAAATGTCATGAGGTGTCATGAGGTGTGATAGTTGATACGTCTTTTACTGTTTTAAAAGCGGAAAACCGCGTGCTTCACGGGTACGTACATAAGAGCGGGCCACTTCGCGGGCAAGGTGGCGGACTCGTCCCATCATCGCCGTGCGCTCCGTCACCGAAAGCGCCCCGCGTGCTTCCAGCAGGTTAAACGTATGCGAACATTTGAGTACATAATCATAGGCGACGAGCGGGACGTCTGTTTGAATGAGCCGCTCCGCTTCTTTTTCATAGGCAGCGAATAGCATTTTGAGCATCTCTGGATCGCTCGCTTCAAAAGCATAGCGAGATTGCTCGACCTCGTTTTGCAAAAACACTTCCCCGTATGTCACGCCGGCGCCAAAAACGATGTCGTAGACGCTGTTTTTATCCTGAAGATATGTCGCAAGCCGCTCCAGACCGTACGTAATCTCCACCGTGACCGGATCAGCGTCAAGACCGCCGACTTGCTGAAAATACGTAAACTGTGTAATTTCCATTCCGTCCAACCACACTTCCCAACCCAGCCCCCAAGCCCCGAGCGTCGGTGCCGCCCAGTTATCTTCGACAAAGCGAATATCGTGGGAGAGGGGATCGATACCTAAGGCTTTCAAACTTTCAAGATACTGCTCCACGATGTCGGGCGGGGACGGTTTGAGAATGACCTGAAATTGATGATGCTGATACAGCCGGTTCGGATTTTCCCCATAACGTCCGTCGGTCGGCCGCCGGGAAGGCTCGACATAGGCAACGCGCCACGGTTCAGGCCCGAGCGCACGCAAAAACGTCTGCGGGTTCATCGTTCCCGCCCCTTTTTCAATGTCGTACGGTTCGGTGATGAGGCATCCGCGCTCTCCCCAGAACATTTTCAAACGCTGAACCATCTCCTGAAACGTTATCCCCTGCATACAGGTACCTCCTTTTTTTCATCTTAAAAATTCATCTTAAAAACGTCATAAAAAATCCCTGCAACTGTCTACGCATTCTGACAGTCTGCAGGGACGACGTTTGATCGCGGTTCCACCCTACTTGGCAGCCTGACGCTGCCCTCCTCGTTCATGATCGCTCCGGGCCGCCGCATCTGTGTCCGCACTAACCGGGCTTCCACCACCCCCGGCTCGCTCCGTAGGCGTCTTTCACAGACTTCAACCCTTCATCGCCCTATCCAGTTGTGATCCTTAAGCCACTTGACCCTTAAGTCTTTATGGATCCTTAAGCCACTCGACCCTTAACCCTTTTTTGATCCTGCAGCTTATTATAACGATGACCGGAGCGCTTGACAAGAGGGGGGCGCTCGGATCAGGACACGTCCCCTTCATCCTCCCCCGTTCCCGGTGCCCTCCGGGCACGTTTTAAGTCTTCTGCCAGCCGGATCAGTTCATCCGCGCCGCGCCACACTTCTTGCGTACGAAAACGCACCGGCACGTGCAAAAAGACAAATTGAGCGAGAGGTTTTAACACGAGCTCCACATTTTCCGGCTTGAGCCGAACAGAGCCGAGAAGATGCGGCGGAGTGCGCACGATTTGTTGTAAAACCCATACGAGACGCGGAGGCAGTAAGGTCACGTTGTGAAGCGGTGGATGATGTTTTAAGCACGTTCCGCAGATCATACCACCCTCCTGCGGTACAAATGCCTTGAGGTCATCGCTTAGCCCGCAGCGCGTACAGCGATCCCAGGATGGGCCGTATCCCATGTGCGAGAGCATGACCAGCTGAAAAATGAGCCATGTCACGTCAAGAGGCTCCCCTTGATCTAAACGTAAAAAAGAACGTTCTACATGGTCGTAAAGAAACGGATCCGAAACCTCATCTTCGGTCAACCTCATGACCCACTCCAGCATCTCCATCGTACGCTGGTTCACGAGCGGATCATGCAGGCGGGTTTTCAGAAGGGCTGTCGTATCGGCCTGATCTAGACGATACAGGGAACGACCCCGATACAGTATGTACGTACCCAGGCGAAGCAGCTGGGTATGGGCGGCAAGACGAGACCGGACTTTTCTCGCCCCCGGAGCGATGAGGCCGATCTTTCCAGCCTCACGCGTTAAAAGCGTGACGAGCGCATCCGACTCCCGGTAAGGGAGCACGCGAATGACCAGTCCGTGAACACGGACGATCACCGGAGATCTTCCCGTCGTGTCAAGCGTAAATGATGTTTTTCGGACGTCAATGGGGTCTTTGGTTCATGTTTTGCAAGATCCGTTAGAGGTTCGCCGGCAAATTCCTCCCGATAGGCGCCTAAAGTTTCCGATGATGGCGTGATGAGGCCTTTGTATGCCAGATAATAGGTCACATCTCCCGTTTGTTCAAACTTCCGCCAAGACAGTTTAGACTCACGCATGTTCGCTGTCCCTCCGGTCTATGACGTATGACCACCCTCATGCACATAGTGTGCGCGCACCATCAGGCACTGATTCCCGGGACTCACTGGTAAGAAATGATGAACCAGCGCACGTCCTCTATCCCTTATCTTAATGGCTCTGCGGTCGAAAAGCAATAGTTCATGCACACTACTCTTCAAAATATCCGAACTCTTTGAGCTGTGACGGACGGTTTCGCCAGTCCTCCCGCACCTTCACCCACAGCTCGAGATACATGCGCACACCAAACAACGCCTCCAGCTCCTGACGGGCGAGCATACCGACTTCTTTGAGCATCGCCCCACCCTTACCGATGACAATTTTTTTATGGGAGGGGCGTTCAACAACGATCACTGCACGTACCAAGAGCCGGCCGCTTTCTTCTGTCATCTCCTCGACCGCCACGGCCAGGGCGTGCGGGACTTCTTGCTGCAGTTTCAGTAACAGCTTCTCCCGTATGATCTCGGCCACCAAAAATTTAGGAGATGCATCGGTGGTCACGTTTTCCGGATAGTAGCGTGGGCCTTCCGGTAGTTGCTGGAAAAGCACATCTAAAAGGACGGAAAGTCCTTCACCGGTCTTCGCCGATACCGGAATGTATTCTGCAAAATCATATGTTTGCCGTAAGGCGTCGATCAAAGATAAAAGCTTCTCCCGATTGATGAGATCGATTTTGTTCATGAGAGCGATGACCGGCTTGGCTCCCTGACCTTTCGGTAAACGCCTGATTAACGTTACATCTTGCGCGGTGAGGCCATCCCCTGCATCGAAGACGAGAAGCACAAGATCAACGGCCGAAAAAGCGCGCAGGGCCGTCTTCAGCATGACCTGGGATAATGATGTTTTCCCTTGATGCATACCGGGTGTATCTAAAAAAACGATCTGCCCCCGCGCCTCGGTTAAGACAGCTCGAATCTGGTTGCGCGTCGTCTGCGGTTTCGGCGTCACGATGGACACCTTTTGCCCGACGAGGGTATTTATGAGCGATGACTTACCGACATTCGGCCGACCAACGAGCGCGACAAAGCCGGATTTTTTCGTATCGTGTGCGGACGAACGTATGCTGATCGTTTGCACCACCTTCCACCTCCTGCCATGCCATGATCGACGTCTTCAAATCGTGCATGTAGATGATCCGTTTACTTTCGTCAACCGAGATCGCGATCGGTAAAGGCCCCGGGAAGGAGCGCCGCTACAGTCGTCTCGATCCACTCTCCACGTACATTTCCAAGATACACCGGCATCTCCGGTGGACAAAGCTCGACCATGACCTGCCGACAGGCACCGCATGGCGAAATCGGTCCTTCCGTATCCCCGATTACATAAAGCGCCTGCGGCGCATGTGTACTTTCGGTGACAAGTTTAAAAAGCGCCACTCGCTCTGCACACATTCCGAGCGGATACGAAGCATTTTCGACGTTGGCCCCGCTATACGTATGCCCGGCTTGATCAACGGCCACAGCACCTACAGGAAAGTGAGAATACGGTACATAGGCTCGCGAACGAGCAGCAAGCACTTTTTCTTCCAATTGTTTATCAACTTCGACACGTTCTCCGGGTATAGGATACCAACTCACACGTGCCCACCCTTTCTTTTTCTCTTCACTTTCATACACTTCATAGCCTTTCAATATACGCCATAATCCTGTTCATATTAAGCTCCAGCTCATGTCTACATCACATCCATCCGCATATCTAACATGAAATAGGTTGCACCATTTCATCCTTCTGCTGGTGCCGCAAAGGCGGCATGGGGGTCTACTCAGAAAAAATAATGTCACTTTCCATTCATTGTCGTCCTGCTTGTATCGTCAGGGCCGACTTCAGTAGCCACTTCATACCGACTTCGTATCCGCTCATAGCCACTTCATATCCGCTCATATTCACTTCATAAAGATCGTGTTATGCACCCAGGCAGAGAGGAGACCGAGCAGCAAAAACCAAAACCCGTTCCAGGCGAGGGCGACGAAAACGCCGATATTTCTTCGTAAAAAAACGGCTAGAAAGATCGGTAAAGCAAATGGTATCACATCGAGCGGGAAAAGCAAACCGGACCAGTAAAGCGCTAGCAATAGAACTTGAATGAACGCCAAAAGACCCTTGACCGGTTGCGGACGGTCAACATACAAGCCGATCAGTACAAGGGCTAAAAATAAAAATAAAAAAATGACCCAGGCGGGGGAGACGCCAGTCGTCAGTACCGTTTCTCGCCATGTGATCACCTTGTGCGTGAGCGGTCGATACAGCAAAAATAGACCGGCAAGTACGGCCGTCACCACCGCCAACACGACCGCAGCGGCGGCAGCATCTTTCGCCTTTCGGGCAGCCTCGGATATATGCGTCCCGGCATGGTCGACGGCCTGTTCGATGGCCGTATTTATAAGTTCGACACTGATCACCCAGAGGATGAGCGCGAGAATTAGGAGCATTTTTTCAGCCGGAAGACCGCTCCAGTAACCGGCGGCGAGCGTAAAGATGGCCACCCAGGCATGAATGCGCATATTATGTTGTTCGATATAGGACGTTTTCAGTCCTTGAAAAGCGTACGAAAAGCTTTTGATGAGCCGCTTCAAATCTTCCATGAGGTGTGTTTACTCCCTTTACTGCGATAACCCTCTTTACTGCGGTAACGTCGTTGATATTGCAACCTTACCGTCCGGGACCGCATGGACTACTCTTTATCGCAACGCTTCATAGCGGATGTACGGTATCCGTGCTTAACGCGAGATCCCAAACGCATTAAGCAGCGCTTCCTGTTTGGCGAACATCACCATTTCTTCTTCAGGCGTGGCATGATCGTAACCGAGCAGGTGATAAAACCCGTGCACCAGCAAAAAGTAAAGCTCCCGCCGCTCACTGTGCCCGTACATATCTGCTTGTTCTTTCATTCTGGGCACAGAGACGGCAATATCACCCAGGTACCCTGGTTCGTCGAGAGGAAAACTTAGTACATCCGTCGTCTGCTCGACGCCCCGGTACGCGCTGTTCAACGCACGCATCGCTTCGTCGTCGAGAAAAGCAATACCGACCTCGGTCGTCTCTTCTCCCCGTCCTTCTTCGCGGAGCGCCTGGTCGAACATTTTTTTTAAAAGCGCCTGATCATCATCATCCATCACCTGAAAAGACGATTCGATAAAATGAATAAGGACCGGCACACTGCCTCCCCTGCCTTTTGTCTTTATTCTTTCTGATCCGCACCTTTTTCTATAGACTCAATAGGTACAGCTTCTTTTTCCGTCGCTTGTTTTTCTAACGCTTCTTGTCGTACAAGTTCTTTCTGTTCTGGTTCTTCTTGTTCTGGTTCTTCTTGTTCTGGTTCTGTTTGTTCTGGTTCTGTTTGTGCCGACTTTGTCTTTGATGTTGATCTGTGGGCTTCTTCTTCCGCTTCTTTGGACGCCTCTTTGGGATATTCGATGCGGGAATGGAACATCCCCGAAAGCGTCTGGATGATCGCTTCGCGTATCAGCTGAAAATCTCGCATGGTCAGATCAACCGCGGCAAACTGACCGTCTTCGATTTTATCCTGAATCGTCTCATCGACGATCGCCGTGACGTCATCCATGGTCGGCTTGTTCATAGAGCGGAGCGTCGCCTCGACCGTATCGGCGATCATGACGATCGCCGCTTCTTTCGATTGCGGGATGGGGCCGGGATAACGATAGTCCGCCTCTTTGGGTGAGGGGGCACCTTTTTTCGCCGCTTCTTCCTTGGCCTTGTGATAAAAATATTTGATCAAGGTCGTCCCGTGGTGCTGCTCAGCTATTTCGATGATTGCCCGCGGCATATTTTTTTCTTTGAGCATCTTTACCCCGTCGATCACGTGATCGATGATGATCTGCTTACTCATCTGCGGCGTGAGCTGGTCATGTGGGTTCACACCGCCCATTTGATTTTCCACAAAATAACGCGGACGTTTCGTCTTACCGATATCATGGTAATACGAGCCGACCCGGGTGATGAGCGCGTCGGCCCCGACCGCGTCCGCCGCCGCTTCGGCGAGATTTGCGACCATCACACTGTGGTGATACGTGCCCGGTGCTTCTAAGAGCAGCTTGCGGAGAAGCGGCTGATTGGGGCTGGACAGTTCAAGCAGCTTCATCGGCGACAAAATGCCGAAGGCCGCCTCGAAAAACGGGAGTAGTCCTAGCGTTAAAACGGCGGATAGCATCCCGCCGAGTACGGCAAAAAGGGCGATCTCTGCCGCTCCCCGCACATCTGGCACCGTGCCGACCAGCAAAAGCAGCATGACGATGGTCACCATATTGACGAGCGACACCCAGAACCCCGCACGGAGGATGCGGCTTCTACTCATCGCTCCGGAAATCGTATAGACACCGCTGAAACTGCTAATCGCCGCATACAAAAAAGAACGGTAATCGATGAGCGTGCCTAACGATTCGTGGAAGGTAAGCCCCGCTAAAAAGGCAAGTACGAAGGAAGCCACATAGGCCACCCGCTCGCCCAGTAAGATGGCGATCATGAGCGGTACAAAGGCAAAAGGCGTGACGTATAGGACATGTTCTGCACTTAAGGGGACAAAGTTCGCAAAAAGCTGAATATAGACGGCTCCCAGCGCCAGCAAAACGAGATAGAGGAGCATCTGGCGCAAGGCTCGTCCCCCGCGAAACGTACGCGAACGCGACATATACGTACCCAGAAAAATAGTGAAAAAAGCCATAAGAAGCGCCATGCCAAGATATGGCTTGAATTTATCCGTCTGCATCAATCCGACGAGTTCTAATTTGCGCAAGACTTCTGCGTTGATCACCTGGTTATAGTCGAGCACGATATCGCCTTCGTAAATATAGACCGGTTCCACCGCATCCGCCGCTAATTTTTTCGCTTCCTCCGTCTTTTCCCGGTCCAACTTAACGTTGGGCACAATGCTGTGCCGGGCCAATTCTTGAATAACCAGTCGGTTATTAGAAGAAAGTTCGGCCACGATCAGCTGTTCATTCACCCGCATGCGGGCTGCTTCCAGATCTATTTCGCGGACGCCATCGCGCATAATCTGTTCGACAATGTATTTCGTTAAATACTGCATGGAATTCAGTGTTTCTACAGGGGTACCGGCCAGCGTGGCATACGCTTTATCCGCCAGCTGATACGGAATAACTTTTTTCAGCTGCTCGATCTTTTCCTCGCGTGTTAGATCGCTCTCATCGATAATCTGGCGTATATTATCAAAGATGCGGTCTAGATTGGCAAGCTGAATGCTGGTCACTTGATCATCCACTTTATAAACATCGGCCACTTTGTCCATAGCTTCCTGTCGCGCGCGATCCGTCGCCTTCTGATCGAGCACGGTCTTCGGTGCATAGACCCGTTCGGAAGAACGGCTGCCGACTTTCAGATCGTGAAAACTGCGCGGTGTGGCCGCATCTTTAAACAGGAAAAAAAGGAGCATAAAGAACAGGACCAGGAGCAGCCATAAACGCACATCCGTCCGTTTTTTCGGCCAGGATAGTTGGGTCCAGCGCAAGGCGTCACACCTCCTCTGACCGCTCGTAGAATAGACTAGCGATGCTCAAGCTTCCCATAGCTTGTCCCAAGGGCTTGTCTCAAGGGCTTATCTCAAGGGCTTATCTCAAGGGCTTGTCTTCATGTTTTGTCTTAACGCATAGCCTTAATGCCATGCCTTCATAGCTTGTCTTAATGTCTCACTTCATGTGCTTCATACGCTTGAATAATTTTTTGCACGAGGTGGTGGCGAACGACATCCTGTTCGGTGAGTGAAATAAAACCGATCTCCGGAATGCCGGAGAGCGTCTCCCAGGCTTCCGATAAACCAGAGAGCTGTCCTTTGGCAAGGTCAATCTGCGTGAGATCGCCGGTGATAATCATTTTCGAACCAAAGCCCATGCGCGTTAAAAACATCTTCATCTGTTCGGGCGTCGTATTTTGCGCCTCATCCAGAATAATAAACGATTCATCGAGCGTCCGCCCGCGCATATAGGCAAGCGGTGCAATCTCGATCATCCCGCGCTCGATCGCGCGCTGCACGGCTTCTATCCCCATCATTTCATTGAGAGCATCATAGAGCGGCCGCAAATACGGATCGACCTTCTCCTGCAAATCGCCCGGTAAAAAGCCGAGGCGCTCCCCGGCCTCCACCGCCGGGCGGGTGAGAATGATGCGCCGGACGGTTTGCGCTTTTAAGGCCAGTACGGCAAAGACGACCGCCAAAAAGGTCTTCCCCGTGCCGGCCGGACCGATGGCAAAAACGATATCTTTCTCTTTCATCGTCGCAATATAATGTTTTTGACCGAGCGTTTTGGCGCGGATGACCTTACCCCGGAGTGTCCGCGCCAGCACGTCATCAAAAAGGACCAACAGCTCATCCACCTGCCCCTTTTGGGTCAGTGTAAGCGCATACTGTATATCGACATCCTTAAACGTCTCGCCCCGGCGAATGAGGTTGAGGAGCACGCGGATGAGCGCTTCGGCCTGCTCAACCGAAGACGCCTCCCCTTCGATGACGAGCGCCGATTCACGGGTTTTGAGGCGGACGCCAAGGCCAGATTCGATAGCCACGAGAAACTGATCGCGTGGACCAAACAAACGCTGTGTTTCATCCATATGGAGGAGCGGAAAAGTTTTTTTCACCAGCGAACGTTCGGGCTGAAGCGTCATGCCTTTTGGACTCATCCCCTTTTACGTTTTTACTTTTCAGCTTTGTGATTATAGCTTTGTACTTAATTTGAACGCATCTTATTTTACATATCTTCTTACGATTTGGCTTTACTTTTATAAGGTTTGCTACTGCTTTCTCATGTTTTGCCTTCACATTCTTACGGTTTCCCAATTCTTTTTTGGAACTATCCTGAAATCGGTTATCCTGAAATAGATTGCATCGTTTCATCCTTCTACTGGTGCCGCAAAGGCGGCATGGGGTGTCTATCCCTTCTTAGTACCCGTACCTTCTGACTTAGAGTTTGCTTTTACCTTCTTACAGTTTGCTTTTACCTTTTTCGGTTAGCCGTTACCTTCTCACGGTTTGCTCTTACCTTTTTCTTGTTCATTTTGTGGTAAGTCGGTAATCACCTGGGGGACCGCAATATTTTCGACGACCCCGTAATGAACCTTTATGTACACTTTATCATCTTCTAGCCGCTCTTGCAAAATCTTTTCTTCTCTGATCTCACGCACGTTACGTCCTTTACGTTTGAGACTTTCGCGGGCCAGTGCAAGCGCTTCTTCTTTGAGCTCCTCGTCACTCGGGCGAACCACCTCGGGACGGGCTTCATACCAATGTTCCGTGACCACAACCAACGGAAGCTTGACTGTCCCGATATGCACCGGCTGAACGTCAGTTTCCGTAAAGTACGAGGCCCCTTCCTCCGGTGCAGGTGCTTTTTTCCCCCAGAACGGGATCGATCGCCCGGCGAGATGTAAATAAAAACGTTCCCCTTGCGTTCCGGTTAAAAGCGGGATCGATCGCTCCCGCGGCAGCTCGACTTCCACATCATACCACACTTCTCCGTACACTTCGCCGTCTGCACTGACGCGTCGCGGCGCGTTGCTTTCCACTCCCAGGATACCGGAGACGAGCGTATCCCCTGGCCGGACGATCATGTTAGGACGAACGACGGGACGCCCCCGCCGCACAAAATAGTCAACGATGACAGCTTTTTTGGCCGCGACAAGGGACTGCGGAGAACTTAAGGGAGGCTTATCCGGGCGTTTTTTTTCTAAAACGGTAATCCGCGCGACGACGCCATCGATTTTTACCCCGACCCATGCTGCTTCCGGTAGTCCCTTTAAAAGCTCGTCTTCCAGGCGATCAACAGAAGGCAGTTTTCCTTTCCAAGCCCCTGTCTTAAGGCCGAGTTTTGCAGCCACCCCTTTCACCTGATCTACGGGAAGGCTTGTCGTCCCGCTCACCTCAACCGACCAGATCAACTGAGAGAGCATGGCCAACAAAAAGATAAATAAAAAAAATCCTATCATAAATCCTTGCCGTCGCATCGTTTGGCGAAAAAGTACGGACCCGCCCTTTTTTTCGATGATGCTAAGACGCGTCCGCGTCTCCCGCCGGAGCAATCTCAAGCGCTTCAAGCTTTCTCCTTCGAGACGAAAACGAACAGCAGTTAAGTGTTTATCCGCGTCATATTCAAGCAGCCGAATATCGCTCAAGATGATGCCCTGCTTCGCGGCCTGATCTAAAAAACGAGATAGATGCGCCCCCCGTGCTTCTACAGTTAGATACGTTTTCAACACCATATCAAACGGCATCCTTTCCCCTTCTTCCATTTATCTTGGATGTCCTGAAAGCTTCCTCTATCCTGAAAAAGGACTGTTTTTTATGAAGACATATGTTTCATGACGGCATGTCGATGTAAACGATACCTTTCACATGGCCTTCAATGAAAATTTCATCTTTACTTAAAGCACGAATGACAAGTCCTTCCCCGCGTACCACAATCTGTCCGACTGCTGCCAGAAGACGCACTTCCTCGGCCGTAAACAGCGAAAGCCCGCGGTGATTTTCTACCGTCACATGAATGGGACCGACGACGGTAATCCGCGGCATATCGAGGACGACATCCGGCGGTAACCTGAACGTACGGATGGCCTCCCGCTTCATTCTCTGCATCCACTTTTTCACCGCGCATCCCCTCTCTCCTTCACGTATATGACTGCTTTTCTTCCTTCATACATTGAGAGGCCCCATTTCTCTCTTTTCCCAACAAAAAAACGTCTGAAGCCAAGGTGACTTCAGACGTTTCAAGTCTTGCATTCTGTACGGAAATGTGAAGGTTTATATAAAGCGCTGTTTAATCAATGACGTCCGTACGGGACAAACGGTAAGAAGCATCTATACCATAACATCCGTAATAAAGCATACAGAATATGACATACAGCCGTTCACACACAGCATACGGCATCCCATGCAAAAGACCGATATCGATCGTTCGGTACGGAAGCTCCGTCGATGCAGAGGGAGAAATACATTAGCGATCACCGCGGCGCTTTTTCATACGGGTGGCCGCTTCAGCCTTTTTGCGGCGTCGTACGCCCGGTTTTTCATAATGTTTCCGTTTTTTAAGTTCCTGGAAGACACCAGCCTTGGCCAAGTCACGCTTAAAACGACGCAAGGCGCTATCGATCGATTCGTTTTCCCGAACGCGAATCTCTGACACGTCTATCCCTCCCTCCACATCGACCCCAAACAAACCCAAACATAACACGCGCTTGTTCACGGGTTAAGTATCTTTACAGGCTTTATCGTATCACAGATCACGTCGTAAAACAATAAGAAAGGCAATTATGCTACAATACAATCAAGGTTTTAGATACAAAAATCCTTTAAAATGAAAGGGTGTCTCGATTGTCCATCCAAAAAGTTGCGATCATCGGCCTCGGTGCGATGGGAATCATGTATGGCCATCACCTCGCCAAGCGCATGAAGGAGAGTGATCTTCTTATGATCGCGGATGAGGCGCGTATTGAGCGATACAGGCGGGACCACCTGTACTGTAATGGGGAACGCTGTCAATTTCAATATGTAACGCCCGACGCAGATGTGGGGCCGGTCGATCTCGTCCTTTTTACCGTGAAGTTTCACCAGCTCCCCGAAGCCATTCAAGCCGTAAGAAACTTTGTCGGTCCTAAAACCCTCTTGCTCTCGGCTTTAAACGGCATTGACAGCGAAGAGATGATCGGGGCGGCTTACGGTATGGAAAACGTCGTCTACTGTGTGGCCCAGGGTATGGATCCTCTGCGCGAAGAAAATCGCGTCTCCTATGAACATATGGGTATCCTCGTCATCGGCGACCCAACGCCCGGTCACATCTCACCCAACGTCAAGCGTCTTGCTGCGTTCTTCGATCGAGTCGACTTACCGTACGAGATCGAAACACATATGAAAAAACGCATGTGGGGTAAATTTATGCTCAATGTCGGCGTCAATCAAACCGTCGCCGTCTACAGAGGCAACTTTGGCATGGTCCAACAAGCAGGCGAAGCGCGGGAGAAGATGATCGCTGCCATGCGTGAAGTGCTCAACCTCGCTCCCAAAGAAGGCGTCGACTTAACAGAAGAAGACCTCACCTACTGGCTTTCCGTCCTCGACACCTTAAACCCCGCTGGCAAACCTTCCCTTGCACAGGATGTTGAAGCGGGGCGACCCACCGAAGTCGACATGTTCTCCGGTACGGTCATCGCGCTCGGGAAAAAGCACGGCGTGCCGACGCCGGTCAATGAAGAATTGTATACCCGGATCAAGGAAATAGAAAACAAAGACTGACGTGAAACGCCAAATGTCACATGCCATATGCTAAATATCAAATGCCAAATATCAAACCACTCAAATCAAACGTCTCATATCGCACGTCTAATGGATCCAATTTAAACATTTTGAAGTTTAACGTCGAGCATTTTGAGAATCTACGTCATACTTCCCAAAACTGTTCCTGACGAAAACGAGGCTCGTTCTCCGGTTCAGCGATCGTAATCCTTTGAAGTTCCGTATCCAGATGGGCGACCTGCGTGCGATGGGCACGCATGGCAGCACGTTTTACCGCCCAAAGCACCGGGGAAAGAGGAAGTTCTAACTGCGGTGGCCCCAGCTCTTCCGTCCGCTCGGAAAAAGCAGCGCCCAGTACAAAGGGGTTTTTCTTCACATGACCGGCGCGCCGGCTTGCAAGCCGAACGGCACGACCCACTGCATCGTGATCAGGATGAACGGCGTAATCCGGATAATACGTGATGATGAGATCTGGACGCAGCCGTTTAAGATAAGGCACAAGAAGTTGAGAGAGCATCTCATCACCGAGCTGCTCAACCATTTTATCGTGCAGATCGCCGATGATAAGACGCCGTGCCCCCAGCACGCGCACTGCTTCTTTAAGCTCCGCTTCGCGTACGGTGGGAAGCGTCAGGCGATCGGCCAGGAGGGGGTACCCCAGTCCGCGCGCCAGATCACCGCGCGTAAGACAGAGTACGCTCACCTCTTTTCCCAGAAGCGAAAAAGCGGCGAGCGTTCCCCCGGCGGCAAACGTCTCATCGTCGGGATGCGGGAAAATGGCCAGCACGCGTTCCACCGTCTGCCGGAGCTTAGTGTCCAACGCGCGCGAAACGGCCTTATTTTCTTCTTCCCAGGCTAACCACCCCGCATCCGTCGTCATACCGGCTTCGGCAAATAGTCCCTCCAGCGCAGCAGTTGCCTCCTGTTGTTCAAAATGCACCTCCTGCCATCTTGCCTCCCGCCTACCGGCGAGCGAAAGCGGCGTTTGCGACAGGAGCACGGCGGCCCCAAGTTTCTCATCCTGTGCCAGCGCGTACAGACCGAGTACACCTGAGGCAGCGTCCAGTCGCCAGTGCGTCAGTCCTTCTACGAGCACATAGCCATCATCCGTCGTCATCCCCAGTCGATACGGAACGTTCCCCAATAATTGCAGCGAGTCGCTGATCACGCGTCCATTTCGCATAAGGACACCGGCCGGATGGTCGATCCCCCGGCGCTTGGCATAGGCACCCATGGTCAGTTCCAAATGGAGAAAGACTTCTCCACCGGCAAACCGCTTGAGGGCGTGTACAACTTCCTGCTCCTGACCTTCAATTCGTTTAAGCATCATCGGCCTGTGTCGGACGCTGCATAGTTTACTGTTTGACCTATCATACAGCACCTCGACATCAGGCCATCACCTCCTTCATAAGATGATGCAATCAAACTGCTTAAGCATTTAAAACCTGCCGGTACAGCGCCTCATACGCTGAAATTTTTTCATCTAGTGCAAAATACTTAAAAGCACGCCGGCGTCCTGCCTCTCCCAAAGCAGCAGCTTGCCGCCAGTCGCCTAAAACTTTAAGAAGCGCTTCTGCCAACGCGGCTATGTCCCCGACCGGCACGAGATAACCGGTTTCTCCATCCACGACGACTTCCGGAAGTCCCCCGCTCTTCGTTGCCACCACCGGAAGGCCACAAGCCATCGCCTCAAGGGCAGACAAGCCAAAGCTTTCCGTCTCGGATGGTAAGACAAATACATCAGCACGGACCAGATAAGGTCGAACATCGGTCACATTGCCTACCCATTCAATATCTTCTTTGATGCCCAGATGCTCGGCCAACATTTTCACCTGCGCCAATTCGGGCCCATCGCCGATTAGAAGAAGTCGGACCGGAAGTCGCTGCCGAACGCGGTAAAATGCCTGCACAAGATCCGGCACACGCTTGATCGGGCGAAAATTGGACACATGAACGATCAATTGGGTCGCTTGACCGCTGCTGTTTTGCTTCTCGCGGGCATGGGGATCGATAAATCCGCTGTGTCGCATCTCGTGGGCATGGGGATCGATAAAATTGTGAATAACATGGATCGGCCTATGCAGCTCCCCTTCAGAAAAAAGCCGCTCGGTTTCCCGCTTTAGCCAGTTCGACACCGTCGTCACCGCATCGCTTTG
>PEBX01000130.1 GCA_003050645.1 Candidatus Carbonibacillus altaicus
GAGGAGAAAAAGCGGTTCGATGAACTGCAAAGGGCTTTGCATCGGATGCAGGAGACCGATTCCGGTGAATGGTACGCTTTACAGGACAAGCTGGAGAGGACACGGGTTCAACATGACAAACTGGCGCAAGTCGTATTGGATAATATCGCCCTGGAGGTTGAACTGCGCGTCCGCTATCCGCAATTGTTCTGGAATCGACCCTCCTATTCTTTTCGGCGTAACGTATGGGAAGAGGGGATCTTGAAGGAAGGATTGGCCCACCCCGATCAGCTTTCTCTGTTTCTAGAGCCCCTTTTCTCGCCGGAGCCTCCCTTTCTTTTTCCGTTGGACTGGGGATGGGCCGAACAGACGGAAAGCGTTTGGGAAAAGGAAGAGCGGGCGGAGGAGACGTCGGTGGACATCGAAGCGTACGTGCCGCGTAGGATTGATTTCGAACAGATTGCCGACGTTTGGCAGCCTATTTTTTTGAAATTGTTGGAAGAGGGACATTTCTCACTTTCTGAGCTTGCCCACATCGGCCCGGAAGAACAACAAAAGTGGTTGCTCCAGAAGGAGACCTCCGATCTGTGGCTCATGTTCTTCGCAAGTCCCATCGTCGTTCCGCCTTTGACGCCTGAAATGGCGGTGACGGATGATAGGCTGAAGTTGATCCAGGTTTTACAGAACCGGGAGCCACGCTTTCTCGCACTTACCGGCAAGCGCATTCGTGTGCAGATCGAACCGGGAAAACCGATGATTCGGTGGGAAAAACTAGCCATGACACCCTTTTACATAGTATTGGAAGAGGAGGGAAGCTCCAGTGATTGAAAACGAACAGGTGCAACAAGCCGCAACCCTTTTTTTCTCGCTGCTTAAACGAAAGGTGATCCCGTTAGACGATCCCATCGTCCAATCGTATTTTCGTGAAGAGGGAGTCCGAGATGCACTGCGCATTCTCGCCAACGAGTCGGGAACGGAACTCTTGCAGACTCAGGAGCGGCTACATCTAGTGGCAAGGCCGCAGGGCTCCGTCTTCGCCACCTCGTTTACGCATATGAAGAATCGGTATGGGGAGTTGGAGACGAAGAAGTATTTCTACCTGCAAAATGTGATCATGCTCGTTTTTTTGGCGGAGATCGATGTGGAGAACGGCCATCGCCTACGCTGGGAGAATCAGGGGGTCTCCTATTACCAATTGGAACAGCAGGTGGATGTGACGCTGAAACGCTGGCGGGAGAAAGAAGAGGAGTCGGAGGGTTGGTTTAGCCGCGATTGGGGGGTAGCCATAGTGGAAATGGCCGATCTCTGGGCCTCCCTCTCTACCCAGGATGAGACGGGCGAAAACCCTGCTTCCCTCACCCGCCGAACCCGCCTGGGGAATATCGCGTTGGCGATGCGGGTATTACGGGATGAGAACCTGGTCTATATCGCCGAGGATATCTTAAGGGTTACGCCGCGTCCCGAATTATACGAACGGTTGGAAGGAATTTATCACCGTCAGGACCGTTATCTGGAATTGCGGGATCTGATTCGTCGAAGCCTATCGGAGGAGGGGTTGTTGTAGATGCCGAGGATGGAACGCATTCGCATCACCGGGGTTCGGTATGAAAATATGCGCAAACGGCACGAGGATACCCTTTTGGATCTGTGCAATGAGGACGGACCGCAGCATACCCTGATCACCCTGGTGAACGGCGGAGGGAAAGGGCTGCTTTTGCAAATGATCTTTCAACTTCTTCTGCCTAAGACCACATGGGGAAAAAATGGGGAGAACCGCGTTGAAGCCTTGTTTTATAACGAACGGAAGGCGTTTCGACCATACACCTTTCATGTGGGCATCGAGTGGTGCCTCGATACGGAGCCTCTTTCCTGGTTGATGACGGGGATCGCCGTCACCGCCAAGGAAAAGCAAAGAGTGGATGAGACCGAGGAGAATCCTTCCGACATCCATTACCTGCTCTATACCCAGACCTATCGAAAACCCCACGATTGGGATCTGGCAAAGATGCCCCTTTACGATGCGGAAAGACGGGAAGGGGTAGAGATGGAGGAATTAAAAGCGTTCCTTGATCGGCAGAAGTCACTCTTTCAAACTTTTTCTCCCTCCCGTTTACGGGACTACTACGATTACCTCGCCTCTTTCGGAATTGAAAAGGGCGATTGGCAGGTGATGCGGAAAATTAACAAAGAGGAGGGAGGCGTGGAGGCCTTCTTCAGCGATGGCCAAGATAACGACGGTCTCTTTCGCCATAAAATTATCCCTACCATTAGCCAGTACCTGCAGACGGAGGAAGCGGAAGGCCTTGTCCCCCTTTTTCGTTCTTCGGTGAAGATCGCCCAGGATCTGCCGAAGTTAATGGCTCGGGAGGCTTCCTACCGAGAAATGCAAGAGGTGTTAAGGCCTCTGAAGGATTCTTTGGAAAACGGCCTTTCAGAAAAAAAGAGGGTTGAAGCGCATCAGGAGAAAGGGGAGATTTTGCTCGGCGCAATTCATGGTTGGCAGCAAACGTTAGGCGCAGAGCTTGAAAAATGGGGAGAGGAGAAAGAACGTGAAGAAGAAAGACAGAGGGACTGGCTCTGGCAGGAAGCGAACTTAAGCTATGCGAAACAACATCGGAAAGTGAAGCAGATGAAAGATCGGCTCGAGCAAATCATGGAGCAGAAGAGGGGAAAGGCCGAGAGGGTAGCTGCGTTGGAACAGGAGGTGAAACGCACCCACCTCCACTACTTGTTGCGCCAATGGTCGGATCGGGAGAATCAAGAGAGGGAAACCCGGGAGGAGATCGAACAGCTGCAAAAGTCCATGGAAGCTTCTCCCACCGCCCAAGAGCTGGAGCGCCTCCGAAAACATCTTGCGGAGGCGTGGGATCGGGCTGCCTCCCTTTGGGCGGATCATATCGCCCAGGTGGAGCAGGCGAAAAGGGAGTTTCAGGATCTTAAGTCCGCCACGAAGGAGGAGATCGAGCAAACCGACCGGCGTCTGGTGGAGAAAAAAGGGAGAGCAGGGACCCTATCCGAAAGAATAAAAGAGTTTAACGGCCAGGCGATCCGGATGGCCAACCGCTATGGCGCCAAAGCAAACACAGATCCGGAGGCGGTGCTCCGAGAACACCAGAGGGAGTATGAACAACGGAAAGAGAATCTGGCCGAATTAAAACGGCAGCTGGAGGAATATCAACGGGAGAAAGAGAGAGTGATCGCAGAACATAGCGCCCTCACTCAGGAGAAAGAACAGCATGAAAGAAATCTGGTCGAACTGGAAGAAGCGTACCATGCGCGCCGAAAAGGGGAAGAGTCGCTTTACATGAAACTCCGTTCGTTCTTTCCGGAGTGGTCCGTGGAGAATCGCGGCGGCATGGGTTGGTTACAAGAGGCGGCACGGAGGATCGAGGAAAGAATCGCGAAAGTGGGGAGAGCGCAAAAAGAGGAGGAAGAGGCCTATTGGATGCACCAGCTGGACCGTTCGCTGCAAACGGAGGAGTACTGGATTCCCAATCGGGATCTCGCCCAGCTATATCGGCATTTGGAAGCGGCCAATATCCAGGCGGTGTATGGAACCGAATTTTTGAAAGATTTGTCTTATGAAGCATCCCTCACCTATATCCGTCGTTATCCCCTCCTACCCTATGGGCTTGTCATCTGGAAGGCGGACGAAAAGCGGCTCAAAACACTTTTTTCCTCTCCTAAAGCACGGGAGTGGTTTCTCCGCTCTCCGGTCCCCATCTATTCCCGGGAGATTGAACCTGAGCCCCACTCACCTATGCACTCTCCTATGGAGGGAGAAGGGGATGGCTGGTTCTCCGATCAGACCGCTCTCTATCTCCATGATTTCGGCATGGAATTGGCGCTTAGCGATGAACGCTGGGATGAGTGGCGAGAAAGCTTGGAGAAAGAAGAAGAGCGCTTTAAGGCTGCCCTCACCATGTATGAAGAACAGGTGAACAGCTTACGGGAGATATGGGATGAGATTCGGATGTTGCTCCGGGAAACATCGTCGGCGGTTTGGCGGGAGAGGATGGAGGATGAAAAGAAATGGCTCACAGGCGTGGAGGATCGTTTGCAGCAGCTCATATCAAGGGAGACGGAGCTTGAGGAGGCCGTCCGGAGAGTATCGGAAAAGAGCCTGGAAACGGAAGAATTCATTCGGAGGCAAGAAGAGGCCATCGGTGAACTGAAGCGGTGGATCGACCGGGTTTTTCAATACAAAGGGGATATGAGGGAACGGGACGAAGTTCTGCAAGAGATCCATCGCCTGGAAACGGAAAAGAGGAGTTTGGAGGAGCGCTACACCCGGCTTGAGAACGGGTTAAACGATTTGAAAGATAACGAGAGGCATTGGAGGGGAAAGAGGGAAAAGGAGTTTGAGGAAGTAAAGAAGGTGCTGACGGATGCAGCTTTTCCCGCCGGAGGTAAGGGAGAATACGAGGAACGGGTACGTATCATCAATGAATATGTCGAGGTTGGGATCACCTGGGAGATGGATACCGGGCAATTGCTTCCACTCGCCCGCGAGGCGCTCCGCTTAAAACAGAGCGTCGAAGAAAAAGAAGCGGAGTTGCTCCGGCTTCAGGAACGGTTGATCCAATTGAACTGGCGGCGCAAAGAGAAAGAGACGGAAATGGAGGATGTGACGCCCGATTGGCCACAGGTCACGCCTGTGGAGGGAGCGGAAGAGGTGTTAAAACGGAGATGGCGCATGGCGGAGCAAGAATACGGGGAAGAACAGAAACAGCTTCAGGCGCTGATAAGGGATTTTGAGCGCACCGACGCCTCCTGCTCCACCGAACAGGAGCATTTGTTTAAATCAGCGCAAGAGGTGTTGCACCAGTATGGGAAGGAAGTAGATCCCTGGGAAGAGATTGCACTGGAGTTGAAGGAACAAGAGATCGTGGAAGGAAAGGCAAAAAGCTCAAGCCATCTGCGCGAAGTGGAACAGATCCTCGACGACTTGAGACAAAAGATCGGCCGCCTGGATAACAATCAGAAGCGAATGGGAGATCAGGGGATTCGCCTGAAATTAACCTTAGAGATCCCGCAGGCCCTGATGGAATCGGTGAAACGGGAGCCGGATAGGGCGGTGGAGGCGTGGATCGAGGCCCATAAACGGTTCAAAGAGCAATTGGATCATTTGAAGGGAGCTATGGAAAGGGAGCGTTCCCGCCTCCTGCAGAAATTGGAAGGGTTGTCGTGGGATGCCACGTTGAAGGAGAATCTGAAACAGGCGATCCACGAATTAGACCTAAACGACTGGAAGCAGTCTCACGATGTTTTAGAGAGCATGATCCTACATGCGGCAGAAGAGACGAACCGGTTGCAAGAGGATAAGAAACGGGCCGAGGAGGCACGGGATACCTGGGTGGAAAGGGCGTCATACCGGGTGATCCAAATCATTCGGGCGCTCAAAAAGATGGAAAACAGCATGGTGATCCTCAATCAGAACAAGCACCGGTTTCCCCTCGTGCAGATGAGTCTGAAGAGAGGGAGCTTTCCCGAACAACCGGAAGAGATTAAATCGGAATTGAATGATTTCTTCTTGCGAACCATGGAGAGGCTGATCAAAACGTATGGAGAGGTCGAGAACGTGCCCGATGCGGAGTGGGAAACGGCCGTCAATGACGGTGAAGTGGTCCATGTGGCCTTCCATCGCCGCTTCCCGACTTTGATGGTATACAAGCCGCAAACGACGAACAGTTTTCTCTATGAGACGCCCAAAGGGCATCATTATACGGAGTGGCAGACGCTCAACAAGGGATCATA